>JAMOVS010000037.1 GCA_027061845.1 Thermaceae bacterium
AGCCCACCCGCTGCCTGATCTGGCGCTACCACACCTACTTCTCGCCGCCCGAGCTGGTCAAGGAGGTGATCGAGCCCGAGTGCCGGCGGGCGGGGATCGGCTGCGTCGAGTGCAAGCGGATGCTCTTCGACTCGATGATGAAGGAGCTCGGCCCCATTCAGGAGCGGGCCGCCGAGCTTAGGGCCCACCCCGAGCGGGTGCTGGAGGGGCTGGAGGAGGGCCGGAAGCGGGCCGCCGCCATCGCCGAGCCGGTGATGGAGGAGGTGCGGGAGAGGATCGGCCTCCTGCGGCCGGGGGCGCGTCCTTGGGAAGACTAGTCCTCCGCTTCGGGGAGTTCGAGGGCAGCGCCCGGGAGCTGAAAGCGGCGCTTTTGAAGGGGGAGATCGCCCCCGAGGCGATCCCGCTGGCGTCGCTGGTCGAGGCGGCGCTTTCCCAGGCCGAGGGCTGGCCCCTGCTCGAGCGGGCCCGGCTCGCCCCCGAGCTGGCCGCGCTCTTGCTGCTTCGCTTTTCGCTGCCGGAAGAGGAGGAGGCCGACCCGGAGGCGGCCGCCCACCGCACCGTGGGGGCGCTCTTCGACCTCGAGCGGGCGGCCGAGCTGCTCGCCGAGCGGGCCCGCTCGCGGGGGGATCGGCTTCCCGCGCGTCCGCCGCCGCTGCCGCCGGACCCGCGAATCGCCCGGGTCGAGGTGCGGCGGCTCGCCCGCTTGGCGCCGCCGGCGCGGCCCCGGCTTTTGCTCGGGGCGATCGCGGGCTTCGGCCTGCGCGAGGCCTGGCGGCGGATGCGGGCCCTTCTCGCCCACACCCCGAGGCTTTCCTTCGACCGCCTCGCGCCCCGGCGTTTCTTGCCCCGGGCGGTGCACCTGGCGGCGCTTTTGGAGGCGGCCCGGCGGGGCTGGGTCGAGCTCTGGCAGCCGGAGCCCTACGGCCCCATCGAGGTGCTGCGGAGGGCCCCCGGGGAGGAGCTCGACGACGCGGTATAGTGGCGGCGATGCCGGAACTAGGCGAGCTCGCCCCCGATTTTGCCCTTCCCGATCAGGATGGAAAGGTTCACCGGCTTTCCGACTACCGGGGCCGGCCGGTGGTGGTCTTCTTCTACCCCAAGGCCCTGACCCCGGGCTGCACCCGGGAGGTGAAGGCCTTCGTGGAGCACTACCCCGAGTTTGAGGCCCGGGGGGTGGCGGTGCTCGGGGTGAGCGCCGATCCCGTGGAGACCCAGAAGAAGTTTGCCGAGAAGCTGGGCGTCCCCTTCCCCCTGCTCTCGGACCCGGAAGCAGAGACGATCCGGGCGTGGGGGGCCTACGGGGTCAAGAACTTCTACGGCAAGAAGAAGGAGGGCACCCTCCGCCACACCTACCTGCTCGACCCCGAGGGACGGGTGGTCTTCCGCGTCAAGCGGGCCAAGCCCGAGGAGCACCCCCTCAAGGTGCTGGAGGCGCTCGATGCCGGAGCTTGAGCGCTACAAGAAGGAGGCCGCGCTGGCCGCGCTCCGTCACGTGCTGGATGGGATGGTGCTCGGGCTTGGCACCGGGACCACGGTGCGCTACGCCATCCTCGAGCTCGGCGAGCGGCTTCGGAAGGGTGAGCTTAAAGAGATCGTCGGTGTGCCCACCTCGAAGGCCACCGCCCGGCTCGCCGAAGAAGTTGGGATCCCCCTCGCCGAGCTCGGGCCCGAGGGGGTGGACCTGGCCATCGACGGCGCCGACGAGGTGGCCCCCGGGCTCCTGCTCACCAAGGGCGGGGGCGGGGCGCTGCTCGGCGAGAAGATCGTCGAGCGCGCCGCCGAGACCTTCGTCGTGGTCGCCGACTACACCAAGAAGGTGCAGAGGCTGGGCGAGCGCTTTCCCCTTCCGGTGGAGGTCGTCCCCTTCGGCTACCGGCGCACCCTGGTGGAGCTCGCCGCCCTCGGGGGCAAGCCGGTGCTCCGAAGCCGCGAGGGGGAGCCGGTCTTGAGCGACCACGGGCATTTCCTCGTCGACCTTCACCTGGGCCCGATCGAGGACCCGCGCGCCCTCGCCGCCCGCCTCGCCGAGATCCCCGGGGTGGTGGAGCACGGGCTCTTTTTGGGGATGGCCGACCTCGCCTACATCGCCGGGCCGGAGGGCCTCGAGGTGGTGCGACCGTGAGGCGGATCCGGGTGGCGCTTTGGGGCAAGTGGCCGGAGGGGATCGCCCCCGAGGTGATGCAGCCGCTCTACGCCTGGATGCAGGAGACCGGGGTGGGGGAGATCGTCTTCGTGCCCCAGGGGCCGGGCTACGCGATTCGCTTCAACGCCGACACCGCCTGTGTGCCCGGGGTCTGGGTGCCGCCCGAGCTGCTCTCGGATCCCGAGGCCCTCTTGGAACTCCTGCGCGAAGCGCTTAAGATTTACTACGAAGAGCTCAACCTTCGTGATTGAGGAGGTGGCAGCATGCAGCGTTGCTACGTGGACGTCCAGAAGGCCGAGGGCTGCAAGACCGAGATCGCGGAGCGCATCCGGACCTGGTTGCGGGAGCACGGCTTCCAATCGGTGGAGCTCCGGCCGGTGAGCGGGCATCGCTACTACGCGATCCACCTGAACGGGCTGCCCGACCCGGTGCCCGGGGTGGTGCTGGCGGAGGAGGACCTCGAGGACCCCGAGGTGCTCATCGCCACCCTCGAGGCCGCCCGGGTCGTCTTCGACCACGAGACCGGCAAGGCCGACTAGGGGGAGACCGGTGGTGACCTTTTACTGCAAGAAGGGCTGCCGCACCTGCCAGAAGGCCCGGGACTGGCTGGAGGCGCACGGGGTTCCCTACCGCTTCGTCGACTACACCAAGGAGCCGCCGCCGGAGGAGCTCGTCCGAAAGATCATCGCCGAGTTCGGCGAGGGGGCGCTCCGCCGCCGCCACAAGCGCTTCAAGGAGCTCAAGGACCGGGGCCCAAAGGCCTGGATCGAGGCCATCCGCGAGGATCCCGGGCTCCTGATCCGCCCCATCCTGGTCTTCGAGGACGGCCGCTACGCGGTGGGGTTCGACCCCGAGTACTGGGAATCGCTCTTCGGTGATACGCGTTCGCGGGCTTAGAAAGCACTACCGCCGGACGCCGGCCCTCTTGGGGATCGACTTCGAGGTTCGGGAGGGGGAGGTTTTCGCCCTCCTGGGTCCCAACGGGGCCGGCAAGACCACCACCTTGCGGGCGCTCGTGGGCCTGATTCGAAGCCAGGCCGAGGAGCTCTACGTCGCCGGCGCCGACCCCCGGAAGGATCCCCTCATGGTGCGCCGGCGGGTGGGCTACGCCACCGGCGGGATGGGCCTATACGAGCGGCTTACCGGTCGCGAGCACCTGGTCTTCTTCGGCCGTTTCTACGGGCTTACAGGTCCAGAGCTCGCCGAGCGGATCGCCGAGCTCGACCGCGCCTTTGGCCTGGGCGAGGCCCTCGACCGTCAGGTCCAAGCGATGTCCAGCGGGATGCGGCAGAAGATCCTGGTGGCCCGGGCCTTCCTGCACCGGCCCCAGGTCCTGCTCCTCGACGAGCCCACCGCCGCCCTCGACGTCTTCGCCCGCCGGGCGCTTTTGGACCGGGTGCTGGAGGAGAAGCGGGAGGGGAAGGCGGTGCTCTACTCCACCCACGTCCTTCCCGAGGCCGAGGAGATCGCCGACCGGGTGGGCTTCCTCTACCGCGGGCGGCTCGTCTTCACCGGCAGCATCCCCGAGGCCAAGGCCCGCTACCGGGCCCCCACCCTGGAGCACGCCTTCATCCAGGCGGTGCGGGAGGTCGAGGATGCCGCCTAGCCGAAACGTCTTCTGGAAGGAGCTTCTGAGCTTTCTACGGGACCGCCGGACGCTTTTTAGCCAGGTGCTCCTGCCCTTTTTCCTGATGCCCTTCTTCATGTTCGCCCCCGGCTACCTGGTGGAGCGGCTCAGCCAGCAGACCGCCGCCGAGGTCCAGAAGGTGGCGGTGAAGGGGATCCCCGCCGAGCTCGAGGAGGCGCTCTCGAAAGCCGGGCTCTCGGTCTTCCCGGACCCCGACCCCGCCCGGGCGGTGCGCGAGGGCCGCGCCGACGCCGGCCTGGTCTACGACGGGCGGCGCTTCGTCCTCTACCTGAAGCTGGCCCAGGAGGGGATGCGGGCCGAGGTGCTCCGGGGCCGGATCCGGGCGGTGCTCGAGGACTACAAGACCCGCCTGGTGGAGCGCCGGCTCGCCCAGGCGGGGCTCGATCCCAAGGTGCTCGAGCCCTTCTCCGTCGAGGTCGCCGACGTCTCCCCGCCCAAGGCCCAGGGCACCAGCGTCTTCGCCTACCTGGTGCCGATGATGCTCCTGATGTTCATCCTCTCGGGGGCGATGCCGGTGGTCACCGACGCCACCGCCGGCGAGAAGGAGCGGGGCACCCTCGAGGTCCTGCTCGCCACCCCCACCACCCCCCGGGAGATCCTCCTGGGCAAGGCGGCGGCGGCGATGGTGGCGGCGTTGCTGTCCACCGCCAGCGGCATCGGTGGCTTGCTGCTGGGCGGGGCGGTGGCCGCCCGCTACGCGGAGAGCCCCGAGCTGGAGGCGTTTTCCTTCCGCCTCGGGGCCGAGGCGCTTTGGGCCACCTTCGTCACCGGGGTGCTCTTCGCCGCCTTCGCGGTGGGGGTGATGATCTTCCTGGGCATGCTGGCGCGCTCCTACCGCGAGGCCCAGACCTACATGGGGTTCCTCTACATGGCGCTGGTGCTGCCGGCGGTGCTGGTGGGGATGGCCTCGAGCTTCCTCGAGCCGACGCCGGCCTACTACCTGATCCCGGTGGCCGGGCCGATGATGCTTCTGGACGCGGTGTTTCGCGCCAAGGCCGACCTGCTCGCCTACCTCTTCGCCTGGGGCTCGACCCTGCTTTACGCCGCCCTCGCCCTGGGGCTCGCCGCCTGGGCGTTCTCGCGGGAAGAGATCGTCTTCAAGAACTAGCTTGACAGCCGCCCCCAGCGGTTCTAGAATCGCCGGCAAGATGCCGTTCGCGACCGGTGGTTCCCTCGTCCTAGGCCTAGTACTCATTACCGGCCCGGGGGCGGGGGTCGCGCGCGTTTAAAGAGAGCGGCATCCCAGGTCCCCGGGAAGACCCCGGGGACCTTTCGTTTAGGGGAGGCGGGAGATGACGGGAGCAGAGGTTCTTTTGGAGGCGCTGGTCCGGGAGGGGGTCGAGGTCATCTTCGGCCACCCCGGGGGCGCGATCATGCCGGTCTACGACGCGCTGTATCGTCGGCGGGAACTCAGGCACGTGCTCACCCGGCACGAGCAGGGGGCGGGCCACGCCGCCGCCGGCTACGCCCGCGCCAGCGGCCGGGTGGGGGTGGTGATGGCGACCAGCGGGCCCGGGGCGTTGAACCTGACCACCGCCCTGGCCGACGCGATGATGGACGCGACGCCGCTCGTGGCCATCACCGGCCAGGTGCCCACCACCGCGGTAGGCACCGACGCCTTCCAGGAGGCCGACGTCACCGGCGTGACCATGCCGATCACCAAGCACAACTACCTGGTCGCCGAGGTCAACGACCTGCCCCGGATCGTGAAGGAGGCCTTCTACATCGCCAAGACGGGGCGCCCCGGTCCGGTGCTCATCGACCTCCCCAAGGACGTGCAAAACGACGAGTTCACCGGCGGTTTCCCGGAGGCGATCGACCTCCCCGGCTACCGGCCCACCTACAAGGGTCACCCGCGGCAGATCGAGCGGGCGCTGGCGGCGCTCTCGAAGGCCCGGCGCCCGGTCCTGATGGTGGGCGGGGGCGCCCAGCACGCCGCCGAGCCCATCCGCCGCTTCGTCGAGACCACCGGCATCCCCACCATCGCCACCCTGCAGGGGCTCGGGGTGGTGCCGGCGGACGACCCCCGTTTCCTGGGGATGCCGGGGATGCACGGCACGGTGGCCGCCAACCGGGCCATCCACGAGGCCGACCTGATCCTCGGGATCGGGCTCCGCTTCGACGACCGGGTGACCGGCGACGTGGAGCGCTTCGCCCCCAACTTGAAGACCCTGATCCACGTCAACATCGAGCCCGCCGAGATCGGCAAGGTGATCGAGGCCCAGATCCCGGTGGTGGGGGACGCCGCCTGGGTGGCCGAGCGGCTGGCGGAGGGGGCCCGGCCCCTCGAGATCGCCGACTGGTGGCAGCAGATCCGCCGCTGGCAGGAGGAGAACCCGCTGCCCTTCCCCGACGACGGCGAGCTCCGCAGCCAGGCGGTGATCCGGGCCTTCGGCCGGGCCACCGGCGGCGAGGCGGTGGTGGTCACCGGGGTGGGCCAGCACCAGATGTTCGCGGCCCAGTTCTACCCGGTGAAAAAGCCCCGGAGCTTCATCAGCTCGGGGGGGCTCGGCACCATGGGCTTCGGCCTGCCGGCGGCGATCGGGGCCCAGGTGGCCAGGCCCGAGGAGACCGTGATCCTCTTCGACGGCGACGGCTCCTTCCAGATGACGCTGCAGGAGCTGGCCACCATCAAGAAGTTCAACCTGCCGGTCAAGATCGTGCTCTTGAACAACGGCTTTCTCGGCATGGTGCGGCAGTGGCAGGACCTCTTCTACGAGGACCGCTACAGCGAGGTCTTCCTCGACGACTCCAACCCCGACTTCACCAAGCTGGCCGAGGCCTACGGCATCCCTGCCTTCGCAGTGGAGCGGCGGGAGGAGCTGGAGGAGGCGGTTCGGCGGGTGCTCGCCGAAGAGGGCCCGGTGCTGGCCGAGTTCCGGGTCAAGCCCGAGGAGGGGGTCTACCCCATGATCCCGGCCGGCGGCAGCGCCGAGGACATGATCACCAAGCCCCCGAAGGAGGCGCGGGCATGAAGCAACGTCACCTGGTCAGCGTTCTGGTCGAGGACCACCCCCGGGTGCTCACCCGCATCACCTCGATGTTCGCCCGCCGCGGCTTCAACATCGACTCGCTGGCGGTGGGCCGGACCCACCTGCCGGGGGTGAGCCGGATCTCGTTCGTGGTCGAGGGCGACGACCGCACCATCGAGCAGGTGGAAAAGCAGCTCAACCGCCTGGTCGAGGTGCTTAAAGTCGTGGACCACACCGGGCCCCGGCTGGAGCGCGAGCTGGCGCTGGTCAAGGTGCGGGTGGAGGGAATCGAGGAGCGGCTCGAGCTCAAGGAGATCGCCGACGCCTTCCGGGCCCGCATCGTCGACGTCGCCCGCCACGCCCTCACCTTCGAGGTGACCGGGCACCCGGCCAAGATCGACCGCTTTTTGGAAGAGCTTTCGAACTACGGCGTGTTGGAGACGATGCGCACCGGGGCGGTGGCGATGGACCGGGGCGAGCGGGTGATTAAACTGAAACCCCGAAGGGAGGCGGTATGAAGGTTTACCACGATCACGACGCGGACCTCGGCTTCCTGGCCGGGAAGAAGGTGGCGATTTTGGGCTTTGGCTCCCAGGGCCACGCCCACGCTTTGAACCTCAAGGACTCCGGCATCGAGGTGGTGGTGGGGCTAAGGCCCACCTCGAAGCGCGCGGAGGAGGCCCGCGCCCAGGGCCTTTCGGTGAAACCTATCCCTGAGGCGGTGGCCGAGGCCGACGTCGTCATGGTGCTCCTCCCCGACGAGGTCCAGGCCCAGGTCTACCGCGAGGAGATCGAGCCCAACCTGAAGGAGGGGGCGGCGCTCGCCTTCGCCCACGGCTTCAACATCCACTTCGGCCAGATCAAGCCCCGGGCCGACCTCGACGTCTGGATGGTGGCTCCCAAGGGCCCCGGCCACCTGGTCCGGAGCGAGTACGTGGCCGGGCGCGGGGTGCCGGCACTGGTCGCCATCCACCAGGACCAAAGCGGCGCCGCTTTGCCCACCGCGCTGGCCTACGCCAAGGGGATCGGGGCGACGAGGGCCGGGGTGATCCCCACCACCTTCGCCGAGGAGACCGAGACCGACCTCTTCGGCGAGCAGGCGGTGCTCTGCGGCGGGCTCACCCGGCTGATCACCGCCGGCTTCGAGACCCTGGTCGAGGCCGGCTACCAGCCCGAGGTCGCCTACTTCGAGACCCTGCACGAGGTCAAGCTGATCGTCGATCTGATCTACGAGGCCGGGCTCGCCGGCATGCGCTACTCGATCTCGAACACCGCCGAGTACGGCGACTACACCCGGGGGGACGCGGTGATCGGCCCCGAGGTGAAGGCGCGCATGAAGGAGGTCTTGCGCCAGATCCAGCGGGGCGAGTTCGCCCGCGAGTGGATCTTGGAGAACCAGGCCGGAAGGCCGGTGCTCGAGGCCGAGCGCCGCCGCTGGCAGGACCACCCGATCGAGGAGGTCGGCAAGAGACTCCGCGCCATGATGCCCTTCATCAAGGCGCGGGTAAAGGAGGGGGAGGGTGCGTAGGGTCAAGATCTTCGACACCACGCTCCGGGACGGGGAGCAGTCCCCGGGGGTGGCGCTGACCCCGGAGGAGAAGCTCGCCATCGCCCACCAGCTCGCCCGGCTCGGGGTGGACGTGATCGAGGCCGGATTTCCCATCGCGAGCCCCGGCGACTTCGAGGCGGTGCGGCGGATCGCCGAGGAGGTCAAGGGGCCGGTCATCGCGGCGCTGGCCCGGGCGGCCCGGCCCGACATCGAGCGGGCGGCGGAGGCGGTCGAGCCGGCGGAGAAAAAGCGCATCCATACCTTCATCGCCACCAGCCCCATCCACATGGAGAAGAAGCTCCGGCTCGCGCCCGACGAGGTGATCGAGCGGGCGGTCTGGGCGGTGGAGTTCGCCAAGGGCTTTACCGACGACGTCGAGTTCTCCGCCGAGGACGCCGGCCGCAGCGACCCCGACTTTCTGGTCCGGATCTTTGGCGAGGTGATCCAGGCCGGCGCCACCGTGATCAACATCCCGGACACGGTCGGCTATCAGGTGCCCTGGCAGTTCGCCGAGCTGGTCGAGTACGTGATCGAGAAGACCCCCGGGGCCGACCGGGTGGAGTGGAGCGTCCACTGCCACGACGACCTGGGCCTGGCGGTGGCCAACTCGCTGGCGGCGGTGCGGGTGGGCGCCACCCAGGTCGAGTGCACCGTGAACGGGATCGGCGAGCGGGCCGGGAACGCCTCCCTGGAAGAGGTGGTGATGGCGCTCTACGTGCGCAAGGACTTCTTCCAGGCCGAGACCGGCATCAACACGCGGGAGCTTTACCGCACCTCCCGGCTCGTCTCCCAGCTCACCGGCATGCTGGTGCCGCCCAACAAGGCGGTGGTGGGGCAAAACGCCTTCGCCCACGAGTCCGGCATCCACCAGGACGGCGTGCTCAAAGACCGGCTGACCTACGAGATCATGAACGCCGAGCTGGTGGGTCGGGAGGCCGCCGTCCTCGTGCTCGGCAAGCACTCCGGCCGGCACGCCTTCAAGAAGGCGCTCGAGGAGCTCGGCTACCGCTTCTCCGACGAGGAGCTCAAGCAGCTCTTCGCCCGCTTCAAGGAGATCGCCGACCGCAAGAAGCAGGTGACCGCCGAGGACCTGATCGCCCTGGTCGAGGACGCCCGCACCAAGGCCCCGGAGCACTTCAAGCTGCTCGAGCTGCAGGTGCACTCCGGCACCAAGCTCACGCCGGTGGCGACGGTGCGGATCCAGACTCCCTCCGGCGAGGTCACCGAGGCGGCCACCGGCGACGGCCCGGTGGACGCGGTCTACAAGGCGATCGCCCGGGCGGTGGAGATGGAGCCGGTGCTCGAGTCCTACCGCATCGAGGCCACCACCGGCGGCGCCGAGGCGCTGGGCGAGGTGGTGGTGCGGCTGCGGATGGGCTCGGTGACCGTCGGCGGCCGGGGGCTCGCCCCCGACATCGTCGAGGCCTCGGCCCGGGCCTACCTCGACGCCCTCAACAAGCTGGTCGCCGGGGTGGGGACCCGGGAGGTGGTCGAGGCTCCCTAGCCGAGGGGCGGCCCGGCGGGGCGCAGGCGTTCCACCAGGTAGCGGTAGAGGGCTTCCAACGAGGATAGGGTTTGTTCGGGTCCGTCCGGGGGACGGACCCGGATCTCCAGGCGGCCGCCGGCCCGCTTGCGGATGACGATCACGTACCCCCGCTGCACGGCCTCAGGTTGGCCGGGGGAGCGTCACCGGTCCGTCACAAGCCGGGCGGCGAAGGTCTTCCGGTGGCCGGCGCGGAGTTCCGGCGGGATCCGGGCGGCCTCCGCCTCCAGGAGGGCCCGGGCCTCCTCCCCGGCGGCGGGGTGGAAGCGGGCGTAGACGGCGTAGACCAGCAGGCGCTCGGGCACCCCGGTGCGCCAGCCGTCGGCGTGGCGCCGGGCGGTCTCGGCGTGGCGCCGGGCGGCCTTTGGGTCCGTCGCCTCGAGGGCCAGGGCCATGAGCGCGTGCGCCCGGGCGGCGTGCCCGCCCTCGCCCCGCTCCTCCCAGTGGCGGATCGCCCGCTCCAGCCAGGGGATCGCCTCTTCGGGCCTTCCCTGGCGGTAGCGCAGCTCGCCGAAGGCGGTGTAGACGTGGCCGATCTTGGCCTGGTCGCCGAGCGCCCGCATCCCCGCCAGCGCCTCCTCCAGGGCGGCCTCGGCCTCCTGGAAACGGCCCATCTCGATCAGGGGCAGGGCCCGCTCCGAGGCGAAGAGCGCGTTCTCGCGGGGGGTGCCCACCGCCTGGGCCAGCGTCTTTCCCTGGTCGAAGGCAAAAAGCGATTCCCGGTAGCGGCCCAGCTTCCATTCCGCCAGGCCGATGAGCTCGAGCGCGTCCATCTGGGCCGGCAGGTCGGCGGCCCGCCGGGCCTCGGCGAGCAGCCGCTGGGCGCCCTCGAGGGCGGCGTGGTAGTCCCGGTGGAGCCAGCGACCGGTCAGCCGGTCGGCCCAGACCCGGCGGTAGGTGACCGGGTCGGGGTGCTGGCTCAGGGTCTCCAGCACCCGCCGCTGCTCCCGCTCGCCGGTCTCGTGGTCGCCGAGGCGGAAGGCCAGGGCGGCGAGGTTGCGCCGCACCCGGGCGCTCTGGCGGTGGTCGCCGGCCCGGGTGAAGGCCTCGAGGGCGGCCTCGAGGTGCTCCCGCTGCCGCCAGGGGTCGCCGGCGCGGTACTCCACCCAGGCGAGCAGAAAGCGGGCCCGGGCGGTGGCGGCGTCGCCGGCGGAGAGGCCCCAGGCGGCCTCGGCGTGCTCCCGGGCGGTCTCGAAGCGGCCCTTCTTCAGCGCCGCCTCGGCCGCGGCCAGGTGCCAGCGGGCCTCCAGGCCGGGGTCGGGCCGGGGCGGGGGGCCGAGCTCGAGGAGGTTGTCCAGGGTGTCGCGGCCCAGCTCGGTCTCGAGCTCCAGGCGTTCCAGCCGGACCCGGTAGCGCTCGGCCTCGGAGAGGCCGGGACCGCGCTCGGCCCGGCGGTAGAGCACCACCGCCGTCGCCGGGTGGGGGCCGGTCCGGGCCTTCCGGGCGGCCTCGAGGTAGGCCGCCTGGGCGAGCTCGGCCCGGCCCCCTTCGGCCAGGTGCTCGGCGATCAGCAGCGGGTGCCCCCCGAGCTCGGCCAGGGCCGCCGCCCAGCGGCGGTGCACCGTCTTCGCCAGCGGCTGGGGAACGGTTTCCCGGAGTTCCGGGTAGCGGGGGAGGTAGCCCTGGGCCACGCGGTAGAGGAGCCCCGCCCGCTCGCCCTCGAAGAGCGCCGCCGCCGCCGCTTCCTCGCCGAGGCCGAGGGCGCGGGCGGCCAGCTCCGGGGTGGCCGGGCCCTTGGCGAAGAGCAGGAAGCGCACCACCCGCTGGCTCTCGGGGCCGAGCTCCTGCCAGCGCCGGAGCAGCGCCTCCCGGACCGAGCGGGGGAGCCGGAGCTCCAGGTAGTCCGGGGTGCGGTCGTAGGGGGTGGACCAACCCCCGGCGCTCAGGCGCAGCTCGCCGCTTTGGAAGAGGTCCTTGATGGTCTCGGTCAGGAAGCGGGGGTTGCCGCCGGTGGCCCGGTGGAGCCGGGCCGCGAAGCGGCGCCCGCCGGGGCTGCCGGAGAGCGCCTGGATCAGGGCGTGCACCCCGGCCTCGCTCAGGGGGCGGAGGGGCAGGGCGGCGACCAGACCCTCCGCCACCAGCTCGGCCGGTGGCGGGGTGCGGGCGGTCACCACCCAGGTCAGGCCCAGGGCAGCGGAGCGCCGGGCCAGGTAGGGGAGGAACTCGAGGAAGGCGGCGTCGGCGTTTTCCAGGGCGTCGAGCACCCCGCCGGGGGCGACGGCTTTGAGCCCGGCGACCAGCGCCTCGAAAAAGCGTACCCGGGCCTCGGGCTCGGTGATCGGGTGGGGGGAGGCCGGCCCCAGCTCGGGGAGGATCCGGGCGAGCTCGGAGCGAATCTCCTCGGGAAGCGTGCGGAGTTTCTTCTGGTGGGGTCGGAGCGCCTCGGCCAGGGCGCCGTAGGGGAGCTCGCTCAGGCTGGGGTAGAACCGGATCCAGAGCGCCCGCGGCCCCAGGTAGGCCTGGGCCAGCCGGGTCTTGCCCACGCCCTCCTCGCCGTGGATCCAGCGGAGCGGCTCCGGGGCCCTCTCCAGGGCGGCGAGCTCCGCTTCCCGCTCGACCAGCGGCGGGTTCTCCAGCGATGGCGGCGCGGGGGCGGCCTCGGGGCGGCGGGCCTCCCCCTTGCGGGCGGCCTGGAACTGGCGCTCGGTCTCGGGGCTGGGGGGGATGCCAAGCTCCTCCTGCAGCATGCGCTCCAGCCGGCGGTAGCGGGCCTCGGCCTCGCTCTTGCGGCCGGTCTTGGCCAGCAGGGGGAAGAGCCGCTGGTAGGCGAGCTCGAGGAGGGGGTCCCAGGCCAGGGCGGCCTCCAGGTGGCCGATCGCCGCCTCGGGGTCCTCGGCCTCGAGCTGTTCGGCGAGCCGGAGGTGGAGGGCGATCACCGCCTCCTTGAGCCGCTCGTTTTCCAGGTAGCGCCAGTCCTCGAAGCCCGAGGCCTCGGGGTGGAGCCCCTCCAGGAAGCTCCCCCGCACCAGCGCCAGCGCGGCCTGGGGACGTCCGCTGTGGTAGTGCCGCCAGAAGCGGTGGTAGTCGCTTCGCAGGTTTTGCAGCTCGATCCTGCCCTGCTGCTCCCGGAGGTAGGGGGCGAGCCCCCGCTGCCGCAGGCGGTAGAGCTCCTGGCGCAGGTTCCGGCGGGCGCGGGCGTCCGAGGCGTCCCAGAGCAGGGCGGCCAGGCGTTCGCGCTCGGCCGGGCCGCTCGCCGCCAGGTAGGCGAGCAGCGCCTGGCCTTTCTGGGTGAGCCCCGAAAGAGGCCGCCCGCCGGTGCTGGCGGCAAACGGCCCCAGGAGCCTAAGCTCCAGCGGGCGCATCGGTATCCCCAGCTTACCGCCGTCGCTGCCGTTCTACCAGGAGCACGAAGCGGACCAGCCGGAGGCCCCGCCGCCAGCGGCGGGGGTCGCGGCCCACCCGCCAGGCCCACTCGAGGCCGAGCCTTTGGGTCCAGCCGGGGGCGCGGCGGGCGGTGCCGGCGAGGACGTCCAGGGTGCCGCCCACCCCGATCGCCACCCGGGCCCCGAGCGCCTCGCGGTGGTCCTCGACGAAGACCTCCTGGCGCTCGCCCAGGCCGACGAGCAGAAGGTCGGGGCTTGCCTTTCGCACCGCTTCGACGACCGGCTCGGGGTCTTCGAAGTAGCCGTGGTGGGTGCCGGCGACCCGGGTACGGTAGCGGCTCTGGGCGTACCGGGCCGCCCGTTCGGCGACCCCGGGGCGGCCGCCCAGGAAGAAGACCGAGCGGTCTTCCCCCCCGCGCTCGAGCAGCGCCAGGGTGAGCTCCACCCCGGGGACCCGCTCCCGGAGGTCGAGCCCATGAAGCCGCCGGGCCGCCCAGAGGATGCCCACCCCGTCCGGGGTCACCAGGCTGGCCCGCCGCACCGCCTGGGCCAGGCGGGGGTCCTCTTGGGCGCGGACGACGATCTCGGGGTTCAAGGTCACCACCGGGTCCAGCTCCCGGGTCTGGAAGAAGCCCTCGACGCGCTCCAGGGCTTCCCCGAACCCCAGCGGGTCGAGGGGCAGGCCGAGGATCTCAATCCGGTTCATGGGGCAGAAAGCGGAAGAGGCCGACCCCGCGCACCTGGCGCCGCTCGGCCAGGCGGGGCACCTGCCGGGTGCGGCCGATGATGCTGGCGTGGGCCAGGTCCTCGGTGAAGCCGCGGGCGTGCAGCAGCTGGCCGCTCGCGGATTGCCAGAGCGCCTCCTGGGGGTCGGGAAAGGCCTTCAAAAGGGCGGTGGCGATGCGGGCGCCGTCGTTGACCTGGACCTCCTCCCGGCCGCGGATCAGCTTCTTGGCCAGGAAGCCACTGGCCAGCGCGTCGTCCAGCGCCTCCTCGCCGCCGTGCCCGGCGGCGACCACGGCGATCTCCTTCCCGGCGAGCCGGCGGGCGGCCTGCACCGCCGCCGGGGCGTTGACGAAGGCGCCCAGCAGCAGGTGCTTGGCGTCCCCGGCCCGCTCCAGGGCGCGGGGCAGGTTCTCGCTGGTGTAGGCGACCGACTTGCCGGCCAGGTCCAGGGAGAGGATCTCGGCCGGGCTGGTGCCGTGGGCGAAGCCCTCGGGGGGCAGCCCCTCGCGCTCGCCGAGGGTCAGGTCGGCCTCGAGCTCGCGGGCCAGGCGCAGGCTGCCGGTGACCCAGACCTCGCGGGCACCCTTTTCAAAGAGCAGCGCGATCGAGGTGGAGGCCCGAAGCACGTCGACCAGCAGGACGAGGTCAGCGTAGGGGCCGCGGGGCAGGAGCTCGACGCGCACGCGCATCGGCGCCATTCTACGGCATGATGAGGGGGTGAGGATTGCCGAGTTTGGCGAGCGGGCGCTCCTTTCCCGGCTTTCCCGGGTGGGCTATCCCAAATCCGCCCCCCTGCCCCCGGGCGACGACGCCGGCGGCGTCTTTGCCCTGGGACGGGCGTTGCTCTTGAAGACCGACGGGTTTCGGGCGGCGGAGGTGCGGCTTTCCGGGATGCCCGAGGCGGCGATCGGCTGGCGGGCGGTGACCGCGGTGGCCTCGGACCTCCTGGCCAAGCTGGCCGGCCCCTTGGGGTTCGTGCTGGCGGTCTTCCTGCCTCCCGAGGCCGAGGTGGAAAAGGCGCTGGCCTGGACCCAGGGCGCCGCCCGGGCCGCCCGCGCCTACGGCGCCCCGCTGCTCGGCGGCGACACCAACGCCGGGGAGGAGGCGGTGGTGGCCTCGGGGTATGCCGTCGCCGAGCGGCCCCTGCCCCGGGGGGCGAGGGAGGGCGACCACCTGCTCCTGGTGGGCGACCGCTACGGGCTCACGGGCGCCGCCATCGACGCCCACTACCGGGGTGCGGACCTCTCCCGCTACCCCGCGATCCGGGCCGCCGGCCACTGGCCGAGGGCGCGGCTCGCCCTGCTCGGCCTCGGCCCCTACCGGCGCTACCTCTCGGGCTCGGCGGACAGCTCGGACGGGCTCGCCCTCACCCTTTGGTTGCTGGCCGAGGCCGGCGGGGTGGGGGTGGAGCTTTTCTCGCTCCCCTTCCACCCCGAGCTCCTCGCCTACGCCCGGGAACACGGTCTCGCGCCCGAGTCCCTGGTGCTCTACGGCGGTGAGGAGTACGAAGCGGTCTTGGCCGTGCGGCCCGAGGGGCGGCCCTTCGTCGCGGCCTGGCTGGAGGAGCACGGGGTGCCCCACCACTGGGCGGGGCGGTTTTCCGGCCCGGTGGGGGTGCGCTTTTCCGACCTTCCGGTGGCCCGGAAGGGCTACGACCACTTCCGGTAGCGCTCGGCGAGCGCGGCGTAGCGGCGGGCGTTTTCCGGCGGGTCCACCGGGCGCACCACCCGGGCGGGCACCCCGAGCGCCAGCATCCCGGGCGGGATCTCCATCCCCGGGGGCACCACCGCCCCCGCCCCGACCACCGCGCCCCGACCGATCCGAGCGCGGTTTAGCACGATGGCGCCGATGCCAATAAGCGCCCCCTCCTCGACGACGGCGCCGTGGACCACCGCCCGGTGCCCCACGGTGACCCAGGGGCCGAGCCGGGTGGGGTCGCCGGGGTCGGCGTGGAGGACGGCGCCGTCTTGGACGTTGGTGCCCTCTTCGATCTCGATGACCTCGAGGTCCGCCCGCACCACCGCGGAAAACCAGATCGAGGCCCGGGGCCCGACGCGCACCGCCCCGATCAAGGTGGCGTTTTCGGCGACGAAGGCGGTGGCGTGGACCTCAGGCGTCTTGTCCTCGAAGGAGCGGATGGGCAAGGGCGTCCTCCAAAAGTCGCTTGTCGCTCGGGAAGTCGAGCTTCTCCAGGGCCTCCTCGACCTCGAAAAACCCGCCGCCGGTGAGCCCCTCGTCCCCGGCCAGGCGCAGCTCGCCCTCGCCCCGCATCAAGAACCAGTGGATCTCCCGGGGCTGGCCGCGGTCGTTTTGGTAGCGGGTGACCCCCAGGGGGGCGAGGATCTGGGCCTTAATCCCGGTCTCCTCCCAGACCTCGCGGATCGCGGCCTGCTCCGGCGTCTCCCCGGGGTCGAGGTGGCCCTTGGGAAAGACCCAGAAGCCGTTCCGGTCCCGGATCAGGAGCACCCGCCCGGCCGGGTCGAAGACCACGCCGCCGGCGCCGGGGACCGGCTTCACCGGTACCGCCCCCGGAGGTAGGCGAGCACCGCCGGCTCCAGCGCCGGGCCGCCGCGGTAGCGCATCTCCAGGTTCTCGCGGCCGAGGAAGTCCCGGAGCGCCTTTTCAAAGCGCGGGCTCCACTCCGCCTCGGGGGCCTCGAGGTCGCCGGTCCGCACCAAAAGCTCGGCCAGCCAGCGGAGCGCCTCCGGGGAGAGCGGCTCCGGTTCCCCGGCGGGCTGGAAGAAGAGGTGGTGGGCCCGGAGCAGCCGCTCGAGCTCGGGCACCGGGTCGGGGTGGTCGTCGACCCGGAGGTCGATCCAGCGGTCGCTCTGGCCGCCGTAGCCCTTGCCCTCGGCGACGACGAGGAGCGCCGCCGACTGCCGGCCGCGGCGGTCGCCCCCGGCCCGGTCGGCGGCATAGAGGGCGGCGAGCAGGCGCTCGGGGAAGGGAAGGTCGCTTCGTTCCTTCCAGGTCTCGGCGAGCGCCTCGACCACCTCGGGGCCGGTGAGCAGGTTGCCCTGGGCGGCGAAGTTTTCGCCGGCGAGGCCGCCGGCCCAGGGGTGGCAGTCCTCGCCGGTGAAGCTGGCGGACTCGCCGCTCGCCGCCACCAGCCCGAACTGCCGGAGCGCGATCTTTTCATCGGTGCGGTGGAAGGCCTCGACCACCGCTTCGGGGCTGGCGCCGGCCTCGAGCAGGGCCAGGCCCTGGGGCCCGAAGCGGGTGTTGGCGTAGGACTGGGTGGCGATCGCCCCCACGCCGGCCTTGGCGTAGGGGACCACCGCGCCGACGGCCAGGAACTTGCTGGCCACGGCGACCCCGAGAGCGCCGGTCTCGGGGTCGCGGGCGACCAGGGAAAAGGTGGCGATCCTCATACGACCAAGGCTACCAGGCGGGGCGCCCGGTAGCCTTGGGTTCGCCGCCGGTCAGTGGTGGTGGTGTCCGTCGGGGCCGTGGGCGTGGCCGTGGGCCAGCTCTTCCGGGGTGGCGTCGCGGACGTCGAGGATCTCCACCTCGAACTCGAGCGTCTTGCCCGCCAGCGGGTGGTTGAAGTCGATGGTGACGTCCTCCCCCTCGACCTTGGTGATGGTGAAGGGAAGCGGCTGGCCGGAGGCGTCCTGGGCGTAGAACTGCTCGCCGACCTCGATCTTGCTGCCCTCCGGGAAGGCCGACTTGGGCACCACCTGGACCCCTTCCGGGTTGGGCGCGCCGTAGGCCTTCTCCGGGGGCACGGTGACGGTGAGCTTCTCGCCGGCCTGGTGGCCTTCGAGGGCCTCCTCGAGGCCGGGGATCAGTTGTCCGTGCCCGTGCAGGTAGGGAAGCTCGCCCTGGTCCACCACCTCGCCGTCGACCTTCAGGGTGTAGCGGATCGTGACCACCTTGTCCTTTTCTACTTTCATGCCATTCGCTCCCTTCCCTTCCGCGGGGAAGCCCTTTAAGTATAGTGCGGGCCGGGGGAAGTCCGGTGAGGATCGAGGACGCGATCGGCCACACCCCGACGGTACGGGTCTTGAGGCTCGTGCCCGAAGACGCCGCCGAGGTCTGGGTCAAGCTCGAGGGCAAGAACCCCGGCGGCTCGGTCAAGGACCGGGCGGCGCTCTTCATGATCCGGGACGCCGAGGAAAGGGGCCGGATCCGCCCCGGGCGGGGTGACCTCCTGGTCGAGCCCACCTCGGGCAACACCGGCATCGCCCTGGCCATGCTGGCGGCCAGCCGGGGCTACCGCCTGGTGCTCACCATGCCCGCTTCCATGAGCGAGGAGCGCCGCCGCATCCTCAAGGCCTACGGGGCCGAGCTGGTGCTCACCGACCCCGAGGGCCGGATGCGGGAGGCCCTCCGGGTGGCCCGCGCGATCGCCGAGCGGGAGGGCGGCCTGATCCTGAACCAGTTCGAAAACCCGGCCAACCCCCGGGCCCACTACCAGACCACCGGCCCCGAGCTCCTCGCCGCCCTCCCAGGCGGCCTCGACGCCTTCGTCTACGGCTACGGCACCGGCGGCACCCTTTCCGGCGTCGGCCGCTACCTCAAGGAACGGCTACCCTCGGTTCGCCTCTACGCCGTCGAGCCCGCCCGCCTGCCGGTGCTCGCCGGCGGGCGGGGGTCGGGAAGCCACGGCTTCATGGGGATGGGGCCGGGGTTTTTGCCCAAGAACCTGGACACCCGCCTGCTCGACGGTGCCATCCCGGTATCGGAAGAGGAGGCCTTTCCCCTGGGACTCCGCCTGGCCCGGGAGGAAGGGCTCTTTCTCGGGCTTTCGGCGATGGCCAACCTGGCCGCTGCCCTCCGGCTGGCCCGGGAACTGGGACCCGGCCGCCGGGTGGCGACGATCGCCCCCGACGGCGGCGAGAAGTACCTCTCGGTCCCGCCCTACGCCGACTAGCCGTCGCCGTAGCGGATGAAGGCGGGGATCTCGAAGTCGCTGGGGTCGACGCCCCGGCCCGGGGCGGCGGCGCGCGCCGGGTAGCCGGGGGCGGCCTCGTCGAATCCGGAGGCGATCAGGATGACCCGGAGCTCGTCGCTGGCCCGGGGTTCGTAGGTGACCCCGTAGAGGATGTCGGGCTCCTCCACCCCGGTGGCGGCGCGGATCTTCTCCACCACCTGGGAGGCCTCCTCCAGCGTGATGTCCTCGTCGCCCACGACGTTGATCAGGAGGTTCTTGGCGCCCTCGATGCTGCGGTCCAGGAGCGGGCTGGTGATGGCGCTTTCCGCCGCCTGGTCGACCCGGTTTTCCCCCTTGCCGGCGCCGATGCCCATCAGCACCTGGCCGGCGCCCTGGAGCATGTTCCTGAGGTCGGCGAAGTCGACGTTGATCAGCCCCGGCAGGTTGATCACGTCGGAGACGCCCTTGACGCCGTGGTAGAGGACCCGGTCGGCGATCAGGAAGGCCTCCTTGAGGCTCACCTTCTTGTCCACCGCCTGCAGCAGGCGGTCGTTGTTGACCACCACCATCGCGTCGACCCGGTCGCGGAGCTTCTTGATGCCCTCCTCGGCGACCCGGCGACGCTTGGGCCCCTCGAAGGTGAAGGGCCGGGTGACCACCGCCAGCGCCAGCGCCCCCTGCTTGCTGGCGATCTCGGCCACCACCGGGGCGGCGCCGGTACCGGTGCCGCCGCCCATGCCGGCGGTGATGAAGACCAGGTCGGCGCCGTCCAGGTGCTCGGCGATCAGATCCTGGCTCTCGAGCGCCGCCTTCTCGCCGATCTCGGGGTCGGCGCCGGCGCCCAGCCCCCGGGTCAGCTTGTCGCCCAGCTGAATGCGGATGTCGGCCAGGGATTTCGAGAGCACCTGCGCGTCGGTATTGGCGGCGATGAACTCCACCCCGGAAAGCCCCGCCTCGATCATGCGGTTGATGGCGTTGTTGCCTGCGCCTCCGAGCCCAATAACCTTGATAACCGCTCCACCCATCTTCGTCTCCATTAAAAGAAGTCTTTGAAAAAGGCTTTGATTCGTTCCCAGACGCCGGTTCCCGGGGCCCCGGCCTCGTTCTTCCGGACCTTGGGGCGGACCGGCAGCTTGAACCGCTGCCCCGAGGGGGGCGTTTCGGCGTGTTCCTCGCCGTAGTGGATCAGGCCGACGGCGGCGGCGTAGGCCGGCGAGGCTACCAGGTCGGCCAGGCCCTCGACCCCGGTGGGACGCCCCAGCCGGACCGGCAGGCCGAAGTCGCGGCGGGCGAGCTCGTCGGTACCGGGGAGCAGGGCGCTGCCGCCGGTGAGCACCAGCTTGCTGGCGTTGACCTCCAGGGGGCCGATGGCGTTCTCCAGCGACTTCCGCGCCAGCATGAAGATCTCCCGCACCCGCGGCCGGATGATGCGGGCGAGCTCGGGGGCGGGGATGCCGCCGGCGGCGTGGCCCGGAGGGGTGACCTCGAGCACCAGCTCGGGGTCGGCGAGCTCGGGGAGGGCGGCGCCGTACTTCTTCTTGATGCGCTCCGCTTCCTCGAAGGGGATCTTGAGCAGCTTGGCGATGTCCGAGCTGACCAGCTCCCCCCCGAGCGGCAGCACCTCGGCGTAGGCCAGCCGGCCCTCCTTGAAGTAGGCCACCCCGGTGGTGCCGGCGCCCAGGTCGAGGACGACGGTGTTCATCTCCCGCTCTTCCGGCAGCAGGACGCCCAGGCCGGCGGCGTAGGGGGCGGCGGCCAGGCCCCCGATCCTGAGCCCGGCGGTCTCCACCGCCCGCTTCAGATTGGCCAGCGGCCCGGCGGCGGTGGAGACCAGCAGGACGTCGACCTCGAGGCGCACCCCGGTCATCCCCACCGGGTCGTGGATGCCCTCCTGACCGTCCACCCGGAACTCCAGCGGCACCACGTGCAGGAGCTCGCGGTCGGTGTCGAGCGGGTAGGCGCGGGCCTGTTCGATGGCCCGCTCCACGTCCTCCGGCTTGATCGTCTGGCCGCGGCGGATGGCCGCCAGCCCGTTGGAGGTGTGGCTCTGCAGCTGGGGGCCGCCCACGGCGACGAAGACCTCGTCGGTTTCCACGCCGGCGACGCGCTGGGCGGCCTGGACCGCGCGCTGAATGGCGTCGGCGGCCTTTTCCAGGTTGACCACCGCGCCCCGGCGGATGCCCTCCGACGGGACGGTGCCTTGACCGATAATGTCGAGCACGCCATCGGCGGCCCGCTCGCCGATGACGGCGGTGACCTTGGTGGTCCCGATATCGAGTCCGACCAATAGACGTTCGTTCATGGGCCTACGCTCACCCCCCAAGCATACACATGACCGCGCGGCGGGCTGGGGGCCGGCACCTCCGGTCGGGCCAGCCAGAGCCGACGCTTCTCAAAGTCTAGGGTATACCCCGCCGGACCTACGGTCACCGCCCGGGCCCGGGGGTAGCGGGCGAGCAACCGGAGGCCGGCGTCCAGCTCCGATTCGGGGCCGCGAATCGCGCGCGGGGCGCGGGAGGCCAGCAACGGGTGGGCCTCGGCGTCGAGCACCACCCCCCGCCGGCGGTAGCCGGGGAAGCCCAGCGGGTCCTCCCATACCGCGAGGGGTAGCCGCTCTTTCACCTCCAGGCGGAGCACTCCCTGCCGCTGCCGGCTAAGGCGCACCGCGGCGATCTGGGGGTGGGCGGCGATCCTTTTTTGCGCCCAGAAGGGGGCGTACAGCCAGGGGGCCCCGGCGTAGAGGTGGCCCAGTCGGGCCAGCGCTTCCGGGGGCAGCTGGCGGGCCCCCACCACCTCCACCCGGCGTACCGGCAGGGCGAGCCAGCTCGCCAGGAAGGCGAGGGCGAGGAGCAGCGCGGCGGCCAGCAGCAGGGTTACGGTTCGAACGTTCCCCAGATTTCCCATTCCAACTCCAACCCCAATTCCTCCTGAATGCGCCGGACCAGACTCCAGACCTCGCGCGCCGTGGCTCCCCCCAAGTTTACGACGAAGTTCGCGTGCTCCGGGCTGACCATGGCCCGGCCCACCCGGATGCCCTTGAAGCCGGCTTGGTCGATCAGCCTGCCGGCGGCGTCGCCGGGGGGGTTCTTGAAGGCGCAACCGGCGCTCTTGCGCTTGGGCTGGCGCTTGCGGGCGGCGTCGACCCGGGCCATCCGCTCGGCGATCTCGGCGGCGGGGCGGCGCTTGAGGTCGAAGCGGACCCGGGTCACGATCGCCCCCGGGGGGAGCTCGCTCTTGCGGTAGCCGAGCCCCAGGGCCTCGGGGGGCAGACGCCGGAGCTCGCCCTGGTGGAAGACCTCGACCTCGGCCAGGGCGTCCTTGATCTCGCCGAAGCGGGTGCCGGCGTTCATCCGGACCGCCCCGCCGACGCTGGCGGGGATGCCGAGCAGGGGCTCCAGGCCGGAGAGCCCCTCCTTGGCGGCGGTCTGCACCCAGAGCGGGAGCAGGCTGCCGGCCCCCACCCAGCCGGAGAGCTCGCCCTCGAGGAAGCGGCCGCCGAGCTTGATCACCCGTTCGGGGACGCCGGCGTCGGAGACCAGGAGGTTGGAGCCGTTCCCCAGCACGCGGTAGGGGGCCTCGGTGGCCCGGAGCAGGTCGTCCTCGTTCTCGACGATCCAAAGCTCCGCCGGCCCCCCCACCGCCAGGGTGGTGTAGTCCTTGAGCTGGACCTTCCTCACCTCCATGGCACGGTCTTCTCCTCGTCGGCGAGGGTGCGGGCCAGCTTCCCCACGTCTCCGGCCCCCAGGGTGATCAGGAGGTCGCCCTCGTCCAGGGTTTCCGCCAGGTAGCGAAGCGCCTCCTCCGGTTCCAGGTAGCGGGCGTTGGCGCCCAGTTCCCGGGCCCGCTCGGCCAGCGCCCGGCCGCTGACGCCGGGGAGGGGCTCCTCGCCGGCGGCGTAGACCTCGAGCACCAGGGCCTCGTCGGCCAGGCGGAGGGCGTGGGCGAACTCGTCGAAAAAGCGGGCGGTACGGAGGTAGCGGTGGGGCTGGAAGACCGCCCGCACCCGCCGCCCCAGGCCGCGGGCGGCCTCCAGGGTGGCGGCGAGCTCGGTGGGGTGGTGGGCGTAGTCGTCGAAGATCAGCGCCCCCCCGCGTCGGCCCACCGGCTCGAAGCGGCGGCCGGTGCCCCGAAAGGCGGCGAGGCCCTCGAGGACCGCGTCCGGTGCCACCCGGAAGAGGAGCCCCGCGGCGGCGGCGGCAAGCGCGTTTTTGACGTTGTGACGGCCGGGAACCGCGAGCGCGACCTCGCCGAGGCGGTACTCCCCGGCCCAGAGTTCGAAGCGCGTTCCGCCCGGCTGGACGGCGAGCTTTTCCGCCCGCACCTCGCCGCGGTCGATGCCGAAGTTGAGGGCGGCGCGCTTGGGCGGGACCAGGGGGCGGAGGGTCTCGTCGCCGGCCGGGTAGACCACCATCTCGGAGGCGGCGAGCCAGGCCGCCATGGCCTGTTTCAGGGCCTCGAAGCTCGGGTGGTAGGTGGGTTTTTGGGGGTCGCCGACGTGTTCCTCCTCGAGGTTCGTGACCACCGCGAGGTCGACCCGGGCCTTTGGAAAGCGGCGGTCGGACTCGTCGATCTCGGCCACCACCGGCCCCGCCCCGGGGCGGTAGCCGCCCCGCCAGCCCGGGACCCGGGCCCCGACCAGGGCCATCGGGTCCTTGCCGCCGGCCTCGAGCACCAGGGCCAGCATGGCGCTGGTGGTGGTCTTGCCGTGGCTGCCGCTGACCCCCAGGCTCTTGCGGGCGGCGAGCACCCGGGCCAGGGTCTCGATCCGCCGCTCCACCGGGATCCCCCGGGCCCGGGCGGCGGCGACCTCGGGGTGGCTCTCGGGGATCGCGTTCGAGATCACCAGCAGGTCGGCGGCGGCGAGGTGGGCGGGGTCGTGCCCGCGGTGGACGGGAATGCCGCTTTGCTGCAGGCGCTCGGCGTTCTTGCCCGGGGCCAGGTCGCAGCCGCTGACCTCGGCCCCCAGGTCGAAGAGGGCCTCGGCCAGGGCGTTCATGCCCACGCCTTCGATGCCCACCAGATGGTAGCGACGGCTCATGCTTCCTCCTCGATGCGATCGGCGATCTTGGCGGCGCTGCCGGCAGGGTCGAAGGCCGCCAGCGCCCGCCGCATCGCCGCCCGCGCGTCCTCGTCGAGCAACTGGGACAGGGTTTCGCCGAGGTTGGCGATCGCCGCTTCCTCGACCCAGCGGGCGGCCCCGGCCTCGGCGTAGCGGCGGGCGTTCTTCCGCTGGTGGTCGCCGGCGGCGTGGGGGTAGGGGACGAGCAGCAGGGGCACCCGGTGGTAGGCGGCCTCGGCCAGGGTCATCGCCCCCGCCCGGGTGATCGCCAGGTCGGCCGCCGACCAGGCCAGCGGCCCCGCGACGAACTCCCGCACCTGGTAGCCGGGCCCGGGGGCCCGGACCTCGCCGGCGCGCCCGCGGCCGGCCAGGTGCAGCACCTGGAGCTCGCCCAGGAAGGGGGCCAGCAGCTGGGGCAGGCGCTCGTTGAAGACCCGTGCCCCCTGGCTCCCGCCCATGACCAGCAGGGTGAGCCGGTGGGGGTCGAGGCCGAGCGCCCGGCGGGCCTCCTCCGGGGGATGGCGGGTCTCGTCGATCGGCATCCCCACCGCCCGGCCCCGGGCCGTCGGGCCCGGCATGGCCAGGAAGACCTCGTGGGCCAGCGGCGCGAGCAGGCGGTTGGTCAGCCCCAGGGCGGCGTTTTGCTCGTGCAGGAAGAGCCGGGCGCCGAGGAGCCGGGCGGCCAGGGCGAAGGGGAAGGCGGCGTAGCCCCCGGTGGCGAAGACCGCCTCGGGGCGGAGCCGGCGCGCCAGGCCCAGCGCTTGGGCCAGGCCCCGGGCGGCCTTCCCGAACTCGCCGGGGCGGAAGGCGGTGCGGTCCAGCTTGCCGGCCGGGATCCGGTGGAAGGGCAGGCGGCCCGGCACCACCTGGGCCTCGAGGCCGTCGGCGCCCACGTAGACCACCTCGTGTCCCCGGCGGCCGAGCTCCTCGCCCACCGCCAGGGCGGGGAAGACGTGGCCTCCGGTACCGCCTCCGGTCACCGCGATCCTCATGCCGACTCCTCGGTCTGGACCGCCGCCCGGCGGGCCTCGCGGGCGGCGGCGTGCAGCAGGCCGAGCGCGATTCCGTGGGCGATCATGGCGCTGCCACCGTAGCTCACCAGCGGCAGCGGCAGCCCGGTGGGGGGGAGGAGGCCGAGGTTGACCGCCACGTGCAGGGCGGCCTCCAGCAGGATGGTGGCGGTCACCCCCAGCGCCACCAGGCTGGTGGCCCCCTCGGTGGCGAAGGCGATCTGCAACCCCCGGCCCAGGATCAGGGTGTAAGCGAGGAAGAGCACGATCACCCCCACCGCCCCCAGCGCGAAGGCCAGGGCGGCGAAGGCGGAGTCGTTGTAGGCGTAGGGCACCGGGGGGTAGAGGGTGGCGCCGGGGCCCTGGCCGAAGAGCCCGCCCTCGTGGATGGCCTTGAGACCCTGCCGGATCTGGTAGACGTCCTCGCCGCTGAAGAACGCCTGCAGGCGCTCGAAGACGTGGGCCAGCCGGCCGGCGAAGATGCCGCTCACCGCCAGGGCGGCGAAGAGCGCCGAGGTGCCGATGGCGATCAGGCGGCGGGCCGGGACCCCGGCGGCGATGAGCAGCAGGGCGGCCAGCCCCAGCAGGAAGATGGCGCTGGTGAAGTCGGGTTGCAGCAGCACCAGCGCCGCCCCCACCCCCACCAGCCCCACCGGCCCGGCGATCGGGTAGTCGGGGCCGTGGCGGTCGAGGTAGCGGGCCAGGTAGAGGATCAGGAAGATCTTGGCGAACTCCGAGGCCTGCAGCGAGAAGCCCTTGATGTCGAGCCAGCGCTGGGCCCCGTTGGTCAGCACGCCGAAGAAGAGGGTGGCGACGAGCAGCACCAGGCTGGTGAGGTAGAGCAGTGGCGAGGCCTGGAGCCAGAGCCGGAGCGGGGTCCGGGCCACCCCCAGGGTGATGACCAGGGCGAGCCCGGCCCGGAGGAGATGACCGGGGAGGAGCTCGGGGGCGCTCACCGCCACCGCGTTGGCCCCGAGCGCGAGCAGGAGCAGCTGGCTCATCAGGAGGAAGGGGTCCATGCCACCTCCCGCACCGCTTCCCGGAAGGCCCGGGAGCGCTCCTGGTAGCTCTCGAACATGTCGAAGGACGCCGCCATCGGGGCCAGCAGGACGCTTCCGCTCTGCAGCCGGCCGAGCGCTTCTTGCACCGCCCGGACCAGCGCCGCCTTGCCCCTCTCCTCGATCGCGACCACCGGCACCAGGTCGCGGTAGGCCTCGGCCAGGCGGGGGCCGTCTCGGCCGATGGCGAGGATCAACGCCACCTTTTCCTTCACCAGTTCCCGCAGCCGCTCGGGCTCGCTGCCCTTGTCCAGCCCCCCCAGGATCCAGGCGACCGGCGCCGGCGCCCGCCGGAGCGCCGCCTCCACCGCCAGGGTGCGGGTGGCGATCGAGTCGTCGATGAAGACGAGATCGCCGTGGCGGGCGAAGGCCTCGAAGCGGCCGGGTACCGGCGGCGCCTTCCCGGCGGCCTCGGCGAGCGCGGCCGGGTCGTGGGGCCGGCCGCTGAGCTCGAGGTAGGCCGCCGCCGCCAGCCGGGCCGCCTCCCGGTTGGCGGCGTCGGCGTCGGGGCCGGGGAAGAAGGGGTAGGTCCTGGCCGGCACCGCCGCCACCGCCCGGGCGATCTTCTCGTCGGCGGCGTTGTAGACCACCGCGTCCTCGGCGGTGAGGTTTTCCAGGATGCGGAGCTTGGCGCGGTGGTAGGCCGCCAGGCTCCGGTGGCGGTCGAGGTGGTCGACGCCCAGGTTCAAGATCACCGCCACCCGCGGGCGAAAGTCCCGGATGCGCTCGAGCTGGAAGCTGGAGAGCTCGGCCACCGCCACCTCGGCCCGGTCCACCACCTCGACCAGCGGGGTGCCGATGTTGCCGCCGGCCATGGCGTTCACCCCGGCGGCCTTCAATATCTCGGCCAGGTAGTGGGTGGTCGAGGTCTTGCCGGCGGTGCCGGTGACCCCGAGGATCTCGGCCGTTCCCTCGCGCCAGGCCAGCTCGGCCTCGCCGATCACCGGCGCCTTCAGGGCCTTGAGCTTGGGGTGGTCGAGGGGCACGCCGGGGGCGGCGATTACCTCCCGGTAGCGGCCCGGCGCCGGGTCGGGGTCGGGGACGTGCCCTAAGGCGGTGGCCTCTTTAAACTCCTCGGGCCTCGGGCGGTCGTCGTAAAAGGCCGCCCGTTCGCCTCGGCGGGCGAGGAAGCGGAGCACGCCGAGGCCGCTCCTGCCGAGCCCGAAGACGAGCCTCATAACCCCCTCCAAAGCGCCACCGCCAGGGCCACCAGGACGGCGGTCAGGGCGGCGAAGCGAAAGACGATCTTGGCCTCGCTCCAGCCCGAGAGCTCGAGGTGGTGGTGCAAAGGCGCCATCTTGAGGATGCGCTGGCCGCCGGTGGCGCGGAAGTAGAGCACCTGCGCCACCACCGACAAAAGCTCGGCGATGGGCACCGCCGCCGCCAGCGCCAGGTACCAGCCGCCGCCGCCGGCGAGCCAGTAGGCGGCGATCAGCGCCCCCAGGGCCTCGGAGCCGGCGTCGCCCATGAAGACCCGGGCGGGCGGGGCGTTGTGCCAAAGGAAGCCGAGCAGCGCTCCGATTGCCGCCGCCGCCAGGGGATCGCCGACGAAGGGAAGGAGCAGGATCGCCCCGACGCTCGCCGCCAGGCCGTCGACGCCGTCGGTGAAGTTCATCGCGTTGGCGGCGCCCACCACCACCAGCACGACGAAGAGGGTGTCGAGCGCCGGGTGGGGCAGGTAGCCGGGGTTCGGCAGCCCGTAGAGGGCGAAGGCAAAACCGGCGAGGAACTGCAGGACGAGCTTCTCCCGCGCCCTCAGGGGACGGTTCCAAAGCCGCGGCGAGAGGTCGTCCAAAAGCCCGATCAGCAGGAAGGCGAGCGCCACCCCGGCGAGGGCGGCCGGCACCCTTCCCGAGAGCAGGACCACCGCCAGCGCCGCCAGCGCCATCGGGACCCCGGCCATGCTCGGCGTTCCCGCCTTGGCCAGGTGGCTCCGGGGGCCGTCGGTCCGCACCTGCTTGCCCAGGCCCAGGTTCCGGAGCGCCTTGATCCAGACGCCCACCAGGAACCAGGAAAGCACGAAGGCGGCGGCGATCGTCATGGCCTTTCCTCCAGATCGTGGTCCAGGCGGACGAGCCGGTTTTCCGCGTCGAGAAGCCAGACCCCGCCGGCGTCCACCGCCAGGTCCCGGTAACGGCCGCGGCGCTCGCCGAGCCGGAGCCCGCTCAGGCTGTAGCGGAGTACGGCGGCGTCGGTGAGCAGGTAGAGGTCTTCGTAAAGTTCCCCCTTCCGGTACTCGGGGAGGGTAAAACGCGACCCCCCCGGCAGCCAGGCCTCGGGGCCCAAAAAGGCAAGCCGCTCCTGGTCGGCGACGACCGCGCGAAACCTCTCCTGGGAAAGCGGGGTTTCGTCTCGGTAGGGGTGGCCCTTCGGGTCCAGCCAGTAGACCTGGCCCCGGAAGAAGCGGGCGTCCTTCGCCGGGTAGGGAAGGAGCCCGGCGTCCTCGGTGAAGAGGCCGGCGTCAGTGCCGAGCGCCAGCCCGGGGCGGGCGTGCAGGAAGCGGGGGACGCCGGGGAGGTCGAAGACCGCGCTCAGCTCGCCGTGCTCGAAGACGTCGAGCTCGAAGGGGTAGGCCAGGTAGAGCCGGTCACCCCGGCGGTCGGCGAAAAGCGGCGGCGCCGGCAGGGGAAAGCCGCCCTCGAGCTCGGCCCAGGCCCCGACGATGCGGCCGCCGGGAACCAGCAGCACCGCCGGGGTATCGGCGGCGCGCGGGGCGCAGCCGACGAGGAGCAAAAGCAGCATGAAGAATGCCTGGAGCCTAGCCGGCATCGAAGACCTCCAGGAGCTTTTCGAAGCCGAGCGCCCGCGAGGCCTTCAGGTAGACGCTGTCCCCGGGGCGGAGGTGGGCCTTGAGGAGGGTGCTCGCCTCCTCGGTGCTTTGGGCGGCGAGCCCCCCCGCGACCTCGGCCATCAACTCGGCGTAGCCGCCGACGAAGACGACGAGATCGGCGACGCGGGCGGCCTCGAGGGCGGCCCGCTGGTGGTAAAGCGGCGCCTTTTCCCCGAGCTCCTTCATCTCACCGATCACCGCGACCTTGCGCCCCGGCTGGCGGGCGAGCACCTCGAGGCCCGCCGCCAGCGAGGCCGGGTTGGCGTTGTAGGCGTCGAAGAGCACCCGGTAGGGGCCGCGCCGCTGCACCTCCATCCGGCCGGGGGGAAGCTTGAGCCCGGCCAGGCGTTCGGCCACCTCGGCCGGCGGCCGGCCCAGGAGCTCGGCCACCGCCAGCGCCGCCAGGGCGGCCAGCGCCACCCCCCGGCCGGGGTAGGGGAGCCGGACCCGCAGGTTCTGGTAGCGAAACTCGCTGGCCTCGGGCAGGAGTACCAGGTCGCGCCCGGAAAAGCGCGCCCCGGGGGAAAACCCGTAGGTCTCGGCGGCGAGGCCGAGCCGCTCGGCGAGTTCGTGCTCCGCCAGCTTGAGGGGCGCGTGGCGGAGGAGCTTCGTCTTTTCCCGGGCCACCGCCTCCAGGCTCCCCAGGCCCTCAAGGTGGGCCGGGGCGACGGCGGTGAGCACGCCCAGGGTGGGGTCGGCGAGCGCCAGCAGGTCGTCCATCTCGCCGGGGCGGTCGATGCCGAGCTCGACCACGGCGCCCTGGGGGCGGCCTAAGTGCAGGAAGAAGCGGGCCAGCGCCGGCGGGGTGTTCAGGTTGCCCTCGGGGGCGGAAAAGCCGAGCCCCTGGGCGATCGCCTCCTTGGTGCTGGTCTTGCCCACGCTGCCGGTGACCCCGATCACCGGGTTCGGGAAGCGGTCGCGGAGCGCGCGGCCGAGCCGGACGAGCGCCCGGTAGGCGTCGGGGACGCGGACGGCCCGGGGGTGGGCCTGGTCGGTGAGCAGGAAGGCCGCCCCCTTGGCCGCCGCCTCGGCCAAGAAGGCGTTGCCGTGGGTCCTGGCCCCGGGCAGGGCGACGAAGGCCTCGCCGGCGGCGAGCTCCCGGGTGTCCCAGCGGAGGTCGCGCGCCGGCGCCGCTTCCGGCCCCGGCCGCCCGCCGGTCACCGCCGCCACCCAGGCGGGGTCGAGCTTGCCCTGCGTGCTTTGAGTATGTTGAGTCATATACACAACACACTCACCTAACGCCTAGCTTAGCACGATCCGGCGGCTGGCCCCAGAGGCTCAGAAGGCCGGCCGCCACGTCCTTGAACACCGGGGCCGCGAGCTTCGAGCCGTAGCGCTCCTCCGGCGGCACCTGGGGGTCGTAGAGCACCACCACCACGGTGGCCTGGGGCCGGTCGGCGGGGACGAAGCCGGCGAAGAGGGCCACCACCCGCTCGGGGTCGTAGCCCCCCTGGACGGCGATCTGGGCGGTGCCGGTCTTGCCCGCCAGGCGGTAGCCGGGGAGCCGGGCGGCGCGGGCCAGCCGGCGTTCGAGCATGCCCCGCAGCGCGCGCACCGTTTCCGGCCGGAAGACGCGCACCGAGAGCTCGGGCTCGTTGGCGTAGAGCCGCGGCGGGTGGTAGGTGCCGTCGGCCAGGGTGTTCATCGCCGCCGCCAGGTGGAGGGCGGTGACCGCGAATCCCTGACCGAAGGTGGCGTTGGCGTACTCCACCGGGCCCCAGGCCTCGAGCTCGGGGAAGAGCGGGCGGGCGGTCTGGCCCTGCAGCAGCCCGGGGTCGCTCAGGTGGAGCCGCTCGAAGTAGCGGTGCAGGGTGGACCGGGGCAGGCGCTCGGCCAGCAGGCTGATGCCGACGTTGGAGGAGTGGGCGAGGATCTCCTCCAGGGTCCAGCGCTCGGTCTTGTGCCAGCGCCAGTCGTGCACCCGCCGGTCGGCCACCTCCCGCCGGTAGGGCACCTCGATCCGCTCCTCCGGCCGGACCGCGCCGGTCTCCAGGAGCACCGCCGCGGTCAGTGCCTTGATCGTCGAGCCGGGTTCGATCAGGTGGAGGAAGGCGTAGTTGACCAGGCGGGGGTCCTCGTCGGGGGCGCCGCGGGGGCTTTGGGGGTCGAAGAAGGGGGCGTTGGCCGCCGCCAGGATGCGCCCGTCCCGGGCCAGCACCACCACCGAGCCCCACTTCGCCTGGGCCCGCGCCATGCCGCGGGCCAGGGCCTCCTCGGCGATCGCCTGCACCCGCGAGTCGAGGGTGAGGACCACGTCCTTGCCCTGGGCCAGGACCAGGTTGCGCCGGCCCTCGACGCCGGCCAGCCCCTTGCCGTAGGTGCCGTGGGCCCGCTCGGTGTAGCCGACGACCTGTCCCGCCAGCTCGCCGAGCGGGTAGCGCCGCTCCCCCCGCCGCGGCGAGGTGGCCAGCACCGCCCCGTCGGCGCTCAGGATCCGGCCCCGGGGCTGGACCACCGGCGGCGGGGGCTGCAGGCTGGGGAAGACCTTCAGCTGCGGCAGGGTGAGGACGTAGGCGGCCCCGTAGAGGAGGACCACCAGCCAGGAGGGCAGGATGAAGAGGATCGCCCAGACGCGGTGCAGGCCCACCCGGTTCAAGGCGCCCACCTCCCCTCGGCCAGCGGCAGGAAGCCGTGCTCCCGGGACCAGCGGAGCAGCGCCTTGGGGTTTTCGGCGGCCGCCCGCTCGGCCTCCAGGCTGCGCACCCGGGCGGTCAGCGCCCGGTGTTCCGCCCGCAGGGCGGCGTAGTGGCGGCGCTCGATCTGACTGCGGTGGCCCAGCAGGGCCAGCAAGAGCAAGAGCCCGGAAAGCAAGAAGCCCCAGCGTAGCGCCGCCCGCCTCATGGCCTCACCCCCAGGCGGAGCTTGGCGCTGCGGGCCCGGGGGTTTTCCGCCACCTCCTCCGGGCCGGGCACCACCGGCTTCTTGGTCAGCGGCGCCAGCACCGGGCTCTCCTTGAGGAAGCGCTTGACCTCCCGGTCCTCCAGGGAGTGGAAGCTGATCACCGCCAGCCGCCCGCCGGGGGCCAGCACGCGTTCGCTGGCCCGGAGCAGCGCCCGCAGGGCCCCGAGCTCGTCGTTGACGTAGATGCGCAGGGCCTGGAAGGTCTTGCGGGCGGGGTGGCCGGCGCGGCGGTAGCCGACCGCCTTCCGCACCACCTCGGCGAGCTCGGTGGTGGTGCGAAGCGGCCGGGCCGCGACGATGGCCCGGGCGATCCGCCGGGCCCGGGGTTCCTCGCCGTAGCGGTAGAGGATCTCCCGAAGCTCCTCCTCCGAGAGGGTGTTGACCACCTCGGCGGCGGTGGCGCCCTGGCGGCCGAGCCGCATGTCGAGGGGCCCCTCGAAGCGGTAGGAGAAGCCGCGCTCGGGGTCGTCCAGGTGGTAGCTGGAGACCCCCAGGTCGGCGAGAATGCCGTCCACCTGGGGGACGCCGAGGTCGGCGAGCACCCGCTCCAGGTCCCGGAAGTCGGCCTCGACCAGGGTCAGCCGGGGCTCCCCGGCGAAGCGCTCGCGGCCGCGGGCCAGGGCCTCGGGGTCCTTGTCCAGCGCGATCACCTGGGCCCCGGCGGCGAGCAGCGCCTCGGTGTGCCCGCCGCCGCCGAAGGTGGCGTCCACGATCCGCTTTCCCGGCCCGGGCTCCAGCGCGGCCAGGGTTTCCTTCAGGAGAACGGGGCGGTGGGCAATCGCCTTGCTCATAATCCGAGGTCCTTAAGTCGTTCGGGAATGGGGGGGTTGGCCATCGCCTGGCGAATCTCCTGCCACCAGCGGTCCTCCGACCAGACCTCGAGGCGCTTGGGGGCACCGGCGACGATGACGTTGTCCTCGAGGCCGGCGAATTGGCGCAGCGTGGGCGGAATGAGGATGCGCCCGCCCTTGTCCATCCGGGTCTTGTGGGCGCCCATGTAGAAGAAGCGCACGAAGCGCTGGGCGTCGGGGTCGGTCAGCGGGAGCTTTTCCAGCTCCGCCTCGATGGCGTCCCATACCCCAAGGGGGAAGACGTAGAGCTCGCCCTCCAGCCCGCGGGTGAGCACCATGCCGTCGGCGACGAAGTCGCGGAAGGCCGGGGGAATGACCACCCGTCCCTTTTCGTCGAGGCTATAGCTGTACTCCCCATACGGCATGGACCGACTCCCGATAACCCCTCGTGGGAAAGGTTAACACATTTTCCCACTTGGTTCTCCTTTTTTACCACAGGTCTACCCCAATTTCCCACCGGCGGGAGTCGGCAAAGCAAAACCGGGCCCGAAGGCCCGGTCGGGAAGGGGTGTAAGCCGGGTTCTGTCGTGCGCGGTCATCTATCTGGGACCACGGTCGCCCGTGGCCTCAAGCGGCCAGCTCTCGCGGGTGCGATCGGGCCGGGCAAGCCCTCCCCGCACACGGCCTTGCACCGGGTGGGGTTTGCCGAGCCGCCCCGGTTTCCCGGGACGCTGGTGGGCTCTTACCCCACCGTTTCACCCTTGCCTCCATGACCCTTCCCCAAGGGGGAAGGCGGATCGGCGGTCTGTTCTCTGTGGCACTTTCCGTCGCCTTGCGGCGCCCAGGCGTTACCTGGCACCCTGCCCTACGGTGCCCGGACTTTCCTCACCCTCCTTTTGGGGAGGGCGCGACCGCGCCCCCTTCCCAAAGGTATATTTTAGCGGAAACATGGGCTTTTGTCACCCTCGGCTCGGCTAGCATGGGGCCATGCAAGGGCTGTTTTGGGGGCTCTTGGCGGCCCTCCTGACCGGCCTCCTCGCCGTCGGGCTCCGGATTCCCGGGGGCGCGGTGGTGGGGGCGATGCTGGGGGCCGCCCTGTACAACTTCTCGGGGGCGCCGCGGGCCGAGTTCCCGGGCTGGGCGACGCTTTCGATCCAGCTTCTGGTGGGGGCGATGATCGGGTTTTCCGCCCGGCGGGAGCTGGTGCCGGTGCTGCTCCGGGTGCTGCCCATCGCCCTCTTGGGGGTGGCTACCTTCCTGCTGGTGGGCGCCCTGCTCAGCTACCTGGTGGTGCGGCTGGGCTGGCTGGACCCGGTGAGCGCGCTCTTTGGCTTCGTCCCCGGGGGCATCTCGGTGATGAGCGTGGTGGCCGAGAGCGAGGGGGGCAAGGGGGCGGTGGTGGCGGCGATGCACTTCGTCCGGGTGGTGACCATCCTGCTGCTCGCGCCCTGGCTGGCCCGCTTCCTGATCGCGCTCAATCGAGCAGGCCCAAGGCTTTGAGCCGCGGCCGGGCGTAGAACAGGGTGAGGGCGGTGGCGCCGTCCTCGATCTCGCCGGCCTCGAGCCGCCGGTAGACCTCGGTAAGGGGAAGCTCCAGCGGGGTCAGGAGCTCCGAGCGCTCGAGCTGGGGCTCGCCCACCCGCCGCGCCTCCAGGGCGAGGTAGGGGCGAAAGACCACCGCGTTGAACGAGGGCTGGGGGTGGAAGGCGGGGAGGGCCAGCAGCCGGCCCGCCTCCGCCCCCACCTCCTCGCGCAGTTCCCGGCGGGCGGCGGCCTCGGGGCGTTCGCCGTCGTCCACCTTGCCGGCCGGGACCTCGAGCAGGAACTTGCCGGTGGGGTGGCGGTACTGGCGGATCAGCAGGGCGGTCCCGCCGGCGGTCACCGGCAGCACGAAGACCGCCTCCACCGGGCCCGGCCGGTAGATGTAGGTGATCTCGGCCCCGGTATGGGTTAAAAGGCGCTCTTTGACGATGTGCACCGGCTCGGTGACCAGGTCCTCCAGGGAGAGCCGCTTCCAGGGTTTCATTCCCCTTAAGCATAATGAACGGGTGCGGTTCCTACTCACCGCCGACCCGGGGTTCGAGGACGTCACCCTGGCCGAGCTCGCCGAGCGGGGGCTCCCCGGCGCCCCCCGGCCCTTTGGCTACGCCGGGCTGGTGGTCGCCGAGGCTCCCGGACCCGAGCCGCTTTTTTCGCTGCGCTCGGTGCACCACCTGGTGCAGGACCTGGGCCGGGCCCGGCTTTCGGGGCCGGGCCTCGAGGACGCGCTTTCCGCCCTGGCCCCCTTCGCCATCCCCGGCCTGGGGCCGGAGACCTCGTTCGCCGTCCGGGTGCACCGGCGGGGCCGCCACGCCTTCCAAAGCCCCGAGCTGGAGCGGGCCTACGGCGCGGTCTTGGTGGCGCGCTACCGTGCCCCGGTGAACCTCACCCAGCCCGACCTCCTGGTGCGGGTGGACCTCTTTGAAGAGGCGCTCTTTTTGGGCATCCAGCTCACCCGCAGGCCGCTTTCGATCCGCTACCCCAAGGTCTACGCCCCGCCGGCCGCGCTCAAGGCCTCGGTGGCCTACGGCATGCTGCGCCGGCTGGGGGTCTCCCGGGAGACCCGCCTGCTCGACGCCTTCGCCGGTTCCGGGACGCTGGCGATCGAGGCCGTCCAGGGGTTTTCGCTGCGCCGGGTGGTGGCGCTGGACAGGAATCCCCGGGCGGTGGCCGGCGGCAGGGAAAACGCGCGGCAGGCGGGGGTTTCCGAGCAGATTCGCTTCCTGCAGGGCGACGCCCGCAAATTGCGGCAGCTCTTCCCCCCGGCTCGCTTCGACGCGGTGGTTGCGAATCCCCCTTATGGCAAACGTCTCGGGCGCTCGGAGAACCTCTACCGGATGTACCTGGAATTCTTCCAGGAGGCTAAAACGGTGTTGAAACCTGGAGGGGTCCTGGGGGTATTGGTCTTGAAGCGCGGCTGGATCGACCGGATCGCCCGGCAGGTCGGGGGCTGGGTCCTGCTCGAGCGGCGAGTGATCGAACTCGGCGGCTTGTACCCGGGCTATTTCGTTTTTCGGTCGAAGGGGTAAAAACCCCCGGGCGAATTTGTTAAAATCGCATCGCATGTTCGGCGGCAGCCTGACGAACATCCGGCCGGCCGAGTTGCTGATCCTGCTCAAGGATCGCGACGGCGAGCTGATCCTGGCGGCCAGCGGCGACCCCCCGCTCCAGATCTACCTGGAGGAGGGGAAGGTCGCCTGCGCCCGCCTGGGGACCGACGCCCTAGCCTGGGACGAGCTGGTGGCGGCGCTGATGCGGCTTTACGCGGCCGGCGAGATCGCCTTCCTCTACCGGCGGGGGATCCGCCCCAAGGACTGCCCCCTGCGCTTTGGCGTTCCCGCCGACCGCCTGATCCACGAGACCCTGACCCAGGGCGACGGCGCTAGCCCTGCTTCTTGAGCGCGTCGCGGATCTCCCGGAGGAGGACCACCTCTTCCGGCGGGGGCGGCGGCTCGGAGGGCGCTTCCTCCTCCTTGCGCCGCATGTTGTTCACCGCCTTGACCACCAGGAAGATGGCGAAGGCGATGATGATGAAGTTCACCAGCTCGTTGACCCAGGCGCCCCAGGCCAGCACGGTGGCGCCTGCCTCCATGGCCGCCTTCAGGGTGGGGTAGGGGCCGGGGGTGGCGCCTTCCTTCAGGACGATGAAGAGGTTTTGGAAGTCGGTGCCCCCGAGCAAGAGCCCGATGGGGGGCATGAGGATGTTCTGCACGAACGACTTGACCACCGCCCCGAAGGCGGCGCCGATCACGATGCCAATGGCCATGTCGAGGACGTTGCCCCGCTGAATGAATTCCTTGAACTCCTTCAACATGCCCCTATATTACCGAAGCCGGAAAAAGGCGGGCGGGCATTTCCGGCCCGCCCGCCTTGGGGTGTCCCCGCTCTACATGTGCTCGATCAGGGCCCGGCCGAACTCGCTGGTCTTGAGGAGCTTGGCCTCCCGGCCCTCGGCCACCATCAGGCGGTGGAAGTCGTAGGTCACCAGGCCCTCCTTGATGGTCGCCTCCATGGCCTTGATGATCAGGTCGGCGGCCTCCTTCCAGCCGATGTAGCGGAGCATCATCTCGCCCGAGAGGATCACCGAGCTGGGGTTGACCTTGTCCTGACCGGCGTACTTGGGGGCGGTGCCGTGGGTGGCCTCGAAGACCGCGTGGCCGGTCTGGTAGTTGATGTTGGCCCCGGGGGCGATGCCGATGCCGCCGACCTGGGCGGCGAGGGCGTCCGAGATGTAGTCGCCGTTTAGGTTGGGGGTGGCGATGACGTCGTACTCGGCCGGGCGGGTGAGGATCTGCTGCAGGAAGTTGTCGGCGATCACGTCCTTGATGATCACCTCCTCGCCGGTCTCGGGGTGCTTGAGGACGTGCCAGGGGCCGCCGTCTAAGGGCTCGGCGCCGAACTTCTCGCGGGCCAGCTCGTAGCCCCAGTTGCGGAAGGCCCCCTCGGTGTACTTCATGATGTTGCCCTTGTGCACCAGGGTGACGCTCTTGCGGCGTTCCTCGAGGGCGTAGTTGATCGCCGCTTCCACCAGCCGCTTGGTGCCCTCCTCGCTGATGGGTTTCAGGCCCAGGCCGGAGGTCTCCGGGAAGCGGATCTTCTTATACTCCTCGGGGAACTCGCGCTTCATAAACTCGAGGACCTTCTTCTGTCCCTCGCTGCCCGCCGGCCACTCGATGCCGGCGTAGATGTCCTCGGTGTTCTCCCGGAAGACCACCATGTTGACCAGCTCGGGGTGCTTGACCGGGCTGGGCACCCCCTCGAAGTAGCGCACCGGCCGCACGCAGGCGTAGAGGTCGAGGCGCTGGCGGATGGCCACGTTGATCGAGCGGATGCCGCCGCCCACCGGGGTGGTGAGGGGGCCCTTGATCGCCACCAGGTACTCGCGGATGGCCTCGATCGTCTCCTCCGGCAGCCAGACCTCCTCGCCGTAGACCCGGTTGGCCTTTTCCCCGGCGTAGACCTCCATCCAGGCGATCTTGCGCTTGCCGCCGTAGGCCTTTTCCACCGCCGCGTCGAAGACCGGCTGGGCGGCGTTCCAGATGTCGGGGCCGGTGCCGTCGCCCTCGATGAAGGCGATGATGGGGTGGTCGGGCACGATCAGCTTGCCGTTTTCGATGCGGATCTTCTCGCCCCATTCGGGAACCTTGATCTTCTCGAACATGCTCTCTCCTCCGTTTTCAAGATACCGAGCCGGGGGGGACGGAGGTCCCCCTCCGGGCCTCGAGGAGGCCCTCGGCGTTGACCAGGTAGTGGGCCAGGATACCCGGGATCAGGGAGCCGGTGGCCAGGTAGGCGAGGCCGAAGAGGACCCCGGCCAGGCCGACGTAGAGCGGGTAGGCGTAGGCCCGACGGTCGGGCACCGGGTGGAAGAGGGCGAAGATCAGCGCCGAGAGCAGGAGCGCCGCCGCCTCCGGCAGCCCCCGGGCGAAGAGGGGGATCAGAAACCCCCGGAAGAAGACCTCCTCGGCCAGCGCGCTTAAAAGCGCGAGGGGCAAAAGGGCGGCCTCCGGCAGCGCCGCCGCCACCCGGCGGATCAGCGCCTCGGCGACCCGGTAGGAGTCGGGGAAGAGCCGGGCGAAGAGGGCCTCGCCCGCCTTGAGCGCGAGGTAGAGGAGCAGGAAGGCCAGGGTGTCGCGGGCGGGGTCGGGCCGGGCGACCAGGGGGACCCGGAGGGCGTGCATTCCGGCGAGACCCAGGACGAGCAGGCCGGCCTCGGCCAGGAACAGAATGCGCAGGGGGTTCACCGCAGGATCCGGATCTCCAGCCGGTGGCGGCGGGTCTTCCCGGGGGCGATCTCGGTGGCGAAGACCAGCCGGGCCCGGCTGCCCTCGACCGCCAGCTGGAAGGGGCGGGGGGCCTCGAAGAGGAGGGCCAGCTGCTCGAGCTCGAGGATCTGCTTGGCCGATTCCTGCCGCAGCGGGCGGGGCTCCTCCGCCAGTTCCAGGTCAACCGCGAAGAAGCCCTGATAGCCCCCGTCGTCCTGGCGGCCGATCCGCCACTCGAGCTCCAGCGCCTGCTCCTTGGGGCGGGGGCGGTAGGTGGCCTTGAGGGTGAAGCCCCGGTGGCGGCCGGCCAGGTGCACCCGGTCGCGGTACTTGGTGGCCTCGAAGGGCACCCGGTGCCAGCCCCCCCGGTCGAGCGCGTCCAGCCGCTCGGCCAGGTGGGGCACCAGGCTGCGGCCGGCCAGCAGCGGCAACTCGACCTCGCGCACGTCGAAGGCGAAGAGCGCGCCGCCCAGGGCGGGGCGGAGGTAGAGGGTGAGGGTGTGGCTTTCCAGGATCGCCTCGGGGAAGCCGTCGGCGTCCATGTCCTCGAGGTAGAGCTCGAGCCAGGCGTACTTGCGGGGATCGCAGTGGTTCTCGGCGGCGAGCAGCTCGCGCCAGGCGAAGCGGTAGGCCTTTGGGTCCTGGCCCCGGTAGGCCCGTCCCCACTGCCCCCGGTAGAGCCGCTGGTAGGCTTCCTCGGGCGGCCGCTTGGCCTCTTCCAGCTTGTCCGAGACCCAGCGCATCTTGGCGAAGAGGTCGGCGGCCCGGGGGTTTTGACGGGGGAGGACCCGGGGGTGGTCCGCCCCCCGCACCCAGCCGGCGGGAAAGGGGGCACCGGGGTTCCGGGGGGCAAAGTAGGCGGTCTCGCCCCGGTAGGGAATCAGCCAGACCCCGGCCTCCTCGACCCCGGCGTAGGCGGGCTCGGCAAGCGCCTCCTGGGGCAAAAGGGCGTAGGTGTAGCCCTCCTCGGCCAGGCTCTCGACGCGGGTGAGGTCGAAGGCGCCGTCGGCCAGGAACGCCCCCTGCACCTCGACGCCGAAGAGCTCCTCCAGCCGGTCGGCCATGTCGGCGAGCTGCCAGGAGGCGTCGCGCTCGGGGAGGAGCGGCAGGTAGGGGGAGTAAAGCCCCCCGCCCAGGAGCTCGAGCTCCCCGCTGGCGGCCCGCTCGGCGATCGCCTCGGTGAGCTCCTCGGGGAGCCGGTCGAGGAGGAACCCCGAGAGGAAGAGGAGGCTCCCCTTCGGCATCTCGGGGAGCCGCTCGGCCAGGCGGCGGAGGGCCCCGTCCTCCTCCCCGGGCCCGGCGTCGTAGACGAAGAGCGGCCGTTCCACCGCTTTGAAGCTACCACGAGCCGGCGCTAGCGGCGCTCCTCGCCCACCACCCGGCCGTCCTCCAGCCAGACCACGCGGCGGGCATGTTCTAGCAGGCGGGGGTCGTGGGTGGCGAAGACGAAGGTCATCCCCGCCTCCCGGTTGAGCCGCCGCATGGTCTCGATCAGCCGCAGCCCGGTCTTTTTGTCCAGGTTGGCGGTGGGCTCGTCGGCCAGCACCAAACGCGGCCGGGCGGCCAGCGCCCGGGCTACCGCCACCCGCTGCTGCTGGCCGCCGGATAGCTCGCTGGGCCGCCGGTTCGCGAGCTCGGCCATGCCCAGGGCTTGGAGCGCTTCGTGGGCCCGGCGGTTCCGCTCCCTTGGGGGCATCCCCCGGAGCTCGAGCACGAAGGCGGCGTTTTCCAGCGCGGTGAGGACCGGGATCAGGTTGTAGGCCTGGAAGACGAAGCCGATCTTGTAAAGCCGGAGCCTCGCCCGCTCGGCCCGGCTCAGGCGGTCGACGCGGGTGGCCTCGAGCCAGACCTCGCCCTCGCTCGGCAGGTCGAGCCCGCCGATCAGGTGGAGCAGGGTGCTCTTCCCCGAGCCCGAGGGCCCGGCGACGGCGGTGAACTCGCCGGCCTCGACGGCGAGGTCGACCCCCCGGAGCGCCGGGGTCTCGACCTTGCCCTGGCGGTAGATCTTGGCCAGGTTTTGGGTTCGTACCAGCATCGTTCCCCCTTCAGGCGGCGACGTAACGCAGGGCCCGGGCCGGCTCCAGCCGGGCCGCCAGGAAGGCCGGCCAGAAGGCGGCGAGGAGGGCGGCGGCCAGGGCAAAGAGCAGCACCAGCAGTACGTCCTGGCGGTGAAGCTCGCCGTAGAGCACCGGCGGCAGCCCGAACTCGGCGTAGCTCTCGGCGACCTCCGGGGGCAGGGCGAAGCCCCGGGCCAGGCGCAGGTGGATCGCGCCCCCGAGCAAAAGCCCGAGGAGGGCGCCGACCAGGGTCAGCATCAGGGTCTCCAGGTAGACGAGCAGGAAGACCCGGCCCGGGGTCATCCCCAGGGCGGAGAGCAGGCCGAACTCGCGGACCCGCTCGCTCAGGGAGAGGTAGACGGTGTTCAAGAGGATCAGCGCCGCCAGCAGGAAGAAGATGCCCACGAAGAGCAGCATCATCCGGTGGAAGACCCGCACCATCCCGGAAAGGCCGGGCACGGTCTGGTCCCAGCGGAGGACCTCGAGGCCCCCCGGGAGGGCGGCGGAAAGCCTCCGCTGGGCCAGCTCCAGCCGCGCTTGCTGGGAAAAGCGCACCACCCCGGGCAGGAAGATCACCAGCTCGCTCACCATCCCGGGGGCGGCGAGCCGGGAGGCGGTCGCGAGCGGCAGCGCCAGGAACGCCCGCTCCTCGTTTTTCTCCAGGAGTTCGACCGTGGCCGCGACCGGCAGCAGGCCGCTGCCCTCGCCCAGGGCCTCGGGCAGGTAGAGGTAGACCAGGTCTCCGGGCCGCTTCTGGAGCCTGACCGCAAGCGCCCGCCCCAGCACCGCGCCCCCTTCCAGCGGCGCCCCCTTGAGCAGGCTTCTCGCCAGCCGGCCGCCGGGCTCGAGGCCGGTGAGCAGCGCCGGCTCCGAGCGCCGCTCGCCGGCGACCAGGGCCGGCCAGAGGAGCCTTCCCTCGACCCCGGCCCCGGGCAGCACCCGGAGGACCTCGGCCCGGGTCCCGGCGGGGAAGACCCGTTCGACGAGGGGGCGTTTCTCGTAGTTTTCCACCCGCACCACCAGGTGCCCGATGCGGGCGGTGAAGGTGGCGAAGTAGCCGTTGACGGCGGCCCAGGTGAAGGAAAGGAGGGCGAGCCCCAGGGCCACCACCAGCGCCACCACCCCGGCGGTGAGCAGGCTCCGCGCCCGGGCCCGCCAGAGGTTGCGCCAGGCGAGGGCGATCACGGGCAGTCCTCCGGCAGCGCCTCGGGGGTGAAGCAGCCGGGGTCGATGGTCTGGAGCACCCGGAAGCGCTCGATGCGGAAACGGGTCCGCCAGCCTTCGTGGACGAGGTCCTCGGCCACCCCGGCGGTGACCAGGTAGCCCGTGTCCAGCCGGGCGAAATCGCTGAAGCGGACCCGTTTCACCTCGATCCCGCGCTGGTCGTAGTAGGAGATCGAGAGCGGCACCTTCCGGGCCTTTTCGATGACCAGTTCCAGCTTGCCGTAGGGGGTGGGGGCCTGGGGGCGGGGGGTGAGCAGGACGACGTAGCGGCGTTCGTCCTCGAAGGCGAGCTGGCTCTCGTAGTCCTCCAAAAGCCCCTGCCCGCTGAGCTCGAGGGCGGAGAGGTCCGAGCCCAGAAACCGCTGGTGGCCGCTGCTGGGCGGCAGCTCGACCACCCGGTCGAAGCGGGGGTCGTAGAGCCAGATGCCGTTTTCCAGAAAGAGGTAGGCCTCGCCCCGGCGGGCGGGGGGCTCGAGCACCCGTACCCGGCTTCTCCCCTCGCCGTCGGTGTAAAAGCGGAGGCGAAACCGCCTCGGGGAGCCGGGGCGTTCGATCTCGACGACCAGCTCCCCGGTCATCGGCGGACCGGAGAGGGCCTTGAGCGCCGCTTTCACCAGGGCCTCGGTCGGGGGCGCGGCCCGGGCCGGGGCCAGGAGGAGGAGGGCGATCAAAAGGGCTTTCTTCATGCTCACACCTCGAAGCGGAGCGCCCGCGGCAGGTCGAGGGCGTAGACGTAGCGGGCAGGGAAGAGGAGGGCCAGGAGGGCGGCCGCCGCCACCACCGAGGCGGTGGGGCCGAGGTAGCCCGCCCGTACCACCAGGTAGACCTCCTCGAAGAGCCCGGCTTCGGGCCAGATCTGGTTGCTGAGGGCGAAGATCGGGCCCAGCAGGTTGTGCTGGCTGCCGTAGTAGAGCAGGCCGTAGCCGAAGAGGAGTCCGGCGGTCCAGCCGATCAGACTGGCGAAGACGCCCTCGAGCACCACCATCCCCGCGAGCCGGGCGGGGTCGAGGCCGAGGGCGGCGATCACCCCGAGCTCCCGGGTGCGCTCGCGGACGCTGACGTAGAGGGTGCTGGTCACCGCCAGGGCCGAGAGCAGGGCCAGGAAGAGGTTGTAAAAGCGGGCCAGCGCCCGTCCCAGCTCGATGTCGGTCTTGACCGGGCCGACCAGCGCCCAGGCGTCCCTGGCGGCGTAGCCCGGGGGAAGCCGGGCGGCGATCTCCCCGGCCACGCGCGCCTCCCGGCCCCGGGGCGCGTCCACCGCCAGGTGGGTGGCGGTGGCCAGGCCGGTGAGCCGGCGGGCGTCCTCGAGGTGGAGGTAAAGGCGGTAGCGGTCCACCGCCCCCACCCGGGCCCGGAGGAGGCCGACCACCCGGAGTCCGGCGGAGCGCGGGCCGGCCAGGTGGGCGGCGGAGAGGACCAGGCGTTCCCCCACCCGGACGTCGAGCCTCTTCGCGAGCTCATGCCCTAAGACGACCTCCCCCGGGCCCTCCAGCCAGCGCCCCTTTTCCACCCGGCCGGGCACCCGGGAAAGCCGCCGCTCGGCCTCGGGCTCCACCCCGGTGGCCTCGACCCCCTCGCTCTGGTAAGGACTTTCGGCAAGGGCAGAAAAGCCGAGCCTTAGCGTATGAAGGCGGTCCCCGACCGCGGCCCGCACCGCCTCCAGGTCCTCGATCCCGTGCTCCGGGGCGGGGTCCTCGAACCACTCGGTCCTGGCCACCACCACCGGGGCGGCGATGAAGCGGGCGTAGGCATAGCGGACGCTTTCCTCGTAAGCGTCCATGACGCTCAGGTAGAAGAGGTTCGCCACCACCACGTAGGCCACCACCAGGGCCACCAGCAGGGTGCGGGTGGGGTGGCGGAGGAGGTTCTTCAGGGCGAGGCGGGCCATTCTTCCTCCAGGAGCTCCTTGAGCTTTTCGCCGTAGCGGCGGTAGACCCGGGCGAGCTCCGCGAGCCGGCCCCGGGCGCCCGGACCCGAGGGAGCCGCGGCCGCCTGCTCGGCGATGCCGGCGAGCTCCCGGACGAAGGCCAGGTCCTGTTCGATTACCCGCCGCCAGGCGTCCTCGGCCAGCCGGTAGTAGGCCCGGCGGTCGCCGGGCCGGTGCACCCGCTCGATCGCCCGGTAGCGCTCCAGCAGCCGGGTGGCCAGGCTGGCGCTGGCCTTGGAGAGGCCCAGCTCCCGGGCCAGGTCGGAAAGCGCCACCGGTTCCTCGTCGGCCACCACCAGGTAGCCGAGCACCAGGCCGGCGGTCCGGGGCAGCCCCAGGTCGGAGAAGAGCCGGCCCAGACGCTCGGCGAAGGCCCGCTTCGCGTCCACGGGTTTAGTTTAGCAAAACGTAAACGTTCAAAACGTTAAAAACTACCCCGGCGCCGGCGGCACCGGCCGGGCCCAGAGGATGTAGGAGAGGTGGTTCAAGTAGGCGAGGGCGGGCTCCGGGAGCGGCCGGTCGATCTCGATCGCCATCATCGCCTCGCCCCCCTTCTTGGTGCGGCTCGAGGTCAGGTGGGCGATGTTGACCTCGTCGTCGGCGAGCACCCGGGCTACCCGGGCGATCACCCCGGGGGTGTCGACGTGCTTGACGAGAAGCGCCGGGGCCTCGCCGGTGAGGTGGATCTCGAAGTCGTCGAGCCGCCAGAGCTTGACCAGCCCGCCGCCCAGCGAGGAGCCGTAGACGACGACCCGCTCCCGCGGGTTTTCCAGGGTGATGCGGACGCTGTTGGGGTGGACGTCGCCGAGCTCGACGGTCTTGAAGGCGTAGTCCAGGCCCGCCTCCTGGGCCAGCTTCTCTGCCTCCTTGATCCGGGGGTCGTCCGGCGCCAGGCCCAGGACGCCGGCGAGCAGCGCCTTCTTGGTGCCGTGCCCCTCGCCGGTCTCGGCGAAGGAGCCGTGGAGGCCGAACTCCACCCGCTCGAGCTCGCCGGGGAGGAGCTTGCGCGCCAGCCAGGCGATCTTGGCGGCGCCGGCGGTATGGCTGGAGGAGGGGCCGATCATGACCGGCCCGATCATATTAAAGAGGCCCATACTCCGAGCATAGCGCTGGCGGCGGGGGGAGAAAGCGGTAAGAATGAGCTCATGCGACGTGGACTTTGGATGCTTTGGCTGTTGCTGCCGGCGTTGGCCCAGAGCCTGGTGGTGCCGCCGGGGGCCGAGCCCGGGGCGCCCGCCGAGGTGGTGGGCGAGGGGCTGCCGCCCGGCACCTACGCCCTGGAGATGGCGACCCCCGAGGGGGAGGAGAAGGTCTTCACCGTGGAGGCCCCGGACGGCCGCTTCCGGTTTACCTTCACCCCCGAGGAAGGGGGCGAGTACCGCTTTCGCCTGATGCTCGGGGAGAAACCCCTGGAGGCGGTGCTGGAAGTGGTCTTGCCGGCCCCGCACTTCAGCGAGACCGGGCTCTGGTTGAGGCCCGGCCTCGAGGTCAAGCTGCCCGAGCCCGCCTCCTGGATGGGACCGGTGGTGGCGGGGGCCCAGGTCTACGTCGCCCGGCCGCTCTTGGTGCTGGAGATCCACCGCTTCACCGGGGCGATCACCCGCCACTACCCGCCCAACCGGGTGAAGGAGCTCCTCCCCGGTCCCGAGCTGGCCCTGGTCGACGGCCGCCGGCTGGGGCTCGAGGAGATTCGAACCCTGCCCTTCGAGGCGCCCTGGTCGGAGCTCGCTGCCCTGGCCAAGCTGGAGCGCTCGCTCGGCGACTACCGGGGCTACCGTCCCTACTGGAGCCTTTGGGCCGAACGCCGCAGCGACCCGGCGGCGCTTTCGGCCATGGGCAAGGACCTCTTTGCCCGGGGGCACCGGGTGGAGCTGGCCTGGGGCGAGGACCCGCCCTTTGGCTACCTGGTGGCGGCGGCCGAAAAGGCCCGGGGCGAGGGGATCGAGCAGAGCCTCGCCCTCACCCGCTTCCTTTTCGACCACCTGCCGCTCTTTCCCGGCAGCGCCGCCTTCTTCCAAGACGCCGCCGACTGGCTCTGGGCCCAGGGGCTGCGGGCGGAGGCCGCCCGCCTACGGACCGGAACCGGCTGGCTGGGGCACTACCGGCGCCTGGGGCTGGCCGGGCTGCTGGGTGGGCTCTTCCTCTTCTTCCTGGTGGCCTACCTGGCCCTCTTCTTGAAAGCGCTCTTCTCCGGCGGCCGCCCCTTTGGGGCGCGGCTTTTCTTCACCGAGCGGTTGCTGCTGCCGCTGCTCCTGCTGGGCGTCGCCGCCAGCGGCACCGGCTACCTCCTCGCCCGGCAGGTGGCGGGCGAGCTCGGAGAGAGCTTTTCCCGCGCCAGCCTACAGACGCTGGCGGCCCGGGAGGCGATCGCCGCCCTGCCGGAGGGTCCCGAGCGGGAGGCCCTTTTGTCCGGCAAGGGAGAACGGGTGCCCTCCGCCGCCCTGCGCCTGCGGGCCGGTCGGCCGGCGGCGGCGCTGGCCTGGGACCGGGACAGCGGCCCGGTGCTCGAGGCCCTGGCCCTGGGCGGCGACCCCTGGACCGCGGTCTACGCCGGCACCGGAGAGTCCCGCCCGCTCGGCCCCAGCGACCGCGAGCTCGAGCTGCTGCTCGCCGCCGCCCAGGCACGGGCCTTCGCGGCCCGGCCGCTGGCGACCCTGAACCAGGCGGTAAAGAGCCCGCTCCTGCTGGGGCTCATGGCGGTGCTCGTCTTGCTTTTGTTCCTGCTTCACCTGCCCGCCCTCTTCCGGGGCTCGCCGGCCCGCCCCAACCTGCTGGTGCGGCTTTGGGAGCTTTTGGTCCCGGGGCTTTTGGGCTTCGGCGCCGGGGTCGGGTTGCTGCTGCTGGCGGCCGCCCTCTACGGCGCCTTCCGCCTCTACCAGGGCGGCGCCGACGGGGCCTTCTGGCTCGCCGCCGCCTACCTGCTCAACCTGATCTGGCTGGCCGCCGACTGGCGGGGGGCGAGGGCGTGATCCTGCCGGCCCTGCCCACCCCCATGGACGCCGCCGGCCGTCCCGACTGGGGGGCCTACCAGGCGGTGATGGACCGCCTCGCCGGGCAGGTGGACGGGTTTTTGATCTACGGCTCCAACGGCGAGGCGCCCCTGCTCTTCCCGGAGGAGCGAAGGGAGGGGCTTTCCAAGCTCAAGCCGCCCCAGCCCTTCCTGGTCGGGGTGGGCGACGAGAGCACTCCCCAGGCGCTTTTTCACCAGCAGGCAGCCCGGGAGGCGGGGGCCTTCGCCGGGCTCGCCTACCTGCCGCGGTTTTTCTTTGCGGCGCTCGACGAGGCGGCGGCGCTTCGCTACTTCGAGGCCCTCGCCCGGGTGCACCCGGTCTTCGTCTACCACGTGCCCGGCCTCACCCGCACCGAGCTCCCGCTCCCCTGGGTCCGGCGGATCGCCGAGATCCCCGGGGTGGTCGGGATCAAGGACTCGAGCGGCGAGGTCGCCCGGCTCGCCTACTACCAGGCGGAGCGCCTGCCCCTGCGGGTGTTCACCGGCAGCGCCACGGTCTTCCTGGCGAGCCTGCTCCACGGCGCCGAGGGCGGGATCCTGGCGGCGGCCAACCTGGTGCCCGCCCTGATTCAAAAAATCCACGCCGCCTACCGCGCCGGCCGCCTGGACGAGGCGGTGGCGCTGCAAAACCGGCTCGATCCCCTGGCCCGGGCGCTGGGGGCGGGCGGGGTGGTGCTTTTGAAGCAGGCGATGCGCCACCTCGGCTTTCCGGTGGGCTTCCCGCGGCCGCCCCTGCCCCAGGAAAGCCCGCTCTGGGCGGAGTTTGGTCCGCTGCTCGAGGCCTTCCGGGAAGAGGGCCTGACGGCATGAGGGAAAATGGGGCGAAGGAGGTAAGTATGCGCGGACGTTGGTTCCTCGGATTGCTCCTGCTCTTGGGGCTTTTCGCCTGTGCCCCCCGGCAGGGCCAGCTGGCGGCGCCCAAGGCGCGCCTTCTAGGGAGCGAGCTGCTGGCGGTGGACCCCTTCCAGGACCGGCTCTCCCTGCGGCTCCAGCTCGAGCTCTCGAACCCCAACCCCTTCGACCTCCCCCTCTTGGAGAGCGAGCTCACCGCCCGCCTGGGCGACTGGAGCACCCGGGCGATGCTGCCCTCGCTCACCCTGCCCAAGAACGGGCGGACCCAGGTCTCGCTGCTGCTCGAGGGCAGCCTCTACGGGGCCGCCAAGACCGTCGCCGACCTGCTCTCGGGCCAGGAGCTGCCGCTCAGCCTGACCGGCAAGCTCTGGGTGGAGGCCTTGGGGCAGCGGATGGCGCTCGGGCCCTACACCCTGCTGCAGGACCGGGTCCGCTTCGACCTCGCGCTGACGCCGCCGGAGATCCACCCGCTCAAGACCGAGGTCAAGCTCGGCTTCGGGACGCTCACCTTCCAAGTGCGTTTCCTGGCCAAGAACCGGCTGCCGGTGGGTTACCGGCTCGAGGGCGCCCTGCTCGCCGAGGTCGGCGGCTTCCCGCTGGGCGAGGCGCCGCTTTCGCTGAACCTGCCGCCCCTGGGCGAGGAGGAGGGGAGCCTGGGCCTGACCGTCTCCCTGGTCTCGCTGCCGGGCATCGTGCAGGCGGTGAAGAACGGCACCGACTACCAGCTCGCGGGCACGCTCCGGGCGGTGATCCCGGGAATCTGGGACCGCCCGCTCCAGATCCGCCTGGCGGGCCACCTGCCCTAGCCGCTCCGTGTCCCGCTTCGACCGGTTGGGAAGGCTGTTCGAGCGCCACGGCCACCGGGTCTACCCCGGCTGGGCGCGGGCCTCGCTCTTGACGTTCGCCGGCCGGCTTCCGCCCCGCGCCCGGGTCCTCGACCTGGGTGGGGGCACCGGCCTGCTCGCCGGCTGGATGCGCGCGGTCCGGCCCGACCTCGAGCTCGTCGTGGCCGACGCCTCCCGGGGGATGCTGGCCCGGGTGCCCGAGGGTATCCAGGCGGTTTACGCCCGGGCCGAGGCGCTGCCCTTCCCGGACGCCGCCTTCGACGCGGCGGTCCTGGGGGAGGCGCTGCACCACTTCGCCGACCCCGAGGCGGCCCTTTCCCAGCTGGCCCGGGTGCTCGCCCCCGGCGGGCGGCTCTGGCTCTATGACTTCGACCCCCGTCCCCTGGGCGGGCGCTTGCTCCGGGTCTTGGAACGCCTTTGGGGGGAGCCGGGGGCCTTCTACCCGCCCGAGGCACTGGTTCAAAGCCTCGCCGAGCGGGGGATCGAGGCCCGCGCCGAGCCCCGCGGGTTTCGCTACGTCTTGTTGGGCGAGCGCAAGGAGAACGCCTCCGGGAGCAGCTCCCCGAGCCGGTAGCGGCGTTCCTCCCCCCGGTCGTTGACGCAGACCACCAGCGCCTCGGGCCCGGCGAACTCGGCCAGCACCTGACGGCAGGCGCCGCAGGGGGCGGCCGGCGGCGAGGAGGTACTGGCCACCACCACCGCCTCGATCTCGCGCTCGCCGGCGGTGACCATCGCCCCCACCGCGATCTGCTCGGCGCAGCGGGAGAGGGGGTAGGCGCTGTTTTCCACGTTGGCACCGGTAAAGACCTTGCCCGAGCGGGTCTGGATGGCGGCCCCCACGGGGAAGCGGGAGTAGGGGGCGTAGGCGTTCTTCTGCGCTTTCTTGGCGGCCTCAATCAGCTTCTTCATGGACGTCTTCCTCCCGCGGCTTGGGCTCGGCCCGCACCAGCGTCACCTTGCGCTCGTCGGCCTCGGCGATCAGAAAGCGCCAGTCGCCGTGCTCGGTGACCTCGCCCTCCTTGGGGATGTAACCGAAGCGATCGTAGAGAAAGCCCGAGAGGGTCTCGTACTCGCCGTCCGGGAACTCGGTCTTGAGGGCGTCGGCGACGTCGTCCAGAGGGGTCTGGGCGTCGATCAGAAAGGCGCCGTCGGCGAGCTTCTTGATGTCCTGCTCCAGCTCGTCGGTCTCGTCGTAGATCTCGCCGATGATCTCCTCGATCACGTCCTCCAGGGTGACCAGCCCGGCGGTGCCGCCGAACTCGTCGACCACGATCGCCATGTGCATCTTGCGGCGCCTGAGCTCGCGGAGGAGGTTCCAGACCGGCATGCTCTCGGGGACGAAGTAGGCGTCGTGGGCGATCGCCCGCACCCGCACCTCCTCCAGGCGGCCGTCGTCGACGTAGTCGAGCAGGTCCTTGATCAGGGCGATGCCGATGATGTGGTCGATGTTCTCCTCGTAGATGGGGTAGCGGGAGAAGCGGTATTCCCGCACCAGGTCGAGAAACTCCCGCAGCGAGGCGTCGGCCTGCACCGCCACGATCTCCACCCGGGGGACCATGATCTCCTTGACCTGGGTCTCGCCCAGCTCGAGGACCCCCTGGATCATGTCCTCCTCGGCTTCCTCGATCGCCCCCGAGCGCTCGGCGCCGGCCAGGATCAGCCGCAGCTCGTCCTCGGTCACCAGCGGCTCGTGCCGCGGCTCGAGCCCCAGGGCCCGCAGGATCAGGGTCGAGGCCCAGGTGAAGAAGCGGCCGATGGGGTAAAGCAGGATCGAGAGCCAGTAGATCGGCCGGATGACGATCCGGGCGATGCGGTCGGCGTGGTGCACCGCCAGCGACTTGGGGGTGATCTCGCCGAAGAAGAGCACCAGGAAGGTCATCGCCCCGGTGGCGATCCCCACCCCGGCGTCGCCGAAGGCCTTGGTGGCCAGGTCGGTGACCAAAGCGGTGGCGGCGATGTTGACCAGGTTGTTGCCCACCAGGATGGTGGTCAGGAAGCGGGTGATGTCGCGCTCGAGCAGGCTGAAGGGGCCGCTGCCCCCCTCCTCCTCGGCGAGCTCCTTGACCTTCCAGGGCCAGAGGGTGGTGATCGCGGTCTCCGAGGCCGAGAAGAAGGCCGATAGGGCGAAGAGCGCGATCAGCAGCAGGATCTCCCAGGGGCTGACCGAGGCCCCCGGGCCGGCCGCCAGGGCCGGGGCGAGGACCGGGCTCAGGGCCAGGATCCAGCGGATTTTCCTAGAACTCGGAGGGTGTTCGTGTTCGCCCATCGTGTCACCTCACCAGGCGTTCCCAAAGGGGCGGAAGGAAGAGGAAAAGCCCCAGCAAAAGCGCCGCCAGGCTGGCCAGCAGCACGGCGGCGGCGGCGGCGTCCTTGGCGGTCTTGGCGAGCGGGTGGAGCTCCGGGCTGGCCAGGTCCACCAGCGCCTCGACCGCGGTGTTCACGAGCTCGAGCCCCAGCACCAGCCCGATTGCGAGCAGCACCGGCACCGGGCTCACCCCCAGCCACAGGGCGAGCAGCAGGGCGGCGAGGCCGATCAGGGCCTCCAGCCGGAAGTTGGGCTCGGTCTTCCAGGCCTGGGCCAGGCCGGCGTAGGCGTGGCGGAAGGCGTCGAGGAGCCGCGAAAGCCTCAAAGTTCTCGAATCCGCCTTTGCACCTTGCGAAAGCCTTGCCATTCGTCCTCCGTGGTGTGGTCGTGGCCCAAGAGGTGCCAGAGCCCGTGGGCGGCCAGCGTCCAGACCTCGGGCCAGAGCCCGTGCCCGGCCGCCTCGCCCTGGCGCCGGGCGGTGTCCAGGCTGATCACGATGTCGCCGAGGTGGGGGGGCACGAAGGGGTCGCCGGGCTCGAAGGTGGGGAAGCTGAGCACGTCGGTGGCGGCGTCCTCCCCCCAGTGCTCGCGCTTCAAGGCGCGGATGCGGGGGTCGTCGGTGAGGATCACGGTCACCGCCCGGTCGCCCACCCCGAGCTCCTGCATCAGCCGCTCGAGCTTGGCCTCGAGCTCGTAGACCCGTTCGGGGTCCACCGGCACCTCGGCCACCAGGTCAACCACTTCGGCGTTCCGCCTCCTCGTAGGCGCGCACGATCCGGGCCACCAGGGGATGCCGGACGACGTCCGCCTCGCTGAAGTAGACGAAGGCGATGCCCTCGATCCCCTTGAGGATCTTCTCGGCCTCGACCAGCCCCGAGCGGGCCGCCTTGGGCAGGTCGATCTGGGTGACGTCGCCGGTGATCACCACCTTGGAGTTGAAGCCCATCCGGGTCAGGAACATCTTCATCTGCTCCGGGGTGGTGTTTTGCGCCTCGTCCAGGATGATGAAGGCGTCGTTCAGGGTGCGGCCCCGCATGAAGGCCAGCGGCGCCACCTCGATCACCCCCGACTGCAGGTAGTTGTCGAAGCGGTCGGGGTCGATCATGTCGAAGAGGGCGTCGTAGAGCGGCCTCAGGTAGGGATCCACCTTGGCCTGCAGGTCGCCGGGCAAAAACCCAAGCCGCTCGCCGGCCTCGACCGCCGGCCGGGTGAGGATGATGCGCTTGATGTGGTGGGCCTTGAGGGCGGCGACCGCGGTGGCCACCGCCAGGTAGGTCTTGCCGGTGCCGGCGGGGCCGATCCCGAAGGTGATGTCGTTCTCGGCGATGGCCTCGACGTAGCGCCGCTGCCCCGGGGTCTTGGGGCGGAGCTTGCGGGGCAGGACCAGCCCGCCGGGCCGGGGCTCGGTCTCCCGCACCAGGCTCTTGCCCGCGAGCGCGAGCTCGACCGCCTGCTCGATCGTGGGTTCGTCGAGCTCGGCGCCCTGGCGGACGAGGGCGAGCAGGTCCTTGATCACCTGTTCCGCCAGGGTGACCTCCTCCAGGTCCCCCTGAATCTTGACGGTGTTGCCCCGGGCGACGATCTTGGCGCCGAGCCGCTCCCGGAGCGCCTTGAGCCAGACGTCCCCGCGGCCGAGCAGGGCCATCGCTTCCTCGGGGCCTTTGATCTCGACTACCGCTTCGGCGGCCACCGGCGCTTGGCCCTCGGCTCGGAGAGAATCTCGTGCCATACGATCCCTTTCACGATAGCATTCCGGGTCAGGCGGAGCCCGAGCTTCTTGGGCCGGCGGGCGGGCGGGGGCTCCTCGGCCGCCGGGGGTGCCGGCTCGCTAGGGGCGGGCGCCACCGCCACCGGCCGCACCGGGACGGGCTCGGGCTTCCGTTTCTCCCGAGGGGGGACCTCCTCCTCGGGGGGCTCGGGGAAGGCCTCCTCGAGGATCTCCGGGACCCGTTCCTTCTGGAAGAGCCCCTTCAGCACCGGGCCGACGATGAAGAAGAGGACGAAGAGCAGACCCAACAGGTCGTCGAGCTTCAAGGGCTACTCCTCCTCGCCCTCTTTGGCCGCCCGGCTGATCGACTCCCGCATGTCGGTGTCGGCCTCGATGTTCTTGAGCTGGTAGTAGTCCATCACCCCGAGCCGGCCCTTCTTGAGCGCCTCGGCCAGCGCCAGCGGCACCTGGGCCTGGGACTCGACCAGTTTGGCCCGCATCTCCTCCACCTTGGCCCGCATCTCCTGCTCCGCCGCCACCGCCATCGCCCGGCGCTTTTCCGCCTGGGCCTGGGCGATCTTCTTGTCCGCCTCGGCCTGGTCGATCTGCAGCTGGGCGCCGATGTTCTTGCCCACGTCGACGTCGGCGATGTCCACCGAGAGGATCTCGAAGGCGGTGCCGGCGTCCAGGCCCTTCTCCAGCACCACCTTGCTGATGCGGTCGGGGTTTTCCAGCACGTCCTTGTGGCTTTCCGCCGAGCCGATGGTGGTGACGATGCCCTCGCCCACCCGGGCGATGATCGTCTCCTCGCCGGCGCCGCCCACCAGCCGGTCGATGTTGGCCCGCACCGTGATGCGGGCGACCGCGATCAGCTGGATGCCGTCCTTGGCCACGGCGGCGATCCGGGGGGTCTCGATGACCTTGGGGTTGACCGAGACCTGGACGGCCTCGAGCACGTCCCGGCCGGCCAGGTCGATGGCCGCTGCCCGGTCGAAGGTGAGGTCGATGCCCGCCTTCTGGGCGGCGATCAGGGCGTCCACCACCCGGTCGACGTTGCCGCCGGCGAGGTAGTGGGCCTCGAGCTTCTCCAGCGGTACCTCGATCCCGGCCTTGGTGGCCTTGATCAAGGGGTAGATGATCTTGGCCGGGGGGACCCGCCGGAGCCGCATGGCGATCAGGGTGATCAGCGGTACCCGGACGCCGGCCGCCCAGGCCGAGATCCAAAGCCCCACCGGCACGATGCTGAAGAGCACGAAGAGCGCGATCAGTACCAGACCCGCGATGAGCACTAGGGTGAGATCCATTTACTCCTCCTTCCGTACCACCACGCGCACGCCCTCCACCCGGACGACGCGCACGGTGCTGCCTTTTTCGATGTACTCCCCTTCGGCGACGACGTCGACCTTGCGCTCGCCGAACTGGGCGACCCCCGCCGGCCGGAGCGGGGTGAGGGCCTTACCGATGGCGCCCGTCAGGGGTTTCAGTTTTTCCTCGGGCGGGGCCTCGCCGGCGATCGCCGACTCCAGGACCAGCGCCCGGCCGGTGCGGGTTCGGGGCAGGAAACGGAGGGCGAAGACGAGGCCGACGGCGGTCAAGATCACCGCCAGCGAGGCGACGTAGAGGGTCTGTTCCCCGAAGGTGAGGTAGATCGAGGCGAGCAGGGCGGCGATGCCGCCGATCCCGGCGACCCCGAAACCGGGGATCAGGAAGATCTCGGCGAGCAGGAGGAGCACCCCGGTCAGGAAGAGCAGCACCTCGACCACCCCGCTCATCCCCGCCAGGTAGCCACCCAGGAAGTAGAGCCCCAGGGCCAGGAGACCCACCAGGCCAGGGATGCCGAATCCGGGGGTGAAGGCCTCGATCAGCAGGCCGAGCACGCCCACCGCCAGCAGCACCGCCGCCACCGTGCTCGAGGTCAACGTCCGGGCCACCCGCACCCGCACGCCCGGCTCGATGCGCTCCACCTCGGGGTCGAACCCCGCCTTGACGAGGGCCTCGGCCAGGGTGGCGGCGATGAAGTCGGCGATGCCGAGCTCGACCGCCTTTTCGGCGGAGAGGGTCAAGGGTTCGCCCTTCGGGGTCAGTCCCTCGATTTCGATCTCGGGATCGACCATGGCCTCGGCGATCTCGGCGGGGCGACCGCGGGCCTCGGCCACCGCCCGGAACTTGGCCTTGAAGCCGCTGACGATCTTGCGGTCGGCGGCCTCGTACTTCACGCCAGGGATGTACTGGACCGGGAGCGCGGCCCCGATCTCGGAGCCGGGGAGCATGGCGATCCGCTCGCAGGAGAGGGCGATCAGCGCTCCGGCGGAAAAGGCGTTCTTAACCACCGCCAGGGTGGGCAGCGGGCTTTCCAGGATGCGGTCCGAGATCTTGATGGCGGCGTCCAGCCGCCCGCCGGGGGTGTCGATAAGGAACGCCACCCCGCTGGCGCCGGCGTTCTCCGCCCGGGAAAGCGCCTGGTCGACGAACACCGCCAGGGCGGGGTCGATCTCGCCTTCGATGGGGATGAGGTAGGTCTTTGCGAGCCCCAAAGGAGCGAGCCAGAGGAGCAGGATCAACAGGCCCGATCTCACTACGTTCCAGGATACCAAACGGGTAAGCTACCGGCGATGCAGCTCGGCATTCTCGGCGATCCCGTGGAGCACTCGCTCTCGCCCCGGATGCACCAGGCCGCCCTCAGGGCGCGGGGGATCGAGGGCCGCTACCTGCTCCTCGCCACCCCGCCCGAGCGCCTACCCGCCCGGATCGAGGAGGTCCGCGCCCGCTTTCGCGGGGTGAACGTCACCGTGCCCTTGAAGGAGCGGGTCCTCGCCCACCTCGACCTTCTCTCGCCGGCGGCCGAGGCGATCGGGGCGGTAAACACGGTAATCAACGAGGGGGGCCGCCTCCTGGGGGAGAACACCGACGCCGCCGGGTTCTTAAAGAGCCTGGAGGAGGCCGGGGTGACCGGCGAGCGGGCCTTCGTTCTGGGCGCTGGGGGCGCCGCCCGGGCGGTGGTCTACGCCCTCAAGACCGCCGGTTTCGAGGTCGACCTCTATAACCGCACCCGGGCCCGGGCCGAGGCGCTGGCGCGGGCGTTCGGGGCCCGGGTGACGGAACTTTCGGAAGCGCGGGGGGCTGACCTGGTGGTCAACGCGACCTCGGTAGGGCTCGCCGACCCCGGGGCCACCCCGCTGCCGGCGGAGTTTTTCCCCGAGCGGGGCTTTGCCGTCGACCTCGTTTACCGTCCCCGCAAAACCCGCTTTTTACGGGAGGCCGAGGCGCGGGGGCTCACGCCGGTGGACGGGGTGGGGATGCTGCTCTGGCAGGGGGCGCTCGCCTTCGAGCTCTGGACCGGGGAAGAGGCCCCCATCGAGGTGATGCGGCGGGTACTCGACGATGCCCTCGGAGCCGCTTCCTGACTTCGCCTTAACGCCCGAGCGATGGCAGCGCGAGCTGCGGGCGCTTGGGGTCCTGGCGCTGGCGTTCTCCGCCGGCTTCTGGCCCAGCCCGCTGCGCGAGGCCTTTTGGCTTTTGCTCTTTCTTTTGCTGCGGCGCGGCTTTTTAACCGAGCTCTCGCCCGTTTACTACCGCCAGGGCTGGCTCGTTCGACAGGGCCGGCGGCGCCGGGCGGAAGAAGTGCGCGATCTTATTGGCGCCGTCGTCTGGGGCCTCTGGCCTCGCTTTGGCCTGCGCTTCGAGGACGGCGAGCGCTGGTGGTTGCCGCTCGGGCGGGGCTGGACGCTTTTGTGGCAGGAGCTCCGGCGGGTGAGGCCGGAGCTTCCCGACTGGCGCAGGACGCCGCTTTGCCCCTACTACCTCATGCTGGCAACGTCGGAGTCGCCGCCCGAGTCGGTGCCGGGGGAGCTGATCGAGCTCGCCGCTTGGGCGCAACTTAAGGGAAGGGCGGGGGCGGGCTTTTTCGCGATGCTGTTGGTTTCCGCCGTCGGTGGGGTCCTTTCCGGGCTGCTGACCTCACCCCGGATGGGGCACTGGGGTGAGCTGGGGTTGGTGGTCGCGCTGGCGTTTTTCGTCGAGGGAGCGGTGCGCGTTTGGGATCAGTCCCGTTTGCGGCGGTATTGTAAAGACGCATGACTTGCCGCGTCGACCTTACCCGCGAGCTTCTTCGCGGGCTCGGAATCGCCCTGGGTTTGATCTTGCTCATCACCGGGCCCTTCTTCAGTCTGCTCTCGTCCTGGTTGGGTCCCGCGCTTTTCGCCTTGGGGGCGGTGCT
>JAMOVS010000038.1 GCA_027061845.1 Thermaceae bacterium
CCGGCCTGCTCGCCGCCCGCCGCTATGAGGAGGCGCTCGCCTACGCCAGGGATCCCCTCCTAAAGGGCCGGGCACTCCTCGGGCTGGGGCGGGCCGAGGAGGCCCTTTCCTACCTCGAGGCCGACCCTCGCCTGCGGGCGCGGGCGCTTTTGGCGCTGGGTCGGGAGGAAGAAGCGCTCCGCGCCTATCGCGCCGCCGGCGACCGGCTCGAGGAGGGCCGGCTGCTGGCCCGGATGGGCCGGGAGCGGGAGGCCGTCGCGGCGCTCCTTGCCGCCGGTCCCCGCGGGCGCTTCGAGGCCGCCGGGCTATTGGAAACGACCGACCTCTCCCGGGCGATCGCGCTCTACCTGGCGGTGGCGGCGGAAAAAACCCCGGTGGCCGACGACGCCGCCCTCCGGGCCTACCTCCTCGCCCGGCGAAGCGGCCGGGAGGCAGCCGCCCAAGAGGCCTACGCCCGGCTCTCGGGCGGGCTCGGCCTGCTCGTCGGCAAGCCCCTCCCCGCCCTCTCGCTCGAGCCCCTGCCCCAGCGGGCGCCGCCGGGGCTCGCGGTGGTGCGGGCCCTGCTCGCCGCCGGCCGCGCGGACTGGGCCCGGGGGGAGGCCGGCTACCGGGCCCGCCGGGCCTCGGGGGAGGCGCGGCGGGCCTGGGCCTGGGTGCTCTACGCCCTCGGGGAGGTGAAGCCGGCCGCCCGTTTTGGCGGCCTACGCCTCAGGTACGCCACCCCCTGGCGGGAGGCGGTCTTCGCCGAGGCCCGGGCGCGGGGGCTCGACCCCTGGCTGCTCTACGCCGTGATGCGGGTGGAGTCGGCCTTCGACCCCGGCGCGGTGAGCCCCACCGGGGCCCGGGGGCTCTTCCAGTTCACCCGCCTGACCTGGCGCGAGGTGGCCGGCCGGCTGGGCGCCCCGGACGCCGACCCCTTCGATCCCAAGGCGGCGGTGCGCTTCGGCGCCTACTACCTGGCCTGGCTTTCGGACCGGTTCGAAGGCGACCTCCGGCTCGCCGTCACCGCCTACAACGGCGGCCCCGGCTACGTGCGAAGGGGGATGGAGACCTACGGCGACGTCTACGACTTCCTTCGCTTCCAGCCCCGGGACGAGCCGCGGGAGTACCTGGCCAAGGTCTGGCGGGACTACGCGATCTACCGGGCGCTGGCTAGCGTTCCGCGGACGCCGCCCGCGTTTTTAGAAGGCTTTCCCCCGGGGCCTCGATGACCCCGCCGCCTAGGAGCTCGTCCCCGGCGTAGACCACCGCCGACTGCCCCGGCGCCACCGCGAAGACCGGCTCCAAAAACCGAAGCAAAAGCGCCTCCTCGTCGGCCCGCTCCACCCGGGCGGGTACCGGCCGGGTGCGGTAGCGCACCTGCACCGCGACCTCCCGGGGCCAGTCTTCCGGGGGCACCAGGTAGTTGGGCTCGCCGGCGGTGAGCCCGGTGAAGGTGACCGCCTCCCGGGGGCCGACGTAGACCACGTTCTTCTCGGGGTCGGTGGCGACCACGTAGCGCTCCAGGTGGCTCTTAAAGAGCCCGAGCCCGCGGCGCTGCCCCACGGTGTAGAGCGCCGCCCCCTGGTGCCGGCCGACGACCTCGCCGGTTTCGAGGTCCACCACCGGCCCCGGCCGGAGCTCGAGGTGGCGGGAAAGGAAGCCCTTGGGGTCGTTTTCCACGAAGCAGAGGTTCTGGCTCTCCGGGGCCTTGGCCACCGAAAGCCCGGCCTCCTCGGCGATCCTCCTGACCTCGGGCTTTAAAAGCTCGCCCAGGGGGAAGAGGGTCTTTTCCAGGGTCTTCCGGGGCACCTTCCAGAGGAAGTAGCTCTGGTCCTTTCGGGCGTCCTTCCCCCGGAAAAAGCGCGCGCCCTCGCGCCTCAGGTAGTGGCCGGTGGCGATCCGGTCCGCCCCCAGCCGCTCGGCGAGCCTTTCCAGGCCGGCGAGCTTGACGAAGGGATTGCAGAGCACGCAGGGGTTCGGCGTCCGCCCCCGGGCGTGCTCCTCGAGGTAGGGCTGGATCACCGTTTGGGCAAAGGTCTTTTCCTCGTCGAGGACGACGAAGGGGATCTCGAGCCTCTTCGCCACCTCGGCCGCCCGGGCCTGGGCCGCCAGGTTGCAGCAGGAGTTCTCGGCCTCGCCCCCTTCCAGCTTCAACATGGCGCCGACCACGTCGTAGCCCGCCTGCTTCAAGCGCAGGCCGGCGACCGCCGAGTCCACCCCGCCGGAAAGGCCCAGAACGACCCTTGGCTTCACCAAGGTCAAGGGTACCGAAAAGCGAAGGGCTCGACCCGGCGCTAGGCCACCATCGCCGGGGGCTCGGCCACCGCCGCCTCGGTGCTCTTGATCGCCACCTCGATCATGTCGTCGGTGGGCTCGTCCACCGTGAGCGCCTGGAAGCGAAAGCCGAGTCCCCGGAGGAGGCGGGAGACGGGGTCCTCGTGGCTGGCGGAAAAGCGCAACAGCTCGTAGGCCACCCCGGCCACCAGCGGCAGGAAGACCACCCGGCCCAAAAGGCGCCACCAGAGCAGGTCGGCCCGGGGCAAAAAGGAGTAGACCAGGATCGAGGCCAGGATCACGAAGGCGATGAAGGTGGTGCCGCAGCGGGGGTGGAAGCGGGGCTGGGCGCGGACGTTCGCCACCGTCAGGGGGAGCCCCTTCTCGTAGGCGTGGATCGCCTTGTGTTCGGCGCCGTGGTACATGAAAAACCGCCGGGTGTCGGGGAACCGCCTCAAAAAGAGCAGGTAGCCCACCAGGATCGTGACCTTGATCGCCCCCGCCAGGGCGTTGAAGACCACCGGCTGGCTCTTGGCGTTGGCGGCGAAGCCGGCGACGTAGGCCGGCAGCACGATGAAGAGCAGGACGCCGACGACGGCCGAGAGGCCCATGGTGGCGTAGAGCGCCGGCTTGCTGATGGGTTCCTCCTCCCCCTCGACCAGCTGGGCGCTCCGGGCCAGCGCCAGGTAGGAGACCCGGAGCGCGTCGAAGAGGGCGAAGACGCCCCGGATCAAGGGGAGCCGGGCCCAGCGGTAGCGGGTCCAGAACGCCCGATCTTGGTGTCGTTCCACGTGGATCTCGCCCGAAGGGAGCCGAACCGCCAGGGCCCAGGCCTCGGGGGCCTTCATCATCACGCCTTCCAGCGCCGCGCTGCCGCCGATCTGCTTCACGCGGTTCATCTTAAACTTCCCGGAAGTGATATGCTTGAAAGCGTTATGAAGATTTCGCTTCGTTCGGGCAGGCGGCCGGTGGTGGGTCTGCCGGGCAAGATGAAGGTGGTCGGCGTGGTTTCGGGCGGTCTGACCGAAGCCGGCCAGGAATTGGATCAGGCGTATTCGGGAATCCTTTCCAAGGCGTTGAAACTGGGCAAGTTTCGCGGCGACTTCGGCTCCGAGCTGACCTTGGTGGCCGACGGGGTCTTTTTGATGCTTTTGGGCCTGGGACAAAAGCGCGGGGTGACCGCCGACCGGGTGCGCGAGGCCGGGGTGGCGGTGGCCCGCAAGGCGCTCGAGCTCGGGGCCCGGGAGGTGGCGGTGGAGAACTTCTTCGCCGACCGCCTGGGCAAGGAGGCGGCCAGCTACGCTCTGGCCGAGGGGCTCTACCTGGGCAGCTACCGCTTTGAGCGCTACAAGTCGGAGGCCAAGCCGGTGCGGATCCGCTACTGGATCGCCAAGGGTCGCGGCCGGGCGGTGGAGGAGGCCGAGCGCATGGCGGCGGCCACCGCGTATGCCCGGGACCTGGCCAACGAGCCGCCCAACGTGCTCACCCCCGAGGCGCTGGCGGAAGCGGCGCGGGCGCTGGCCGAGGAGCGGGGCCTCGAGGCCCGGGTGCTCGGCCCCGAGGAGATCGAGGCCCTGGGCATGGGGGCCTTCCTGGCGGTGGCCCGGGGCTCGGACAACCCCCCGCGCCTGATCCACCTCACCTACCGCCCCGAGGAGAAGCCCCGGCGGCGGGTCGCGCTGGTCGGCAAGGGGCTCTGCTTCGACACCGGCGGCTACTCGCTCAAGCCCACCGAGAGCATGCGCCACATGAAGGCCGACATGGCGGGGGCGGCGGCGGTGCTGGGGACCTTCCAGGCGCTGGCCGAGTTCCGGCCCCCGGTCGAGGTCCACGGCGTGATCGCCGCCGCCGAGAACAAGATCAGCGGCCGGGCCTACGTGGTCGACGAGGTGGTCCGCACCATGAGCGGCAAGACCGTCGAGGTGGTGAACACCGACGCCGAGGGCCGGCTGACCCTGGCCGACGCCCTTTATTACGCCGGCCGCGAGGCCCCGGACGCGATCGTCTCGATCGCCACCCTGACCGGCTCCTCGGTGGTGGCGCTGGGCCGGAAGATCGCCGCCCTCTTCGCCACCGAGGAACGCCTGGCCGAGGCCTTGCGCGCCGGGGGCGAGGCCGAGGGCGAGACCCTCTGGCCGATGCCGCTCGAGCCCCGCTACCAAAAGCTCCTCAAAAGCGAGGTCGCCGACCTGAAGAACGTCGGCACCCGCGAGGGCGGGGCGATCCAGGCGGCGCTCTTCTTGAAGCAGTTCGTCCGCGACCCCTTCGCCCACCTGGACATCGCCGGGCCCGCCTTCCAGCGCGAGGCCTGGGAGCTGGGGCCGGCGGGGGCCAGCGGCTTCGGCGTGCGCACCCTGACCCGCTGGCTGCGCTCGCTTTAACCGCCTTCCGCCCCGGCGTAAGATGGGGCGGGTGGAAAACGTCCGCGTCGTCCTCGTGGGGGTGCAGGAGTCCGGGAACGTCGGCATGACCGCCCGGGCGATGAAGAACTTTGGCCTCCGGGAGCTCTACCTGGTCGCCCCCGAGGCCGACCCCCTGGCGGAGGAGGCGCGGAAGTTCGCGGTGGGGGCGAAGGACGTCCTGGAGTCGGCCGGCATCGTCGACACCCTGGACGAGGCCCTGGCCGACGTGCACTTCGTCGCCGCCACCACCGCCCGGGCCCGCTACGGCTACCCCGGGCGGATCCTCACCCCCCGGGAGGCGGCCCCCCGGCTCCGGGGCCGGGCCGAGGCCGGCGAGCGGGTGGCGCTGGTCTTCGGCCGGGAGCGCTCCGGGCTCACCAACGAGGAGCTCGACCGCGCCCACTACGTGATCCGGATCCCCACCGCCCCCGACTTCAAGAGCCTGAACCTGGCCCAGGCGGTCTTGATCCTGGCCTACGAGCTCTTCCTGGCCGAGCCCAAGCGAACCGAGCAGCCGCGGCCGGCGGCGGTGGGCGAGCTCGAGGGCTTCTTCGCCGACCTCGAGGGCTACCTCCTCGAGATCGGTTTCACCGACGAAAAACGCCTTCCCCACGCGATGCGGCGCTTTAGGCGCATCTTCCACAAGGCCGAGCTCACCCCCGGCGAGCTGGCCATGCTGCGGGGGCTCGTGCGCCAGGGGCGCTGGGCGATCGAACGGGGGCGGTCGTGACCTCGGGCGAGAGCCTGGGCGAGCTGGCCGCCCGCATCCGCCGGGCCCGGCTCTACCTGCCGCCGATCATCGCGCTTTTCGTCCTCCTCTTTCAGTTCGGCATCCGCAAAAGCCTGGACGACCCCCACGCCTTCTGGCTGATGCTCGCCTTCTACGGCCTGCTCGGCCCCTTCGTCGTCTACCTGACGCTGGACTGGGTGGCCGACGAGCTCTCCGCCCGGGAGCGGGCCGAGCGCGAGCTTTTGGAGGCCAACCGCCGCCTCCTGGCGCTTCGCCAGGTGGTGCACCGGGCGCTCGAGGCCGAGAGCCTGGACGAGGTGATGCGGGCGGTGGCGGAGGCGATCCGGGAGGCGCTCGGGGGCGAGGTGGCGATCACCCTGGGCGAGTACCGCTACGTCACCGCCGGCTTCCCCTTCGCCCGCTGCCAGGCCGAGGGGCTGATCACCGTCGAGCTCGGCCGCAGCGGCGGGCGGCTCTGCTTCTACGGCGAGGTGGACCCGGCCTTCCTCGAGGTGCTGGCGGGGGAGGTGGACTCGGTTTTGGAGGCGGCCGAGGCCCGAACGAGGGACCTTCTCACCCTCTTCGAGGTGGACGAGGCGCTCCGGGCCGAGGCCAACCTGGGCAAGCTGCTGGAGCGTCTCTTGGAGCGGATCGTCGCCTGGGCCGGGGCCGAGGGCGGGGCGGTTTACCTGCTCGACGAGGGCGGGGTGCTGAAGCTCTGGGCCTACCGCGGCTCGGCCCCGGCCAAGCGGGCCTTCTTGCCCCAGGGGCCCTGGGCCGACGCGCTCAAGAAACCGGTCTTTCTGGCCCCGGGGCAGCTGGCGGTGCCGCTGGGGGACAAGTCGCCGGTGGGGGTCTTGCTGCTGGTCGGCGACCACGAGCGGCTCCGGAGCGAGCTCGCCTTTTTGAAGCTGCTCGCCTCCCAGGTGACGCTGGCGGTGCGGAACGCCCAGGCCTACCTCCGGGCCGAGGAGCTGGCCATCCACGAGGAGCGCACCCGGATCGCCCGCGAGATCCACGACGGCATCGCCCAGGCGCTGGCCTTCATGGCGCTGAAGCTGGATCTGGTCACCCGGCTTCTGGCGCGCGACCCCGAGCGCGCCCGGGCCGAGCTGGAGCAGGTCAAGAGGGTGCTCCGCGACCAGATCCGCGAGGTGCGCCGCTCGATCTTCGCGCTCCGGCCGATCGACCTCGAGCGCTACGGCTTCGTCGACTCGGTCCGCCGCTACACCCAGGCCTTCGCCGAGCAGGCCGGCTTTCGCGCCGAGGTCGAGGTGGTGGGCGAGCCCGAGCTCACCCAGGCCTCCGAGCTGGCCCTCTTCCGGGTGCTCCAGGAGGCTTTGAACAACGTCGCCAAGCACGCCCGGGCCCGGCGGGTGCGGGTGCGGCTGGAGGCGACCAACCCCAAGGGCGCCCGGCTGGTGGTCGAGGACGACGGGGTCGGCTTCGACCCCGAGGCCGCCCCCAGGGAGGGGCACTTCGGCCTGGGCCAGATGCGCGAGCGGATCCAGGCCCGGGGCGGCCGCTTCTGGGTGGAGAGCCGCCCCGGCGCCGGCACCCGGGTGATCGCCGAGGTACCGGGGTAGGCTTTTGTCGATGGCACCCTTCTCCGGCGCCGTGCTGGCCGGCGGGCGCTCCCGCCGCTTCGGCCGCGACAAGGCCCGCTTCGTCTGGCGGGGAAAGCCGCTCATGCGGTACGTGCTGGATAGCCTCAAGGACGCCAGCGAACGCTTCGTCGTCGCAAACCGCCCCTACCCCGAGTTCGGGGTGCCGGTCTACCCCGACCGGATCCCCGGCGGCGACAGCCTCTCCGGGATTCACGCCGCCCTGGCGAGCGCGCAAAACCGGGTGGTGGCGGTGGCCGCCTGCGACCTCCCCAACCTGCGCCCGGAGTACTGGGCCTTTTTGCTTGAAGAGCTCGGGGACGCCCCGGCGGTGGTGGCGATGGGGCCGGCGGACTGGCCGGAGCCGCTCGCCGCCCTCTACACCAAGGACCTCCTCCCCCTGGCCGAGCGCTTGCTTCGCGAGGGGGACTACTTCCTCCGCCGCCTGCTCGACGAGGGCGGCGCCCGCTACCTGCCCTGGTCCGAGGTCGAGGCCCGCTTCGGTCCGGCGCTCTTCGCCAACGTCAACACGCTGGAGGACCTGGAGAACCTCTCCGGCGCGGAGTAGACCCGGTAGCCGGTGGTGCGCACGTAGGCGGCCAGGGAAAGCCCCACCGCCCGGGCCAGCCGGATCGCCCGGTCGGAGGCGCCGGTGCGGCTGGCCGCCAGCACCGCCCCCATCCGGGCCGCCTTGGCCGCCATCTCCAGGGTGAGCCGGCCGGTGGCGGCGAGCAGGAAGGGGCCCTTCACCCCTTCCAGGAGGGCCGCCCCGGCCAGGCGGTCGAGGGCGTTGTGGCGGCCGATGTCCTCGAAGTGGAAGAGCAGCTCGCCGGAGAGGTCGAAGAGGGCGGCGGCGTGGATCCCCCGGGTCTTCTGGTAGCGGCGGGCGCGGCGGTGGAGCTCCCGGATCAGCCGGAAGGGGAGCTCGGGGTCGAGCCGGGCTTCGGGCAGCCGCGAGAGCCCCCGGGAGAGGAACTGGTCGCCGCCGCCGCAGGCCGAGCTCTTGAGCCCCACCTCGGGCGCCGCCGCCCCCTCGACGTGGGCGCAGAAGCGGCGGCGTTCCGGGTCGACCCGCCAGGCCACCTGGGAGAGCCGCTGGAAGAAGCCGCCGTTGTAGAGGTAGCCGAGCCCCAGGGCGGCCTCGTGGCCGGGGGTGTAGGCGAGCCGGGCCAGCAGCCGCTGGTTCAGGACGATCTCCAGCTCGGCCTCCTCGGGGACCTCGAACTCGGCGGGAAGGAGCGCCCCCTTCTGGTAGCGGAGCCCGGATACCCTCATCCCTCGACCGCCCCGCTTTCCAGGAGGAAGCGCATCTCCACCGCCGCCGCCCGGAGCCGCGGCAGGTTGAGCCGGCCGGCCTCCCGGAGGTCGACCGCGGGCAGGGTGGCGCCGCAGGTCTGGCACTCGTAGAGGCGGTAGTGGGGGTCGTAGGGGTAGTAGTGGAGCTTCTTGGCGTCGGTCTCGCCGCAGTAGGGGCAGCCGATCCGGGGCGCCGGCCAGCGGCTGTCGCAGACCCCGCAGACCAGGTGGCGGAAGCCGTCCTGGTCCAGGTAGGCGACGTCGGCCAGGCCGCCGCAGACGGGGCAGCGGGCGCCCTCGGCCTCGGTGTCTTCCGCAAGCCCCCGGGCGTAGGCCCGGAGCATGGCCTGGAGCACGAAGGCCTCGGCCTCGCTTCCGCCCGCAGCGCCCTCGAGCGCGGCCGCAAGCCGCTGGGCCAGGGCCTCCTCGGAAAGCTCGACCAGCCCCTCGGCCTTTTCGGCGGCGGCCGGGTCGTACTCGGCGAGCAGGTTCAGCACCTCGCCCAGGACCCGGTGGGGGGCGACGAAAGGGTGTCCGGGGGCCCAGGCCGGGGCCCGGACCCCCTCCAGTCGGCGAAAGAGCGTCTCCAGCTCCATCTCAGATCAGGTAGCCGATCTGGCCGGCGTAGACCACGAAGTAGCGGAGCAGGAACCCGCCCAAGAGGACCAGGAGCGCGGCCAGCGCCGGGGCGCGACGGCCGACCTCGAGCAAGAGCGGCACCAGCCACCCGAGCAGCACGAAGCCCCAGAAGGCCCAGGCCAGCTCGCCGGTGAGCAGGGCCGAGATCGCCCGCTCGGCGACCGGGTAGGTCCAGATCAGGTGCAAGAGGACGAAGAGGGCCTCGAGCAGCCCGAAGACGATCAGCACCCGGTCGAAGCGGGCCCCGAAGAAGGTGAGGATGGCCGCCCCGGTGGCGAACGCCGAGGCCAGGAAGATCCAGGGGACCAGCGGGCTGGCGGCCCAGAAGGGCCGGGTGGTGGCCATCAGCAAGACGCCGGTGTAGGCGATTACGAGCAGGGTCAGGATGGCGGCGGCCCAGACCAAGAGCCGGGGCCAGGAGCGCAGGATCAGCAGCAGAAAGAGGGCGATGCCGTCCAGGAACAAAAAGAGCGAGCCCAGCCACATCACCGAGACCGGCCGGTAGCTGACCAAGAGGTGCCAGAAGCGCTCGGGGTGGCCCAGGTCGACGATCAAGAGCAGCGCCCCGACCACCACCCCGAGGAAGGCCAGCCAGGCGCCGACGCGCTTTAAGCGCTCGCTCTCGGTGGCCAGCGCCAGCAGGAAGGCGCCGCCTCCGACCCCGGCCAGCCAGAAGTAAAGGACGATGTAGATGCCCCATTCTCCCGTGCTCATTCCTTACCCCCCGAGATTTCCTCGCGCCGGGCCACGAACCAGGCGAACGCCCCCATGGCGGCGGCGGCGATGCCGGCCGAGAGCCAGCCCTCGGCCACCTTCTTGGCCTGGGTCTTGGGGGCGAGCACCATGCCGTAGGTAGCGGGCTGCCGCAGGAGGACGTAGAGCACGTGGGTGCCCCCCATCTCCTTGAGCCCGTAGACGTTGGCCTCGGCGTAGCCGTCGGCCTTGAGCGCCCGCACCCGCTCCTCGGCGGCGGCCTTGAGCTCGCCGTAGCGGCCGAAGCGGAGCGCCCCGGTGGGGCAGGCCTTGACGCAGGCGGGCTCGAGGCCGTTCGCCACCCGGTCGTAGCACATGGTGCACTTGTGCACCACGCCGGTCTTCTCGTCGTAGTGCACCGCGTCGTAGGGGCAGGCCTGGACGCAGTTGCGGCAGCCGATGCACCAGCCGGTGTCGACGGTGACGATGCCGCCCTCGCGGTAGTTCATCGCCCCGGTGGGGCAGGCCTCGACGCAGGCGGCCTGGGAGCAGTGCATGCAGGAGGTGCGGACGAAGTCCCAGTAGACCTCGCCTTTTTGGTCGAGCCCTTCGAAGTAGCCCATCTTCAGCCAGGTGTGGGCCGAGAGGTAGGAGGAGTCGTAGGAGCCGCGGTTTTCCGTCGGGTCGGCGGGGAGGTCGTTCCACTGCTTGCAGCCCACCTGGCAGGCCCGGCAGCCGGTGCAGTACGAGGTGTCGAAGAGGATGGCGTAATCGTTTGCCTTGGGCATGCCCACCTCCTAGAGTTCCTCCGCCAAGCGGAGCTTTTCCTCGGGGCTCAGCCGCTTGTAGCCGAGGTCGATCTTCTTGGGCGGCTTCGCCAGCTTCTTGAGCCTGACCAGCATCGCCTTGGTCTCGGGGATGTAGGCGTTGGGGTCGTGGACCGCCGGGGTCAGGGCGTTGCCGGCCGAGTTGGGCCGGGCGCCGCCGCCCATGTAGCCCCAGTGCCAGGGCAGCCCCACCTGGTGGACGGTACGCACGCCCTTCTTGTCCTCGATGTTCATCGGCTGCAGCCGGGGGGTGACGATGGCCACCGCCTCCACCGAGCCGCGGGCGGACTCGACCAGCACCCAGTCGCCGCTTTGCACCCCCAGCGTCCGGGCCAGCTCGCTGCCAATCTCGACGAAGGGGTCGGGCTGGAGCTCGAGCAGCCAGGGGACGTTCCGGCTCATCATCCCGGTGTGCCAGTGCTCGGTGAGCCGGTAGGTGGTGGCGATCACCGGGTACTCGTCGGGGTCGCCGTAGACGTCGAGGTCCTTCATCCGCCAGACCTTGCAGAGCGGGTCGTGCTGGTGGCCGAGCGGGTTTAGGACCAGGCTCTCCCAGGGCTCGTAGTGCTCGGGGAAGGGCCCGTCCTTGAGCTTCACCGCGAAGATGTGGCCCACCCCGTCCGGCTTCATGATGAAGGGGAGCACGGTGCCCGGCGGCCAGCCGCCGTCGGGGACGTCGCCCTCCCACTTCTGCGTCTCCGGGTTCCAGCGGATGACCCAGCGCTTCTCGTCCCGGGGCTGGCCGGTGTCGAACCAGACCGAGGCCCGGTTGTAGCGGATCCGCCGGTTGACCGGCCAGCACCAGGCCCAGTTGGGGTAGATGCCGATGCCGGCGGGGTGGTCGGTCTTGGAGTCGCGGCGGGCCATCTGGTTGCCGGCCTCGGTCCAGGAGCCGGAGTAGAGCCAGTTGCCGGCGGCGGTGGTGCCGTCGTCACGCAGCTTGGTGAAGCTGGCCACCTGCTTGCCGGTGGTAAAGTCGTAGCCGTTGATCTCCTTGGCCCAGGCCTCGGACTGGCGCTCGGAGTACTCGGGCCAGGAGAGGTGCAGGATGGGGTCGGCGAAGGCGCCGCCCTCGCCGGCGTAGAGCTCTTTCAGCTTCTCCACCAGCCGGGTGAAGAAGTACATCTCGTCCACCGTGCCCTCGGGGGCCTCGGCGGCCTTCTCGTACCACTGGGCCCAGAGGCCGGTGTTGGTGATCGAGCCGGTCTTCTCCACCCAGACCGGGGTGGGGATGAAGAAGACCTCGGTCTGGATCTCCTTGGGGTCGACGCCGGGGCGCTTCCAGTGGGCGGCGGTCTCGGTCTCGAAGGGGTCGAGGACGACCATCCACTTGAGGTTGTCGAGCGCCTTCCGCGCCATGTGGACGTTGGCCGCGCTCATCGCCGGGTTCTGGCCCACCACCACCATGCCCTCGAGCGCCCCGGTGAGGGCGGCGTGCAGCAGGGCGTGGTGGGAGAAGTCGCTGCTGGCGTCGGGGTTTTGGTCCTTGTGGGGGGCCAGCTTGGCCAGGTAGTGGTAGCTGACCTTGGGGTCGATCGTCGGCCACCAGGCCTTGAGCTGGCTGACGAAGTACTTGGGCAGGTTCTCCCACCAGTTGGGGGCGTTGGGCAGAAGGCGCTTCGGGGTGGACTCGGTGAGGTAGTCCTCCAGGCTCTGCTGGTGCACCTTGGGCACCGGCATGTAGCCGGGGAGGATGTGGAAGAGGATGGCGTGGTCGGTGGAGCCCTGCACGTTGGAGTGGCCGCGGAGGGCGTTCACCCCGCCGCCGGCGACCCCGATGTTCCCGAGGAGAAGCTGGACGATGGCGTAGCTACGGATGTGCTGGGTGCCGTAGGAGTGCTGGGTGGCGCCCATGGCGTAGGTGATCGTCCCCGCCCGGCCGGGCTTGCCGGTGGAGGCGTAGGTGGCGTAGATCTTCTCGAGCTTCTCCTTGGGGATGCCGGTGATGTCGGAGACGGTCTTTAAGTCGTAGCGGGAGTACTGCTTTTTGAGCAGCTGGAAGACGGTGTGGGGGTCCTTCAGGCTGGGGTCGCGCTTGACGTAGCCCTCCTCGTCGAGCTGGTAGGTCCAGGTGGAGCGGTCGTAGGTGCCCTCCTGGTAGGAGATCCCGCCCTCGTCCTCTAAGGGCTTGAAGCCGCTGAAGACGCCGTCTAAGTCGGTGGCGGTCTTGAAGTCGGGGTGGATCAAAAAGCTCGCGTTGGTGTAGTTCTTGACGTAGTAGTCGTCGTAGAGCTCGTGCTCCAGGATGTAGTGGATCAGCCCGCCCATGAAGGCGATGTCGGTGCCCACCCGGATCTGGGCGAAGAGGTCGGCGCGGGCGGCGCTGCGGTTGAAACGGGGGTCGACCACGATCAGCTTGGCGCCGCGCTTTTTCGCCTCCATGATCCAGTGGAAGGTGAGCGGGTGCTGCTCCGCCGGGTTGCCGCCCTCGACCAGGATGACGTCGGCGTTCTTGAAGTCGATCGGGTGGTTGGTCATCGCCCCCCGGCCGAAGCTCTCGCCCAGCGCCGGCACCGTCGAGGAGTGGCAGATCCGGGCCTGGTGCTCGATGTAGTTCATCCCCAGCGCCCGGGCGAACTTGACGAACATGTAGCACTCCTCGTTGCCGTTCGAGCTCCCGCCCAGGAAGGCCAGCCCCTCGGTGCGGTTTAGGATCCGGCCCTCCTCGTCGGTGGCCTGCCAGGTCCGGTCGCGGGTCTCCTTGATCCGGCGGGCCACCTGCTCGAGGACCCAGTCGAGGTCCTTCTTCTCCCACCTGTCCGACCCCGGAGCCCGGTAGAGCACGTCGGTCATGCGGTACGGGCTCTCGGCGAAGCCGCGGGCGGCCTCGCCCT
>JAMOVS010000039.1 GCA_027061845.1 Thermaceae bacterium
CCGCCCTCGACCGCGAGCGCGAGATGGAGCACTTTTCCACCCGCACCCTCCTCGGCCGCCGGGCGCTGCCCGACGCCAAGGGGGGCGGGGCGGTGGTCGAGCTTTGGTTGCCGATCCTCTTGGAAAAAAGCGTTCCCGGGGCCGCCGGGGTCGCCCAAGGCTTTGGCACGTTGACCACCGAGGCCCTGCTTTCGAGGCTTCCCCACGCGGTGCTGGTGCCCTTCCTGGCGGAGGGCGAAGACCTGGAAGAGGCCCTTTCCCGGCTCGGCGACCAGGCGGTGGCGCGGGTTCGGGACGGCGCCGAGCTCCTGGTCCTGGACGACCGGCGGGCCTTCGAGCGGGGTACCTGGCTGGACGTTCACCTGGCGCTGGCCGAGGTCGAGCAGAGGCTCGCCGGGGCCCGGGACGACTCCGGCGTCGCCCTCCGCCGCCGGACCTCGATCCTGGTGCGCTCCGGAGGGCTTCGCAACCTGCACGACCTGATGCTTGCCTTTGGGCTGGGGGCGGACGCCGTCTCGCCCTGGCTGATGCAGACCGAGGCGTACCGCCTGGCCGGCCAGGATGGGGTGGAAAACCTCCTTTCTGCCTTGAAAAAGGGCGTCGAAAAGGTAATGAGCACGATGGGGATCCACGAACTCAGGGGCTACGGTCGGGTCTTTTCCGCCCTCGGCCTTGCCCCCGAGCTCGCCCGCCGCTTCGGCGTGCCCACCTTCTTCGCCTCCGAGGGCAAGGGCTACGGCCTTGGGGCCCTCGAGGCCACCCTCCGCGCCCGCAAGGCGCTCTGGGAGGCCGAGCGCCCGAGGCCGCCCCGGGAATACCGCGAGACCCCGCGGATCTACAAGGCCGCCCAGCGGGTGGCGCAAGAAGAAGCGCCCTTTTCCGAGTACGAGGAGCACGTGCTTGGCCTTGAGGATAAACAGCCGGTGGCGGCGCGGCAGCTGCTGCGGGTTCGCTTTCCCGAGGAAAGCAAGGTGTCGCCGGAAGCGGTCTCGATCGCGGCCGGGGAGCACGCCCTTCCCTTCGTGATCAGCGCGATGAGCTTCGGCTCCCAGGGGGAGACCGCCTTCCGCGCCTACGTCGAGGCGGCCAAAAGGCTCGACATGCTGGCGATGAACGGCGAGGGCGGCGAGATCCCGGACCTTCTGGGCAAGTACACCCGCTGGCGGGGCCAGCAGGTGGCCTCGGGTCGCTTCGGCGTCCACGCCCTGATGCTGAACTCGGCCTCGGTGATCGAGATCAAGATCGGCCAGGGGGCGAAACCCGGCGAGGGCGGCCACCTGCCGGGGAAGAAGGTCACCGAGAAGGTCGCCGCTGCCCGCAACGCGGTCCCCGGGGTGGACCTGATCAGCCCCTCCAACAACCACGACCTCTACTCGATCGAGGACCTGGCGCAGCTGGTCGAGGAGCTCAAGACCGTGAACCCGGGCGCCCGGGTCTCGGTCAAGGTGCCGGTGATCCCGGGGATCGGCACCATCGCGGTGGGGATCGCCAAGGCGGGGGCGGACGTCATCAACCTCTCGGGCTTCGAGGGCGGCACCGGCGCCGCCCGCGAGCACGCCCTCAAGTACGCCGGGCTGCCGATCGAGCTCGGGGTGCGCCGGGCCCACCGGGCGCTGGTCCGGGCCGGGCTCCGGGACCGGGTCGAGCTCTGGGCCGACGGCGGGCTGCGCACCGCCATGGACGCGCTCCGGATGGTGCTGCTCGGGGCCAACCGGGTGGGCTTTGGCACCCTGGCCATGGTGGCGATCGGCTGCACCGCCTGCCGCGGCTGCCAGTTCAACACCTGCCACGTCGGCATCGCCACCCAGATCGAAAGCGAGGAGGAGGCGAGGGCGCTGGGCCTCAAGCGTTTCCTGCCCCGCGATTTCGACCAGGCGGTGGCGGTGCTGGTGCGCTTTTTCGGCGCGATGGGGGAGCAGCTCAAGGGCTACGTCGCCCGGCTCGGGGCCGCGAGCCTCGGGGAGCTGGTAGGTCGGAGCGAGCTCCTGGAGCAGGCGGGGGCCTTCGAGAACCTGGACCTCGGCTACCTCTTCCAGCCGGTCTTCGCCCCGGAGTGGCGGCAGGACCCCGGGGCCCGGGTCCTCAGGCGGCCCACCAACGAGCTCACCCGCTCGATCACCCAGGTGGTGCTGGCGGCCTACGAGCGCGGCGAGCGCGAGCTCGTCTTTCAGGAGGGACCGGTGGGCTCGGCCGACCGGGCGCTGGGGACGCACCTGGCCGGGGAGCTCGCGAGGAGGCGCCTCAAGGATGAGCCCTTCGAAGCCGAGGTCGAGCTTCGCTTCGACGCCGGCAGCGTGGCCGGAAACGGGCTCGGCGCCTTCAACCTCGATCCCGTCCGCATCGTGGTCGAGGGCGGGGCCCAGGACGGGGTGGGGAAAAGCGCCTTTGGCGGCGAGGTCTTCGTTTTGAAGGGCAAAAACCCCTACGGCGTCTACGTCGACGGCTCGGTGGGCAAGTCGTTCGCCTACGGCGCCATCCGGGGGCTCTTCATCGTCGAGGGGAACGCCGACAGCCGCTGCTGCGTGCGGCTTTCCGGGGCCGACGTGGTGCTCGCCGGCGAGCCCGAGCGCCCCCTCCAGGACGAGCTCGGCAACCTGGGGGCGCGGGCGAACCTGAAGGGCTTTGCTTTCGAGTACATGACCCGGGGCCGGGCGGTGGTCCTCGGCGACCCCGGCCCCTGGATGGCGAGCGGCATGACCGGGGGCAGGGTCTACCTAAGGCTCTGGCCCGAGATGGGGCTCGACGAGGCGGCCTACAAAAGGCGGCTCGCCCAGGGGGCGAAGGTCCGTCTCTTGCCTCTGGACGAGGAGGGCAGGGGCGACGTCCAGGAGCTCCTCGGCCGCTACGAGGCCCTCCTCCGCGAGGCCGAGCGGCAGCATCGGGCAGACCAGATCGCCCTCCTCGCCGCCCGCCCCGAGCGCCACTTTTTGATGCTCTTGCCGCAAAGGATGCAGGAGGATCAGGAGGTGAGCACCGAGTAATGGGGCAGGGTCCTCGCTAGGAGTGAGCCTTTTGGACCCGGCGCCGGATGAGAGCGCGGCCGCTTCGCATCCGGCGCCGATGGGCTGGAGAGCCGGGAGGGTGGGCTCGAGGCCTACTCCGTGTCGAAGCCGAGCTTTTTAAGCGCCTCCCGGACGCGGCTCTTCTTGAGTCCCCGGCGCTTTAGGGCCTCGGCGTAGGCCTCCCGGTCCACGAGCTCGGCGAGGGCAGCAAGCTCGCTTCTTGAGAGGTTTGCGCCAT
>JAMOVS010000040.1 GCA_027061845.1 Thermaceae bacterium
CTCGAAAACCTCTTGGCGGCCAGCCGGATCGAGTCGCTGCGCCCCAAGGCCGAACCCACCGACCTGCGCGAGCTGGTGGAAGCGCTCCGCCTGCGACACCTGGCGCGGGCCTCCCAGCGGCGCATCGGCATCGAGATCGAGGGCAAGGGCCGGGCCAAGGTCGACCGCGACATGATGGAGCGGGCTCTCGACAACCTGATCGACAACGCCATTCGCTTCGCCCGCTCCCGGGTGCTGATCCGGGTGGGCGACGGCTGGGTGGAGATCGCCGACGACGGTCCCGGCCTGCCGGGCAGCGTGGAGGGCCTCACCAAGCCGTACCGCTCGAGTCGGTTTCACGGGGTCCGCAGCGGCTCGGCCGGCCTGGGGCTCTTCATCGCCCGCCGGGTCGCCGAGATCCACCACGGCCGGCTGACCGGCTGCAAGAGCCCCCTGGGCGGGGCCTGCCTGCGCATGGAGGCCAACTACAACCCCAAGACGGTCTACGAGACCATGGAAACGATCTGGTAAGCTCGACGGGGGGCAGCCATGCGGCTTTTGATCGTGGACGACCACCCACTCTTTCGGGTCGGGCTCAAGGCCATGCTCGAACGGCAGGGCTTCAAGGTCGTTGGCGAGGCCGAAAACGGCCTGGACGCCGTCGAGAAGGCGTTCCGGCTGACCATCGACGCGGTGCTCCTCGATATCAAGATGCCCGAAATGAACGGCATCGAAGCCGCCCGCGAGCTGCGCAGGCGCGGGTTCCGGGGGCATATCGTCATGCTCACCACCTTCACCGAGCCCGCGCTCCAGGTCGAGGCGGCCAAGGCGGGGGCCAACGCCTTCCTCTCCAAGGAGGCCAGCCCGCTGGAGGTGGCCGAGCTGCTGCAGGCGCTACAGGACGGCCGGGTGCACAAGTTCGAACCCCCGCCGATCCCCGACCTCACCGCCCGCGAGTACGAGGTGCTGAAGCTGCTCGCCGAGGGGCTCTCCTCCAAGCAGATTGCGATGAAGCTCAGCCTGAGCCCGGAGACCGTCCGCGACTACACCAAAAAGCTCTACCTCAAGCTCGACGCCCACGGCCGGGTGGAGGCCCTGGAGCAGGCGCGGCGGCTGGGCCTGATTTAGTACAAGAACTCCCGGATGTCGTAGCGGGCGGCGCGGAGGCCGAGCCCGCGGATCGCGCGGGCGAAGCGCTCGAGCTCGGAAAGCGTCTCTTCTTCGCCGAGGGGCCGGATCCCCTCGGCCTCGCGGCGCTCGCGGTAGACCGAGCGGGGGTCCTCGACGAAGGGCGAGAGGAAGACCAGGTCCTTCGGGGTGAGGGGCATCGCGGCGAGGGCCTCCAGGGTGTCCCGGTAGTGGGCCTCGCGGAAGCGATCGCCGCCCGCCCCCACCATCACGATCAGCCCCACGAAGAGCCCGGCCCCTTTGAGCACCTGCACGAACTGGAGGAGCTCCTGCTGGCTTCCGGGCTTGTTGAGCCAGGCGAGGAGCGGGTCGTGGCCGGTCTCCATGCCGACGTAGACCCCGGCAAGGCCCGCTTCTTTGAGCGCCTTCCAAAACCCTGGCTCGTGCCGCTCGCCGGAAAAGACGTCGATGAAGCTGTAGACCGGCCGGCCCGGGAAGACCGCGCGGGCGGTTTCGAAGATCGGCAGGAGCCGGGCAGCGGAGAGCGCCAGGGCGTTGCCGTCGGCGAGGAAGAGATCCTTCCGTAAAAGCGCGTTCTTCCCCAAGAACTCCCGCACCGCCCGGGCGTGTTCCCGGAAGGCCTCGGGATCCTTAGCGGCGAAGGGGCGGCCCGAGTAAAAGCTGCAGAAGGTACAGCGGTTCCAGGTGCAGCCCTCGGTGGCCTGCAGGACGATGGTGAAGTAGCGGTCCGGGGGCAGGATGCTGATCGGCTTGTAGACCCGGGAAAACCGCTCGCGTTCGGCGAAGAGGCGCTCCGGCGTCCACTCGAGGACCGCCGAAAGCCGGGCACGCGCCTCCCCCCCGGCGCCTTCAAGCCAGGAGGCGGCCACCTCCCGGGCCCGCTCGAAGACCCCGCGGGCACGATCGTCCGGGACCAGAAACCGCTCCCGCCGGCCCCGTACGCGCCGCCTCGCGTGCACCCGGGAATCCAGCGCCCGTTTATAGAGCACGCCGTCCTCGTAGTAAGTGAGCAGGCGACCGTCGAGGTCGAAGCTGGCCACCCGGCCCCGGCGCACCGCCAGGGTGGAGGCGGGATGCAGGGTGAGGGTGTCGGGAGCCCGCGCCACCGGGGGCCATGCTACCCTAGGCAGCATGGGGCAAGCGGCGGTCAGAACCGCCCTCGCCGAGCTCGCGGCCCGCTTCGGCCCCCTGGTTCCCCTGGGAAACGGGCACGAAGCCCGGGTTTTCCGGAGCGGCCCCTGGGTCTTGAAGGTCTACCCCCCTCGCGAACGGCAGCTTGCCTTTGCCGAGGCCAAGAACCTCGCCCGCGCCGGGTTTGGCGAGCGGGTGCGCGAGGTCCTGGTGCTGGAAAGCGGGCACGGCGTCCTGGTGCTGCGCCACTTCCCCGGCCTGCCCTTCGCCCCGGAGCGCTTCGACGGCCGGGCGCTGGGCTTCCTCTCGGGCTTCGTGCTCCGGCTCCACCGGCTTCCGGAACCGGGACGGGTGGAGGAAGCGCCGCTCAGGGAACGCATCCGGCGCTTCGAGGAGGAACTTCGCTTTTTCAAGCCGGCGGCGCCGGTCTTCCAGGCGGTAAAGGAGCGGCTTTTCCGGGTGGTGGGCACGCCGCTCGTCTTCGCCCACCGCGACCTCTGGGCGGGCAACGTCCTCCTCGCCGAGGACGGCCAGGTCTTCGTGGTCGACTGGGGCCGGGCCGGGCCCGAGGACGCGGCCCGCGACCTGGCCATTTTGAAGACCGGGAGCCTCGACCTGCTGGGGCCGGAGGTGGCGCTCGCGGTGCTCGCCCGCATCGTCCGTCAGTACCCGGAACCGGCCCGGCTCTGGGCCCGGCTGGGTTTTTGGATTCCCCTGACCTATCTCCACGACCTCTACTGGTTCCGCACCAAGGCCCCCGAGGGCTTTGAGGCAGCGGTCGCCGAGAAGCTCCCCACCGCGCTCCGGCTCGCCGAGCGCTTTCCCGAGCTCTGGGAGGTCTCGCCGTGTGGATCTTCCGCATGAAGGGCGACTTCGAGACGCTCGACCCGTTGCTCCCCGAGCTCTTCGAGCGGGGGGCCCGGGGCCTGGAGGAGCGGCCGGGCGAGGTGCTCGCCTACTTCCCCGAGAAGGTCCCCCTGCCCTATCCGGGAAGCTGGGAAGAGGCCCCGGACGAGGACTGGCTTTCCGCCTGGAAGCGGGATCTAAAGCCCGTCGTCGCGGGTCGGTTTTGGGTCGGGGCCCCCTGGCACGAGCCGCCCGAGGCGGGACTCCTCCCCATCGTGATCGAGCCCGGCATGGCCTTTGGCACCGGCCACCACGAGACCACCCGGCTGGCCCTAAAGGCCCTCTCCGAAGCGGTGACCCCGGGCACGCGGGTGCTCGACCTGGGCACCGGCTCCGGGGTGCTGGCGATCGCGGCGGAGAAGCTGGGCGCCCGGGCGCTCGCCCTCGACCTCGACCCCGAGGCGGTGCGGGCGGCCCGGGAAAACGCGGCCAAGAACGAAGCGGCGATCGAGGTGAGAAAGGGGAGCCTCGAGGCCGCCCCCGGCCCCTTCGACCTGATCGTGGCCAACCTCTACGCCGAGCTTCACCAGGAGTTCGCCCGGGAATACGCCCGGCGCCTGCGTCCGGGAGGCCGGCTTCTCGTCACCGGCATCCTCAAAGACCGCGCCCCGGCCACCCAAGCCGCCCTGGAAGCGGCCGGCCTCGAGCCGCTCGCGGAAAAGCGCCAGGGCGAGTGGGTTCTCTTGGACCTGAGGAAGCGCGAGCCGTGAGGCCCCACCGCGCCTTCGTCCCCGAACTTTCCGACCAGCTCTGGATCGAGGGCCGGGAGGCCCACCACCTGCTCGAGGTGCTGAGGGCCCGCCCCGGCGACCGCCTTACCCTCTTCGACGGCCGGGGGAACGAGGCCCTGGCCGAGGTGGTCGAGGTGGGGGAAGGGCGCCTGCGCGTCCGCACCCTGGAGAAAAAGGCGGTCCGCCGCGAGCCGGACGCGCCGGTCACCCTCTACCTCGCCCTCTTGAAGGGGGAGAAGCTCGCCGACGCGGTGCGCATGGGCACCGAGCTCGGCGTGAGCCGCTTCGTGCTGCTGGTCACCCGGCACGCGGTGGCCAAGACGATCCGGCGGCAAAAGCTGGAAAGGCTGCGGCGGATCGCCATCGAGGCCGCCAAGCAGTCGGGCCGCACCCTGCTCCCGGCGGTGGAGGGGCCCATTCCCCTGTCCCGGGTCCCCGGGGTGGAACAGGGCCTGCTCGCCCACCCCGAGGCGACCCTGCGGGTCAGCGAGGTCTACCAGCCCGACCGGCCGGTGGCGCTGGCGGTGGGGCCGGAAGGGGGCTTCGCCGAGGACGAGGTGGCCCTCCTCCGGTCCAGGGGCTTCACCCCGGTGACGCTGGGACGGCGGATTTTGAAGGCCGAGACCGCCGCCTGCGCCCTGGTGGCGCTGGTCACCGCCGCCTACGGGCGATAATCGGAACATGCGCCGGGGGATCCTTCTCCTCGTACTCTTGCTAGCGGGCTGCCGCTATACCTTCTGGCCCCCGATCCCCGAGGAGGCCGAAGGCCCCGGGCTGGTCGCCGTCGAGGCCGAGCTGGTGCCTGAGGAGGGGCGGGTCCTGGCCGAGATCCGGGTGCACCGCGTCCCCCAGCCCGGCTACCTACTGCTTCGCTGGTACCGGGACCGCTCCCTGCTCCTCGAGACCGCCCGCTTCGTCGAAGCACCGGGGCGCTTCCAGGTCCCGCTGCCCAAGGCGGGCGAGGGGAGCTACCGGCTCGAGCTCTGGTGGGGGGAGGAGCGGGTCTACCTGGCGCTCCTCGGCTCCCCTAGCCCACCCAGAAAAGCACCGCCGGAATGGAAAGGAAACTGAGTACGGTCGAGGTGGCCACCGTCCGGGCGGCGAGCTCGCCGTCGCCGCCGAACTCGGCCGCCAGCATGTAGGCGTTGACCGCCACCGGCATCCCCGAGATCAGCACCAGGGCGGCGTAGTCGAGGCCGGTGAGCCCGAGCGCCCGCCCCGCCAAAGCGGCCAAGAGGGGGCCGCCGAGAAGCCTCAGGGCGCTGGCCAGGAGCTCGAAACCGCCGAGCCGGAGCGGGGTCCTGGCGATCTGCATCCCCAGTCCCACCAGCATCAGGGGGATGGTGGCGGCCGAGAGCATCGCCACCGGCCGGGCCAGCACCTGGGGCAGGGCAAGCCCGAAGGCGGCCACCAGGATCCCCAAAGCCAGCGCCCAGACGAAGGGCAGCCGCAGGGTGAGCGCGAGCCCCCCGAGCACCCCGCCGCCCTTGAAGAGCGCCGGTCCGAAGCCGAAGAGCACGAAGGTGGCCAGCAGGAAGTAGACCACCGCCCGCTCCAGACCGGCCTCGCCCAGGGCGAAGAGGGCCACCGAAAGCCCCATGTTGCCGGTGTTGGGAAAGACCGCCGCCGCCACCAGGGTGCGGCCGGCGGCGGGGGGAAGCCGGAGCCCCCGGGCGAGCCCGCTTGCCACCAGGTAGAGCCCCAGGTAGGTCAGGACGAACGCCAGGGCAAAGCGCCCCAGCGCGATCTCGCCGCTCCCGGCCCCGGCCACCTGGTGAAAGACCAGAAAGGGGGTGAAGACGTAGAGCACCAGCCGGATGAAGCCGGGGACGTCGGGGCGGAGCACCCGCTCGGCGAGAACCCCGAGCGAGGCGATCAAAAAGACCGGCAGGGTGGCGGAAAAAAGCGCCTCCAAGCTAGCCCTCGATGACCACCGGGATCAGCACCGGGTCGCGGCCGGTGGCCTTCTTGATGAACTTCTTGGTGGGGTAGTAGATGGCGTCGCGGATGGCCTCGAGGCTCTTCTTCTGCTTGGTCCCCTGGACCACCGCCTCCTCGGCCAGCCGGCGGATCTCCCCCAACAGCTTCTGCCCCGCCTCGACGAAGCCCAGGCTCATCACCTCGACCACCGGGTCGCGTCCGGCCACCGCGGTGATGATCACCACCCCGTCGGCGGCCAGCCGCCGCCGCTCGTCCAGGATCTCGTCGGTGATGTCGCCGACCCCCAGCCCGTCGACGTAGTAGGCGCCGGCGGGAACCTCGCCCACCTTGGTGAGGTCGTCCGGGGTCAGGCGGATCACGTCGCCGTTTTTCGGGATCAGGATCTTCTCCGGCGGTTCCGGCATCCCGCTCGCCAGCCAGGCGAAGTTGGTCTGGTGGCGGACCTCGCCGTGCCAGGGGATGAAGAACTTGGGCCGGGCCAGGTTGAGGAGGAGCTTGAGCTCCTCCCTCGAGGCGTGACCCGAGGTGTGCACCCGGTAGGCCGGCGGGTAGAAGACGAAGGCCCCGAGCTCGTAGAGCCGGTTGATCACCCGGTTGACCGCCGACTCGTTGCCCGGGATCGGGCTACTGGAGAGGATCACCGTGTCCCCGGGCTTGACCGAGAGCTTCGAGTGGCCGCCGAAGGCGAGGCGGGAGAGGACCGCCATCGGCTGGCCCTGGCTGCCGGTGGCCAGCACCAGGACCTGCTCGTCGGGCAGGTCGTTGATCTCGTCCAGGGTGTAGAGCCGGTCCTCGACCTCGAGGTAGCCGAGCTCCTGGGCGATGCGGGCGAACTTGACCATGCTCCGCCCCTCCACCGCCACCCGGCGGCCGTACTTGGCGGCGATCCGGATCACCGACTGCACCCGGTGGGTGTGGGAGGCGAAGGTGGTGACGAAGACCCGCCCCCGGGCCCGGCCGATCACCTGATCCAGGGCCTCGGCCACCTCGGCCTCGCTGGGGGTGTGGCCCGGCCGCTCGGCGTTGGTGGAGTCGGCGATCAGGAGCAACACCCCCTCGCGGCCGGCCTCGGCCACCTTGGCCAGGTTGCTCACCTTGCGGTCGATCGGGGTGGGGTCGAGCTTGAAGTCGCCGGTGTGGACGATCCGGCCCACCGGGGTGTGCAGGATGAAGCCCGAGTTGTCGGGGATCGAGTGGGTCATGCGGTAGAGGTCGACGGTGAAAAAGCGCCCGACGCGAACCCGGGCGTCCGGGTCCACCTCCTTGAGCTCGAACGAGCCCGGGCTAATCCCGAACTCCTCGAGCTTGCCCCGGAGCAGGCCCAGGGTCAGCCGGGCGCCGTAGACCGGCACCTTGGGGAGCTGGGGCAAAAGGAAGGGGAGTCCGCCGATGTGGTCCTCGTGGCCGTGGGTGAGGACCCAGCCGCGGATCTTCTCCTTGTGCTGGATTAGGTAGTCGATCCGGGGGATCAAGAGGTCCACCCCGGGCATGGTCTCGGTGGGAAAGGCGAGCCCGCCGTCCACCACCACGATCTCGTCCTGGTAGCGGAAGGCGGTGATGTTCTTGCCGATCTCCCCCATTCCCCCCAGGGGGACGATCTCCAGGTAGCCCGGGTCCTTCTTCGGGCTGCGGCGGCGGGGGCGCTTCTTCTCGGCGCCGGCCACCGGCTACTCCTTCCTGCGCGGGCCGCCGCGCGGTTTGCCGCCGCGGCCGCCGGAACGGGAGCCGCCGCGGCGCGGGGGCGGGATCTTGCCCTCGAGCTCGGGGCGGATCAGGTTGATGCGGCCCTGGGCGTCGATCTCCGAGACCTTGACCTTGATCTTGTCGCCGATCTTGACCACGTCCTCGACCTTCTCCACCCGGCCCTCGGCCAGCTGGCTGATGTGGAGGAGTCCCTCCGCCCCCGGGAAGAGGGTGACGAAGGCGCCAAAGGGCAGGATGCGGCTGACCACGCCCTCGTAGACGTCGCCCACCTTGGCCTCCTTGGTGGCCTCCTCGATGCGGCGACGCGCCTCCTCGGCGGCGGCGGCGTCCGCCGAGTAGATGCGAACGGTGCCGTCGGGCTCGATGTCGATCTCGACCCCGAGCTCCTCCAGCGCGCGGATGTTCTTGCCGCCGGGGCCGATGACGATGCCGATCTTGTCCACCGGGATCTTGATCGTGAGGATCCGGGGGGCAAACGGCTTGAGCTCGGGCCGGGGGGCGGGCATCACCGACTCCATGCGGTCGATGATGAAAAGCCGCGCCCGCCGCGCCTGCGCCAGTGCCTCGCGCAGGATCTCCGAGGTCAGGCCGCTGACCTTGATGTCCATCTGCAGCGCGGTGACCCCCTCCCGGGTGCCGGTGACCTTGAAGTCCATGTCGCCGAGGGCGTCCTCGAGGCCCAGGATGTCGGTCAGGACGACGTGCTTGTCCTCCCCCTTGACCAGGCCCATGGCGATGCCGGCCACCGTCTTCTTGACCGGCACGCCGGCGTCCATCAGCGCCAGACAGCCGGCGCAGGTGGTGGCCATCGAGGAGGAGCCGTTGGACTCCAGCACGTCGCCGACGATGCGGATGGTGTAGGGGAACTCGTCCTCGCTGGGGAGCACCGGGCGGAGCGCCCGTTTGACCAGGTTGCCGTGGCCCACCTCGCGGCGGGAGACGCCCCTGAGCCGTTTCACCTCGCCGGTGGAGTAGGGCGGGAAGTTGTAGTGGACCAGGAAGTGCTCGCTATCGTCGATGCCCAGGTCGTCGATGATCTGCTCGTCGCGGCCGGTGCCCAGGGTGACGGTGCCGAGGACCTGGGTCTCGCCCCGGGTGAAGACCGCCGAACCGTGGGCCCGGGGCAGCACGTCGACCTCGATCCAGATCTCCCGGATCTCGTCGGGCCGGCGGCCGTCGGCGCGGCGGCCCTCCTCGAGCACGAGCCGCCGCAGCTCGCGTTTGACCACCTCGTCGAAGGCCTCGAGGTAGAGCTTCTTCCGGGCCTCGGCCTCCTCGTCCTCCCCGGGGACGAACTCGGCCACCAGCTCCTCGGCGAACTTGTCGAGCGCCTCGCTGCGCTCGTGCTTGGAGGCCAGGGTGAGCACCTCGGCGAGCCCCTTTTCCCGCGCCCGCCGGTAGAAGCGCTCGAACTCCTCCTCGGAGAGGGTCTCCGGCGGGGTCCACTCGAACTTGGGCTTGCCCAGCTCGGCCCGCATCCGCTCCTGCAGCTCGATCAGGGGCTGCATCTCGCGGTGGGCGAAGGCGAGCGCCTCGACCAGGAGCTCCTCGGGCACCTCCTGGGCGCCGGCCTCGACCATGATGATCGCCTCCTTGCTGCCGGCGACGATCAGGTCGAGCTCGCTCTCCTCGAGCTCTTGCAGCGTCGGGTTCAGGACGAACTCGCCGTCAAGCCGTCCCACCCGCACCGCCGCGATCGGGCCCTCCCAGGGGATGTCGGAAAGCATCAGGGCGGCGCTGGCGGCGGTGGGCCCGAGCACGTCGGGCGGGTTCTTCTGGTCCGCCGAGAGCACGGTGAGGATGACCTGCACCTCGTGGCGAAAGCCCTTGGGGAAGAGCGGCCGGATCGGCCGGTCGGTCATGCGGGCGGAGAGGATCGCCTTCTCCCCCGGCCGGCCCTCCCGGCGCATGAACGAGCCGGGGATCTTCCCCACCGCGTAATGGCGCTCCTCGAACTCCACCGTGAGCGGCAAGAAGCTCGACTCGATCGGTTCCTTGCTGGCCTCGGCGGTGGCCAGCACCACGGTGTCGCCGTAGCGCACCAGCACCGAGCCCGAGGCCTGGCGGGCGTACTTCCCGGTTTCGATGGTGAAGGTGCGACCGCCGATCTCGGTCTGATAGACGTGGGGTTTGGGGGTGTTTTCCGTTTGAATGGGCATGTTCTCACCTTTTCGACTTCTTCAAGGCAAAGCGGGACCGGATCCCCGGTCCCGCCCCCAGACTTTTCTAAACGATAGTTTACTTCCTCAGCCCGAGCTTCTCAATCAGGGCCTTGTAGCGCTCGGCGTCCTCGCGCTCGAGGTAGCGCAACAACCGCTTCCGGTGCCCCACCATCTTGAGCAGGCCGCGGTGGGAGTGGAAGTCGTGCTTGTGCTCCTTCAGGTGCTCGGAGAGGCGGTTGATGCGGGCGGTCAAGAGCGCTACCTGCACCTCGGTGGAACCGGTGTCGCCCGGAAAGCGGGCGAACTCCTCGATGATGCGCTGTTTTTCCTCTTTGCTAATCGGCATTTTCCCTCCGTCAGGAAAGCGGGCGCTCCTGGCCCCCGCTCCCTCAAGCCGCCATCCTACGCGACACATCAAAAAAGATCAACTCCCCCTATCCCATTTCCCACCTCCTACACCCCCAAAAACCGAGGCGGCCCGAAGGCCGCCTCCTTCTCCCCCCTGGCCCGCTACCAGAGGCGGTAGCCGGGCGCGGAAACGAAGGTGCTCCAGATGCGGATCAGGGTGGGCATGTAGACGATCAGGACGATCACCAGCGCCATCGCCCACCAGAAGAAGAGCCGGTCCATCACCTTCACGCTGCGACGCCCCTCGGGCCCGGAGATCGCCTCGGCGAACTCGAGCTCGGGCAGCTCCTCCGGGGAAAGCCGCTTCTTTTGCAGCAGGGTGGCGAAGAGCACGTAGAGGATGAGGGTAGCGGCAATCAGCAAGATGGTGCCGGCGATGCCGTTCAGAACCATCCAGAGGGCCGTGTGGCCGTAGATGCCCTCGAGGTTGGGCGCGATGTTCGAGATCCAGGCCCGGCGCGGCACGCCCAGGAGCCCCATGGTGTGCATGCCGATCGCCATGGTCATCATCCCGGTGAACCAGAGGACGATGCCGGCCCGGAAAAGCCCCGGCGAGACCAGCGGCTTGCCGGTGAGGTGCGGGATCAGGACCGCCGCCAGCCCGAAGTGGGTCAGGGTCACCGCCGTCGCCACCGGCAGGTGGAAGTGGCCGGGGATCCAGGTGGTGTTGTGCACCACGTAGTCGAGGGTGAAGCTGGCGTTGACGATGCCGCCGGCGCCGCCGGCGATGAAGGCGATCGCGCCCAGGGTCGAGGCCAGCACGATGGGGTCATCCCAGGGCAGCTTGGTGATCCAACCCAGGACACCGCGGCCGCCGCGGGCCCGCGCCCCGATCTCCAGCGAGGCCGCGATCGAGAAGGCGGTGATCAGGCTGGGCACCGCCACCATCATGGTGAGCACGGTGTGCACCAGCTTCCAGAAGGGGTCGATGCCGGGGTCGGCGAACTGGTGGTGGAAGCCCACCGGGCTGGAGAAGATCAGGAAGGCGAGGAAGACCAGCCGCGCAAGCGGGTCCGAGATCAGTTTGCCGCCGGCCCGCTGGGGCAAGAGGCCGTACCAGACCACGTAGGCCGGCAGGAGCCAGAAGTAGACGATGGGGTGGCCGGTCCACCAGAAGAGGGTGCGGGAGAGCAGCGGGTCCACCCCCTTCAGAAGGCCGAGCGACCAGGGAATCAGCAGCACCACCGCCTCGACCACCAGGCCGATGGCGGCGACGCCCCACATCATCCAGGTGGCCACCGACATGTAGCTCACCAGCGGCGTGGGCTTGCCGGGGTTCTGCTTCTTCCAGCGGTACCAGAGCTCCACCGAGAGGAAGACCGAGACCAGCGAGCTGACGATGATCAGCGCCGCCCCGATGTAGAAGAGCGGGTGCCCCTTGAGCGGCGGGTAGAAGGTGTAGAGCACGGTGGCGTCGTTGGTGAGGAGCGGGATCGCCGCCAGCACCAGGCCCACCAGGTCGAGCCACCAGGCCGCCCAGGCCACCCCCATCAGGGGCAGCATCTTCATCTCCTTGGACTGGAGGTAGAGCAGCGCCCCCTGGGCGAAGAGCTGGGTGAAGACGATCGCGTTCAGCACCCCGTGCAGGGTCAGGCCCTGGTAGTAGGACTTGATGAAGGGAAGCAGCTTTTGCAGCCAGGGGTAGAGGTTGAGGTTGGCGTAGTTCAGGGCCTGGAAGGGGCCGAAGAGGGTCCCGATCGAGAGCGAGATGAGGCCGAGGACGACGAAGTAGAGGGAGACCTTCTTGACCGGGAAGTCGGCGTAGGCGTCCTTTCGCGTGAGCGTCGCCATCTTACTCCTCCACCACGATCTTGCCGATCATGTTCTGGTGCCCGATGCCGCAGTACTCGTTGCAGATCACCAGGTACTCGCCCGGGCGCTTGAAGGTGGTCTTCACCTTGGCCACCTCGCCGGGGATGACCTGGACGTTGATGTTGGTGCCGTGGATGTAAAAGCCGTGCTGCACGTCCGGGCTGGTGACGAAGAAGGTCACCTCGTCGCCCACCTTGAAGTGCATCTCGCCCGGGAGCCAAGCGAAGGCCTGCCCGATCACGTAGGCCTGGTACTTGCCCGGGGCCACCTCCTCGACGTGGGGCTTGGGGAAGCCGCCGGTCCGCACGGTGGTGGGGTCGATGCGCCGGGCGGCGTCGGGCACGTAGAAGGCGTAGCCCGAAAGGGTGTAACCGATGAACACCAGGAAGATCAGGATCATCGCCAGCGAGAACAGCATCCATCCCCGCTCGTAGGCCTCGATCACGTGTTTATCCATCGCTTACCCCCGGTAGAGGAAGATGAAGAAGACCCCGAACCACATAAAAAGGATGGTGGCAGCCACCACCCCGACGACCAGAAGCGCACCCACAGGCTTGTCTTCCTTCATAAACCTACGTCCTCCTCCTCCTGCTCCATCCTAAATTAGTTTAGGGCATATGTCCTCAGAACGCTCTCTTGCGAAAGAGTATCGCTCGCGTTTTGGGACATTTGTCCTCGATGAGACCGACCCGGGCCCGGGCCGGCGCGTATCATGGGGGCAATGAAGAACGCGGAAATCGCCGGGATCTTCGAGGAGATCGCCGACATGCTCGAGTTCCTGGGCGACAACCCCTTCCGGGTGCGGGCCTACCGCAACGCCGCCCGGGCGCTTTTTGACCTCGAGGACCCGATCGAGGAGATCGCCAAGGGCGGGGTCGACGAGCTCGCCAAGATCCCCGGCATCGGCAAGGACCTGGC
>JAMOVS010000041.1 GCA_027061845.1 Thermaceae bacterium
AGGCCTTCCACGCTCCCCACGATACCGATAGGATGGCCCGGTGGCGCGGGCCTTCCTGGGCGGACTCCTGCACGGGGCGATGCTGGCGGTGGCCTACGCCCTCACCAGTCCGAGCTCGGTGCTCCCCGTCTTTATCAAGCAGCTGACCGGGTCCGACTGGGCGGTGGGGGCGCTGGTGAGCGGCATGCAGCTCGGCGGGGCGCTGGCCGGGATCCCGGCCGCGCTCTTCGTCGAGCCCGCCCGCTACAAGAAGGTCTTTCTCTACCTCGCGATCGGGGTGCGGGCGCTGGCCTTCCTGGTGCTCTCCCTGCTCACCTACGCCTTTGCCCGAACCCACCCCGAGCTCGTGCTCTACGCTTTGCTTTTCTTCTTGGTGCTCTTTGCCATCTTCGGCGGGCTCGGGGGGGTCGCCTACCTGCCGGTGATCGGCAAGGCGATCCCGCCCGGCTACCGGGGTCAGTTTTTCGGCGCCCGCAGCATGCTGGCAAGCCTCGCCGGCGGCATCGCCGGGCTTTTGTCGCGGCCCCTATGGGCCCGTTTCCCGGAGGGGTTTGCGCTCGCGTTTTTCCTCGCCTTTTTGGCGCTCGTGATCGGGTTTTGGGGGTTTTGGCTGATCCCCGAGCGGCCCGACCCGCCCCGGCCTAGAGAGCCCTTGAAGGCAAGGTTTTTAAAGATCCTCTCGTTACTTAAAAAGCCCCGGCTCCGCCTGCTCCTCGGTTCCTACATGCTGGTGGGGTTTTACTTCCTGGCGCTTCCCTTTTACGCGGTGGCGGCCAGGGAGGCCGGGCTGCCGGCGGAGGCGCTCGCCTACCTGGTGGCGGCAAGCGCGCTGGCCGAGAGCCTGAACCTCTTTTTGGGCCGCTGGATGGACCGCGCCGGCGCCCACGTGGGGGTGCGGGCGGTGGCGGTGCTCGCCCTCTTCGTCCCCCTGATCGCCGCCGGCGCGAGCGGGCTTTGGGCCGCCGTTCTTGTCTTCGCCCTGATCGGGGTGATCTATAACGGCATCGAAAACGCCTACAGCGCCTATCTCTTAAGCTGCGCCCCGGCCGAGGAGGCGGCCGGGCACACCGCGCTTTTGTACCTGGCGAGCGCTCCCCGGGCGCTATGGCCCCTGGTCGGGGCCGCCCTCGCCGGGGCCCTCGGCTACCGGGAGCTTTTCTGGGTCACCGCCGGGCTGCTCTTTATCGCCGTGCTCGTCGCCTTCCGGCTCCCGGACCCGCGAAAGCTCGACTAAGAAGGCGGTGTGGCCGACCTGGCGGAAGCTCGGGTGGGCCACCGGCGGCCGCACGTCCCAGCCGCGGTGGTGCACCTCGATCACCCGCTCGTTCTTGAGGGGGTGGCCGGGAAGCGCGTTCAGGAGCTCGACCACCTGGGTGATGTTGGGGAGGTAGAAGACCGCCCGGCGGCCGGGCTTGAGCGCCCTCGCCACCGCCCCCAGCACCTTCCAGGGCTCCATCAGGTCGATGGCCACCGCGTCGAAGCCGGCTTCCTCGAGGTCGATCTCGGCCAGGTCGCCCTCGACGAAGCGGACGTTCTCCGCCCCCCAGGCGCGAACGTTGTCGCGGGCTCGCTTTAAAAACTCCGGCCGGCGCTCAACGCTCACCACCTCGCCGCTCTCGCCCACCGCCCGGGAAAGGAAGAGGGTGAGGCCTCCGGAGCCCGAGCCGGCCTCGAGGACCCGCATCCCGGGCTCGAGGTCGAGCATCATCACCATCGCCGAGGCGTCCTTAGGGTAGGTGACGGTGGCGGAGCGGGGCATCAAGAGGACGTAGTCCTCGAGCGTCGGCCGGGAGACGAAGAGGGGCTCGCCCCGGTGGGTCTGGACCACCCCGCCGGGGCCCGCCTTTCGGATTTCTTCGTGGTCCACCGCCCCCCGGTGGTGGGAAAAGCGGCCTCCGGGCCGAAGCCGGACCAGGTACTTTCGGCCCTTGGAATCGGTGAGGAGGTAGAGGTCCTCCCGGCTCATTTGCCCTTTTTCGAAAGGGCCGCCGCCATCTTGGCGTAGCGCTTGTAGGCCTCGACGTCGAAGGGATTCGCGAGCTTGAAGGGCCCGACGAAGACGGTCGGGGTACCCTGCAGCCCCAGGCTCTCCGCCTCCGCCCGCATCGCCTTGACCACCTCGCGGTACTTGCCGGTCTTCAGGCAGGTCTCGAACTTCTTGCCGTTGAGCCCGAGGCTCCTCGCGAGCTGGAGGTAGTCCACCCCCTGGCGCTTTTTCAAGGTGGCGAAGAGCAGGTCGTGGTAGGGCCAGAACTTGCCCTGTTCGGCGGCACACTCGCTGGCCTCGGCGGCCTGGAAGGCGTCGGGGTGGATCTCGATCAGCGGGAAGTGGCGGTATTCAAAGCGCGCAAGGCCCGGGTTCACGAGCTCCTTTTTGATCTTGGGGAGCACCTCGAGCGCGAGCTTTTGGCAGTAGGGGCAGTAAAAGTCCGAGTACTCCCGGATCATCGGGCCCTTCTTTCCGAGGACGTGACGGGGTTTGCCAAAGGCCTGCTCGGGGATTTCGAAGGGGCGGACCTCATAGCGAAGGTCCTTGCCCACCTGGATCTCCAGGATGAACGCGGGTCCGAGCGCCACCCGAATCGGCCGTTTTTGCTCGGCGATCGCCTTCCGGTTGGCCTGGTACCACTCGACGAAGGCCTTTTGAAGGCCGCGATCCCCGAGGGCGGCGGCGAGCACGCGGCCGGCCTCCTCCACCGCGTCGGCCGGCCCCTGGTAGCGAACCTTGTAGAGCAGCCCGTCCAGGGTTTCGACCTGGACGGTGCCCTTTTTCAAGGAAACCGGTTTGCCGGCGGTACCCGGGACGCCCAGGAACTGAAAGAACGCGTCTACCGGGGCCGCGATCTCGGCGAGGGCCAGGCTCAAGAACAGAAGCAGGGCGAGGAGCTTGCGCATGGCCCCCACTATAGCTTCAAGAACTCCACCAGGTCGAGGACGAAGAGGACGGCGCCGCCGACCTCGATCTCGCCTCCCTCGTGGGACACCCGGCGGGCCTCGGCCTTCTCTACGATCAGCGCCTTGACCTCCTCGAGCCGGTCGTCCTCGACGCCGATCAAGAAGGTGGCGTTCTCCTGGTTGAGAAAGCCTCCCCGGGAGGGGAGGCGGGTGGCCTGGAAACCGTTCTCCGCAAGTGCGCGGGCGAGGACCGGAGCATCGTCGCTTTGCAC
>JAMOVS010000042.1 GCA_027061845.1 Thermaceae bacterium
GTTCGAATCCCTCACCCTCCGCCAAACCGGTACGGAGAGGTGGCCGAGTGGTCGAAGGCGGCACCCTGCTAAGGTGTTGTGCGGGTAACCCCCGCACCGCGGGTTCGAATCCCGCCCTCTCCGCCAAGACGCGCCCCGAAAGGGGCGCTTTCCTTTACCAGCCCTCGTACTTGGTGGTCACCCAGTCGAGCTTGACCCAGCCGCGGGCGTCCTGGAAAGCGAAGTGCACCGTGTAGCGGGTGGGCGACAGGCGCCACTTCAGATGCTTTTCGAACTCCCCCTGAAACTTGAGCACCGGGGTGACGCGGCGGTCGCCCTTGGAAACCCAGACCTTCAGGCTTCCCCGGGACAGCTTGCCGCTCACCTTGAGCTTGAGGCCGTTGGTCCCTCCCCGCAGCAGCACCTCGTAGCTCTGCGCCCCGGTGTAGTCCCAAAGCAACACCGGGGTGAAGGGAGGATAGCCGGCGTAGACCCCGTAGGTCTCGGCGTACCAGTAGCCGAGCCCCAGGAGCACCGCGAGTATCAGCAACCGACGCAAGAAGGCGGGCACGTCCTCAGTATAGTGAGGCCATGACCGCCGAGGAGGCGCTGAACGAACTCAAACGCGGCACCGTCGAGATCGTCCCCGAAGAAGAGCTTTTGGAGAAGCTCGCCTCGGGCAAGAAGCTGATCGTCAAGCTGGGGGCCGACCCCACCCGGCCCGACCTCCACCTGGGTCACGCGGTGGTGCTCCGGAAGATGCGCCAGTTCCAGGAGCTCGGGCACAAGGTGGTGCTGATCATCGGCGACTTCACCGGCATGATCGGCGACCCCTCGGGCCGGAGCAAGACCCGGCCGCCGATGACGTTGGAGGAGACCCGGAAAAACGCCCAAAGCTACGTCGAGCAGGCGGGCAAGATCCTGATCACCGAGGACGAGGACCGCTTCGACCTCCGCTACAACTCCGAGTGGCTCGAGCCGCTCTCCTTCAAGGACGTGATCTTCATGGCCAGCCAGCTCACCGTGGCCCAGATGCTGGAGCGGGAGGATTTCAAGAAGCGCTACAGCGAGAACGTGCCCATCTCGCTCCACGAGTTCCTCTACCCCCTGGCCCAGGCCTACGACTCGGTGGCGATCGGCGCCGACGTCGAGATGGGGGGCTCGGACCAGCGCTTCAACCTCTTGGTGGGCCGGGAGATCCAGCGGGCCTACGGGCTTCCCCCCCAGGTCGCCTTCCTGATGCCGCTGCTCGTCGGCCTCGACGGCCGCGAGAAGATGTCCAAGAGCCTGGACAACTACATCGGCATCGCCGAGCCCCCCGAGGTGATGTTCAAGAAGCTGATGCGGGTGCCGGACGCGGTCCTCGGCGACTACTTCGAGCTGCTCACCGACCTGGAGCCCAAGGAGGTGAGCCAGGTCCTCGAAAAGGGCGGGCCGGTGGGCGCCCACCGGGTGCTGGCCCGGATCCTGACCGGGGCCTACGCCCTGCCCCGGATCCCCGCCCGAATCGACCGGGAGTTCTACGAAGCCCTCGGCTACCGCCTCGAGGCCGCCGGAAGCGACAAGACCCCGGGCGAAAGCCGCTACCCCGAGGTCACCCGGGCGGTGGCCGAGGCCGAGGCCCGCTACGACCGGGTGGCCAAGGGCGGCATCCCGGAGGACCTGCCCGAGGTCGAGATCCGCCCGGAAGAGCTCAAGGACGGGAAGATCTGGGTGGCCCGGCTCTTCACCCTGGCCGGCCTCACCAAGTCGAACGCAGAGGCCAAACGGCTGATCAAGGACCGCGGCCTCAAGATCGACGGCCAGCCGGTGACCGACCCCATGCTCCAGGTCGCCCTGGAGCAGCCGCTCGTCTTGCAGCGGGGCAAGGACAAGTTCGTCCGGGTGCGGCTGGCCAAAACCTCCTAAGGCGCACCTACAACCTGCCTTGTTCACGGACGCCAGGGCGTATCGGCATCCGTCCCATATTGGGCAACCGGGACGCCCGCCCAGCTTGGCCCTGCCGTCCACCCCCCTTTGAACAGAAGCGTTGCGCGCCCTGGTCAAGCCCAAAAGCTTTCACTGGTCATTTTCACTGGCGTACGCCCCGAATCCCTATTAAACTCATTCCATAATGAAAAAGCGGTTTGTATTCCTCGGTTCAGCAACGCTCCTATCCCTGTTTCTGTTTTCCTGCAAATCAGAGCCGCCCCCGCCGGTGCAGGTGCAAGGGAGCGTTGTTATACGGAGCATGGTGGACGGAGGCTCGAACCAGCATCCCGAGGGCGTACTGATCGAGGTCCGTTCGGCAAGCGGCAAACGGTTGGCCGAAACCCGCACCAACCGGATCGGTTGGTTTCAGGTCGCGGCCCCAGGCGCGGCGGTGGGGGACGAGCTGCGGGTGCGAGCCACCTACCTGGACCCCGAAACCGGGCTGGAACTGCGGCTGGCAAAGCGCGTGACAGTATCCAAAGACCGCTACGCCTACGTACCCCAAATATCGTTCGCCGATCCGTCCGACATCGAGCTGCAAAAACACCAAGACTCCTGGCTTGACGCATTCGGAAACGTGAAGATCGAGGATTCGGAGGGTCGTTTCGCCCACGTGTGGGCCCATGCCTTCGACCCCGAATTCGACCGGCCTTTTTTCCCGGGAAACTACCGCGACGCCGACGGAAACAAGATCCTATCCAATGGGTTCCTGTTTGTTACCGCTAAGGACCCCAGCGGCCAGCAAGTCGCCGTTCTGGACAGGCCGATAACCGTCTACTTCAATATCCCCAACACCCATCGTTATTATCTACGCGATATCAGCCCGGAAAATGGCCTTTACGAAGTGCCCATGTATCTTTTCGACGAAGAACGAGACGTCTGGGTACGCAGGGGCACCGGTGTGGTGGTCAATGCTAGCTTTCAGCCCGTTCCCGAGTCAGATGAAGAACGGGTTCGAACCGACCCCAACTACGGGAAGCTTTTCGTGAAGTTCCGGGCGGACCACTTCTCCACATGGAACGTAGACCATCCGCTTCCGCCGTGTAACCAGTAAGAGAGCATGACCATGTCTCCGAACCTTCCCCAACTGAGCTGGAAAACCCTCCTCGCCCTCTTCCTCGCCTACCAGCTCTCCATCTACGCCCT
>JAMOVS010000043.1 GCA_027061845.1 Thermaceae bacterium
GGTGGTCGCCTCCAGCGTGTGGGGGATCAGCGTCACGGAGAAGACCCGATCCCTGACCGAAACCACGGTGAGGCTCACCCCGTCCACCGCGATCGAGCCCTTCTCGGCCACGTACTTCTCCAAGCCCTTTGGCACCTCGATGAAGAGGTCGGTCGCCCCCGGCCGCCGGTCGAAGCGCACCACCCGGCCCACCCCGTCCACGTGACCGGTGACGAAGTGGCCGCCGAGGCGGTCGCCCACCTTCAAAGCCCGCTCCAGGTTGACCCGCGCCCCCGCCCGCCAGCGGGGAGCGGTGCGGCGGAGCGTCTCCTCGGCGAGCTCGACCGCAAACGAGTCGGGAAAGAGCTCGACCGCGGTCAGGCAGGCGCCGGAGACGCTGATCGAGTCGCCCACCTGGGTGTCCTCGAGCACCTTCCCGGCCCCGATCCGCACCCAGGTGGGCCGGCCCGGACGGACCTCGAGGACCCGCCCCACCTCTTCCACCAGCCCGGTAAACACCTAGGCCACCTCCTTTGGTTCAAGTTCCAGCCAAAGATCCTCGCCCAGCCACTCCGTGCGGAGCACCTCGAACCGGGGCGCCTCCTCGAGCCCCGGGGCAAACCCTTCGACCAGCCCCCGCCCCTCGCCGAGGAACTTCGGGGCCAAAAAGAGCGAGACCCGGTCCACCGCTCCTGCCCGGAAAAACGCTCCGGCGATCCGGGGGCCGCCCTCGAGCAAGAGCGAGGTGAGCCCGCGCTCAAAAAGGGCGCGAAGCGCCGCCGGCACCGAGACCTTCCCCGCCTCGTCCCGGGGGAGTTCGAGGACCTCGGCTCCCGCGGCCCGGAGCGACTCCATCCGGTCCTCCGGCGCCCCCTCACCCACGAGAACGAGCGCCCCCCGGGCCACCACCTTGGCCCCGGGCGGCGTTCTCGCCTCGGTGTCGAAGACGACGGGAAGGGGATCCTTCAAGGGCGGGGGTTCCTTCATCTCGGGGAAGGGGCGGAAGTCGGGCTCGCGGGTGGTGAGCAGGGGGTCGTCGGCGAGCACCGTCCCCACCCCCACCATGATCGCCGCCGCCTCCTGGCGAAAGGCGTGGGCCACCCGGCGGGCGGCGGGCCCGGTGATCCAGCGGCTCCTGCCGCCCGCCTCCGCCACCCGGCCGTCCAGGGTGGCGCCGGCCTTAAAGCGCACGAAGGGGCGCTTTTTTTCCACCGCGGTGAAGAAGGCGAGGTTTTGCTCGCGAACCCGCGCCTCCCAGCCCGCCTCTACCACCGGAACGCCGGCGCCTTTTAGCCTCAGTGCCCCGCCCGCGGCCACGGGGTTGGGGTCCCGGGCGGCGATCACCACCCGGGAGACCCCGGCCCGGATCAGCGCCAGCGAGCAGGGCGGGGTGCGGCCGGTGTGGTCGCAGGGCTCGAGGCCCACGTAGGCAGTCGCCCCCCGGGCAGCCTCGCCGGCGGCAGCCAACGCCACCGCCTCGGCGTGGGGCAGTCCCGCCCGCTCGTGGTAACCCTCCCCAACGATCTTTCCGTCCTTGACCAACACCGCCCCCACCAGCGGGTTGGGGTGGGTGTGCCCCCGGGCCCGCTCGGCCAGGGCCAGCGCACGTTCCAGGAAACGCCGATCGTATTCCGTAAGCGTATCCACCGCAAAGCGGAGCCAGGCTCCGCCTCACCTCCTTCTCCCATCCGGACTTTCACCGTCGGCCCCGGAATTCCACCGGGTCGGGCCCTTTCGGGCTTCGCGGGCTTTCACCGCCGGTCGGGAATTTCACCCTGCCCCGAAGGAGGGGACCCTCTTTCGGCGTCTACCACGCCTAGCCCCAATGTAGCACGATCCCTGGGGACCTTCGTCTTGCCCACGCTTTTTCGCCGGCTAGAAAGAAAAGCGTTACGATAGGTCCGGGCTTGCAGACCCGGGCCAAAAACTTATACTGAGTCAAAGATGGGCCCGGCCGGGAGGTGACGATGGCGCTGGACTTCACACTTACGGAAGAGCAGATCGAGCTGCAAAAGCTGGCCCGCCGCTTCGCGCGGGAACAGGTCGCGCCGGTGGCCAAGGAGTACGACGAGAAGGAAGAGGTTCCCTGGCCGCTTATCGAAAAGCTCTACGAGATCGGTCTTTTGAACGTCAGCATCCCCGAGGAGAACGGGGGGCTCGGGCTCGGCCTGGTGGAAGAGGTGATCATCGGCGAGGAGCTCGGCTGGGCCGACATGGGCTTTTACACCATCCCGATGGCCAGCGAGCTCGGCATCACCCCGGTGCTCCTCGCGGGAAACGCCGAGCAAAAAGAGCGCTTTTTAAGACCGCTTACCGAAAAGCCCTCCCTCGCCGCCTTCGCCCTTTCCGAGCCCGGAAACGGCTCCGACGCCGCCGCGCTCAAGACCCGGGCCGAGCGGGTGGGCGACCACTACGTGCTAAACGGCACCAAGATGTGGATCAGTAACGCCGCCGAGGCCGACTGGACGGTGGTCTTCGCCACCTTCGACCCCGAGCTCCGGCACAAAGGGGTGGTCGCCCTGGTGGTCGAGCGGGACCGGGAAGGGGTTTCCTTCAACAAGATCCACGGCAAGCTGGGTCAGCGCGCCGCCCCCACCCACGAGATGGTGCTGGAGGACGTCAAGGTCCCGGTGGAAAACCGCCTCGGCGAGGAGGGCGCGGGCTTCAAGATCGCCATGCTCACCCTGGACAAAACCCGCATCCCAGTGGCGGCGGGCAGCGTGGGGGTGGCCCGGCGGGCGCTTGAAGAGGCGGCCAAGTACGCCAAGGAGCGGGAGGCCTTCGGCCGCCCGATCATCGACTTCCAAGCCATCCAGTTCAAACTCGCCGACATGATGATCGGGCTGGAGACCGCCCGCATGTACACCTACTACGCCGCCTGGCTCGCCGACCAAAACGACCCCCGCCACATCTACGCCTCGGCGATCGCCAAGGCCTACGCCTCGGAGATCGCCTTCGACGCCGCCAATGAAGCGATTCAGATCCACGGCGGCTACGGCTACGTCAACGACTTCCCGGTGGAAAAGCTCCTCCGGGACGTCAAGCTCAACCAGATCTACGAGGGCACCAACGAGATCCAGCGGGTGATCCTCGCCCGGCATATCA
>JAMOVS010000044.1 GCA_027061845.1 Thermaceae bacterium
TTTATCAGCGTGCTAGACTAAGATTGTCTGAGCTAAAAGTCAGCTCAGAAAGGAGGTGGCGCGATGGCGAAGAAGAAGCAGGACGTCCGGACCGCTGAGGAGGAGCTCCGCAGCTTGATCGCCCAGATCGAGGCCCTCCGGACCGAGATCACGGTGATCAACCAGACCATCGCCGAGCTGCAGGCCACCCAGGCGACGCTCGCCACCATCAAGGACCTGGGCAAGGGCAAGGCGCTCTTGATCCCGGTCGGCTCGATGGTCCAGGTCGAGGCCAAGGTGGAGGACGTCGAGGAGGTGGTCATCGGCATCGGCGGCAACCTCTCGGTGGAGCTCCCCTACGAGGAGGCGATCGAGTACCTGCAAAAGCAGGTGCTTGCCCTCCGCGACCAGCGCCGGGTGCTCGAAGAGGCCATCGCGGCCCTCTACACCCGGGCCGAGAGCCTCCTCGCCGGGGAGCAAAAGGGCGAGAAGGCCTCCTAAGGCCCAGGGCAAGGCGGCGGGTTCCCCGCCGCCTTGCCCCTTTCGGGGGAAACCATGGATCTCGGACTGAGAGCCCTCCAGCGGGAGATCGAGCTCTTAAAGGGCCTGCCCCAGGACCGGCGGGTGTTTTTGAAGACCGGCCGGCTCTGCGTCGAGGTGGACCGGGAAAAGGCCCTGGAGCTGCTTGAGAAAAAGCGGGCCGAGGTAGAGCGGATTCTTAGGGACACGCTGGAAAAGATCAACGCCGCCTTCCGGGCGCTCGCCGAGCAGGACGAGGCCCGCTTTAGGGCACTGGCCGCCGAGATCGCGCTGGCGGTGGGGGTGGCGCCGGAGAGCCGTTTCGACCTCGAGGCCCTGGAACGCGCGATCAAGGCCGAGCTCGGCGAAGCCTAACGCTTTTTCGTCGGCGGGGGCGTGATACGCTAGGTTCGATGCTGCCCCTGACCGACGAACAGCGCCTGGTAAGGGACACGGTGCGGGCCTTCGCCCGCGAGGAGCTCTGGCCCAAGGCCCCGGAGTACGACGCCTCCGGGGCCTTTCCCTGGCCCGAGCTCAAAAAACTCGCCGAACTCGGCATCCTGGGCATGCTCACCCCGGAGACCTATGGCGGCGCCGGCATGGACGCGGTGAGCTGGGCGCTCGCCATCGAGGAGATCGCCTACGCCGACCCCTCGGTGGCGGTGATCGTCTCGGTGACCAGCGGCCTGCCCCAGTCGATGCTGCTCGCCTTCGGCACCGAGGAGCAAAAGCGGCGCTTTCTGGTCCCCTTGGCGGAAGGGGCCTGGCTCGGCGCCTTCGCCCTCACCGAACCCCAGGCCGGCTCCGACCCCGCCGCGATCAAGACCAAGGCCGAGCGGGTCCAGGGGGGCTGGGTAATCAACGGCACCAAGGCCTGGATCACCTCGGCCGGTCAGGCCGACCTCTACGTGGTCATGGCCCGCACCGGCGAGGGCCGCACCGAGATCACCGCCTTTTTGCTCGAGAAAGAAACCCCGGGGCTTTCCTTCGGTCCGCCCGAGGCCAAGATGGGGCTGCACGCCGCCCACACCGGCGAGGTGCGGCTGGAGGAGGTCTTCGTGCCCGACGACCAGGTCCTGGGCCAGGTGCATAAGGGCCTTTCCCACGCCCTTTCCGGGCTCGACTCGGGCCGGATCGGGATCGCCGCCCAGGCGACGGGCATCGCCCAGGCCGCCTTCGACATCGCCAAGGACTACGCCGACGAGCG
>JAMOVS010000045.1 GCA_027061845.1 Thermaceae bacterium
GCGGTAGCGGTGGTTGCTGGCGAGCGCCGGCTTCCGCAGGCCCCGGAGCAGCAGGATGCCGCTTTGAAGGCGCCCGGCGTGGGAGAGCCGGAGCAGCTCGGGGTCCTTGGTGGCCTCGAGGATGGGCTCGACCTCCAGCGGCAGGCCAAAGGCGTAGGCCGCCGCCGCCAGGGCGCCGGCCGAGGTGCCCGCCAGCGCTTCGATCTCGACCCCTGCCTTTTGGAGTTCCGAGAGCAGCCCGAGGTGGAAGAACCCCCGGACGCCGCCGCCGCCCAGCGCCAACCTAGCCCGCATCTTCGCCCTTGCTCCTTTCCTGCAACACCAGCCAGACCCCCACCGCGATCAGGGCCGCCGGCCAAAGGAGCTTTAAGAGCGCGATCCCGAGGGTCAGCGCGAGCACCAAGGGCAGCAGGACCGCGGCCAGGATCAGGAGGATGGGGGTCAGCACCAGGCCCAGGACCAGCAGCACCAGGCCGAGGACGAAGGCCAAGAGCCCGCCCAGCGGCCAGAGCAGGATGACTCCGAGCAGGATCAAAAACCAACCGACGAGGCGCACACCCTTAGCCTAGCTCATGCCCGGCTAAGCCCACCGTGTTAGCCTCGGGGACGTGAGTGCCGCGAGCCTGGTAGACGAAGCCCGGCGGGCCCGGCTGGTGGCGCGGGGGCTCAAAAAGCGCTACGGCCGCCGCGAGGTGGTGCGGGGGGTGGACCTCGAGCTCGGCCGGGGCGAGATCGTCGCCCTCTTTGGCCCCAACGGGGCGGGGAAGACCACCACCTTCTACATGGTGGTCGGCTTCATCCGGCCCAACGCCGGGGAGATCGAGCTCCGGGGGCAGAACGTCACCCGGCTGGCGATGTACAAGCGGGCGCGGATGGGACTCGGCTACCTGCCCCAGGAGCCTTCCGCGTTCCGGCGCATGACCGCGCTCGAGAACCTGCTCGCCATCCTGGAGCACCGGCCCCTCCCCAGGAAGCAGCGACTCGAGATCGCCCTGGGCTTGCTCGAGGAGTTCGGGCTCTCCCGGCTCAAGGACAAGTACGCCTACACCCTCTCGGGCGGTGAGCGGCGGCGGCTGGAGATCGCCCGGGCGCTGACCACCGACCCCGACTTCATCCTGCTCGACGAGCCCTTCACCGGCGTCGACCCCAAGAGCGTCCGCGAGATCCAGCGGTTGATCGAGGAGCTAAGGGCCCGCCGGGGGGTGGGGATCTTCATCACCGACCACTCGGTGCGGGAGACGCTCGCGATCACCGACCGGGTCTACCTGATGTACGACGGCCAGGTGGTCTTTCACGGCAGCCCCGAGGAGTTCGCCCGTGACACCGGGGCGCGAGCCTACTACCTGGGGGATGAGTTCGAGCTCTGATGAACCTGGCGGCGATCGTCCTCTTCTTGGTGCTCCTCGGCGGGCTGATCGCCTACGCCGGGGACGTGATCGGACGCCGGGTGGGGCGCCGGCACCTGCGGCTTTTTGGCCTCCGGCCCCGGACCACCGGGCTGGTGGTCGCGGTGCTCTCGGGCATGGTGGTGGCCCTGGTGGTCTTCGGCGCCTTCATGCTGCTGGTGCGGGGGGCGCGGGAGACCATTCTCCAGGCGGAGCAGGTTCGCCACCAGCGGGACGCCCTGTTGCGGGAGCGGGAACGGCTGACCGAGCAGGTGGAGAACCTGAAGGCCCAGGCGGCCCGGGCCTTCGCCGAGGAGGAGCGGCTGCGGGCCCGCGAGCGCGAGCTCTCCCAGCGCCTCGCCGCCAACGAGGCCCGGCTTGAACGGTTGGAGGCGGAACGGGCGGAGCTCGAGGCCCGCCTCTCCCAGGCCAAGCGCGAGCTGGCGGAGAAGACCGAGCGACTGCAGGCGATCACCGAGGAGGCCGAGCGCACCAAGGCCGAGCTGGAACGGTTGCAGTCCGCCGAGGAAAGGCTCCGCGGCGAGATCCAGAACCTGAAGGTGGCCCGCGCCGACGCCGAGAAGCGGGCCAAGGAGGCGATGGACGCGCTGGCAGAGCTGAAGGCCACCCAGGAACGCCTGGCGGCGGAGGTGCTCGAGCTGGAGCGCCGCTACCGCACCCTGCAAGGGGACCTGGCGGAGCTGAACGCGCTGCGCTCGGAGCTGGAAAAGCGCAACCTGATTCTGCAGAACCAAAACGAGGCGCTGGTCCGCCAGCTCGACCAGAGCCGCATGGAGGCGGCCCGCCTGAAGGGGCAGGTGGCCGAGCTCGCCAAGAAGAGCAGCTGGATCCTGGAGGGGTTTTCCCAGGTGGTCGAGGGCGAGGTCCTGGCCGAGGTCTACTTGAGCCGGGGCGAGGACCCCCGGGAGGAGCTCGAGCGGGCCTTCCGCCAGGCCAAGAGCCGGGCCAAGATCATGGGGCTTCCGCCGCTTTCGCCGCCGGCGACCGAGACCCGGGGCTGGAAGCCCCCGGGGTTGATCCAGATCGTGGTCGCCGGGGTGGGTCCCGACGGCAAGCTCCGGGTCAAGGCCCGCTACGTTCCCTCCCGGACGCTCTTCGAACGGGGGGCGATCCTGGCCAAGGGGGAGCTCCCGGAGGACCGGGTCGAGGCCCTCGAGCGCCTGGTTCAGCTGCGCCGCCGGGCGGAGGAGCGGCTGCTCCGGCTCGGGGTGCCGCCCAACCGGCTGGCGGCGGCGCGGCTTTCCGATCAGGCGTTGATCCAGTTCCTCAAGGCCCACCAGGGCCGGCGGGTGGTGGCCGCGATCGTCGCCGACGACCGGATTACCACCACCGGTCCCATCCGGCTGCGGTTGATGGCGCTGGAGCCCTAGGCGATCAGGCGCAGGAACTCCCCGAGCTCCTGGGCGTAGCGGGAAAGGTGTTGCAGGGAGGCCAGGGGGTCGTCCTCCTCGAGCCGGTGGTCGGCGCCCTCGAGCCAGACCTGCCGCAGGCCCGGGTGGGCCAGCTCCTGCCAGGCCTCGGCCGAGATGTAGCCGTCCCGGCTGCCGGCGAAGGCCAGGCCGTGGGTTTCCCGGGCCAGTGCCCGCCGGACCGTCGTCCTCCGCACCAGCGGCGTGATCCAGACCCGGCCCCAGGGGATCGTAAGCGTCTCGACGGGGGCGAGGGCGAGCATGGCGGTTCCCAGGGACTTGCCCACCAGCGCCAGCTTGGGGGCCCGCTCGGCGGCCCAGTTCAGCGAGGTCTGGGCCACCTCCTCCAGCCAGACCCCGCGTTTCCCCCGGGGCACCACCCGCAGGTCGTATTCCATCGCGAGCACGTCCCAGCCCTGGGAGAGGGCCGCCTTGCGCGCGTAGTAGAGGAGGGGGTAGCAGGGCGGGTAGTGCAGGCCGGGGTAGACGATCAGCAGCCCCTGGCCGTCCCCCTTGTGCATCTCCAGGGGGATGTTGGCGTAGGTGGTAATCAGTTCCATTTTTGCCATCCTACCCCGGCCTTCCCCGCCGGCGGGGTCAGTCCAGGAAGTCGCGGAGCTTGCGGGTGCGGGACTCGTGGTACTTGAGCTTGCGGAGCGCCTTGTTCTCGATCTGGCGGATGCGCTCGCGGGTGACGCCGAAGTAGGCGCCGACCTCTTCGAGGGTGTGCTCGCGACCGTCGATCAGACCCTTCCGGAGCTTTAGCACCATCGCCTCGCGCTCGGAGAGCTTGGAGAGCGCCTTTTCCAGCTCCTCGGAGAGCAGGCTCTGGGCGGCGGTGTCCACCGGCGAGGGCAGGTGCTCGTCGGGGATGAAGTCGCCGTAGAAGGAGTCCTTCTCGTCGCCGATCGGGGTCTCGAGGCTGACCGGTTCCTGGGCGATCTTGAAGGTCTCCTCGACCTTCTTGGCGTCCCAGCCCGGGCCCATGGCGTCGGCGATCTCGGCGTAGCTGGGCTCCCGGCCGAGCTCCTGCTGCAGCTGGCGGGCGGTGCGGGTGAGCTTGTTGATCGTCTCCACCATGTGCACCGGGATGCGAATGGTGCGGGCCTGGTCGGCGATCGCCCGGTTGATCGCCTGGCGGATCCACCAGGTGGCGTAGGTGGAGAACTTGAAGCGGCGGCGGTACTCGAACTTCTCCACCGCCCGGATCAGGCCCTGGTTGCCCTCCTGGATCAGGTCCAGGAAGGAAAGCCCGCGGCCGGTGTACTTCTTGGCGATCGAGACCACCAGGCGGAGGTTGGCCTCGATCAGGTGGATGCGGGCGAGCTCGCCGTCCCGGGCGATGTGGAGGTAGCGCTTCTTGTCCTTGGGGAGGGCGCGGAGCTTTTTGTCCACCTCCTCGATGAGCTTCTCGTCCACCGGCTTGTCGACCCCGGGGATGTGGGGCACCCGGCCGCCGTGGCGCACCTGGGCGCGGATCACCTCGCGGATGGTGTCGGGGTCGAGGCCGGTGAACTCGGCGAGCTTCTGGATCGCGGCCTCGCCCTCCTCCACCCGGCGGGCGAGGTCCACCTCCTCTTCCAGGGTCAGCAGGGGGACCTGGCCGATCTCGTGCAGGTACTGGCGCACCGGGTCGGAGGTGGAGACCCGGGTGGGCAGGACCTCTTCCTCCTCCTCCAGCTCCAGCTCCTCCCCCTCGTCCTCGGCGACGACGTCGACGCCCTCGCCTTCGAGGTAGTCGAGGACCTCCTCGAAGGACTCCTCGAAGGCGTCGTCCTCGAGCTCGGGCATCGCCTCTTCCATCGCCGCCCGAACCTCTTCCTCCGAGAGGGCGCCGGTTTTCTTACCTTTTTTGAGCAGTTTCTGGACCGTCTTGTTCTCGAGCACGCTGGTTTCCACGGTGCTTTCCTTTTCGCCCATGCTTCCCCCTTTAGCGGGTGGCCGCGAGGACCTTGAAGCGGTCCGCGCGCAGCGTTTCTACGTTGCCGAAGAGGCTTTCGATCAGGGGTTCGTACTTTAGGAAGGGATTGGCCACGAGGTAGAACCTTCCACCCTTGTCCAGGTGCCGGTGTGCCGCGTGCACGAATGCCTTGGCCACGTCCAAAACGACGCTCCCCCCAACGTGGAAGGGGGGATTCGTTACCACGATAGTGAATTTCTCGTCTCCGGTCAAGGCTTCGTCGACGTCGGAGTGGAGGGCCCGGACCGGGAGGTGGTTTTCCCGGGCGCTTTCCGCCAGCGAGCGAAGGCCGGCGAGCTCGTCCTCGAGGCCGGTGACCGCGGCCCCCTCGGCGGCGAGCGGCAGGCTCAACGCGCCGTAGCCGGCCCCGAGGTCGAGGACGCGGTCCTCGGGGGAGAGGGGCGGGAGCGTCTCCAGCAGCAACCGGCTGGCGGGGTCGACGCCGTCTTCCGAGAAGACGCCCGGCAGGGTTTTAAAGCGTAGCCTGTGGCCGCGGAGCTCGGCCTCGAAATCCCGCCACAGGGGCGGAAGCTCGGGGTCCTTTTCCTTTTGCAAGACGGCCAGGCGGTAAGGGCCCTCGCGCCGCTCGACGCGGCCGTAGCCGATCTCGCGTTTGGCCTCCTTGAAGTAGCGGTCGAAGCCCTTTTTCTTGCTCCCCGCGATCCAGAGCAGACCGCCGGGTTTGAGCGCCCGGCCGGCGGCGGCGAGGGCGGCCTGGACGTAGCGGGTGCCGCGCTCGGCGGGGAGGGCGAGGAGCAGGGCGTCAAAGGCTTCTTCCTTTGCTTCCCAGGGGAGGCCGACTCGAGCCTTGAAGCCGGCTGCCCGGGCGTTCTCGGCGAGCGCCCGGAAGGCCGCCCGGCTGCCCTCGATCGCCTCCACCGACGCGCCCTTTCGGGCGTGCGCGAAGGCGGCAAGACCCACTCCCGGATTCAGATCGAGCACCCGGGCGCCGGAGGGGATCTCGGGGAGTTCGGCCAGGAGCTGGTAGCGGGGGTCGGGGAAGCCCCGGGCCCCGGGTTTCGTAAAGAGCGGTCCGTAGGGGGTGGGGACGGTGCGGAGGCGGTGGTAGTCCTCGAGCGTCATTCCTCGCGCTCGCGCAGGTCGGGGTAGTCCTTGTAGCTGGTCTCGCCCTTCAAGACGCGGTCGATGAAGTCGACGATCTCTTCCTTTTCCAGGAAGGCCCCGGTGAGCAGCCGGCCGGTGTAGTCGCCGTCCTTGAACTCCCAGAACATGTAGAACTCGGGGAAGACCGCCTTGATCCTGCGGTAGGCGACGCCGAAGCGGCTTTCCTTCAAGGGATTTTGCTCCAGGAAGAAGTGATCCTTGCTGACCACGATGCGGTGCAGGATCGCCCCCCGCTTGGTGCGCACCAGCTGCAGCCGGATCGGCCATTCCTTTAAGACTTCCATACTCCCTATCCTAGGCCCTCGGCCTGGTAGAATGGCGGGCCGGTGATCCTTCTAGGCATCGACACTTCCTGCGACGACACCGGGGTCGGTGTCGTCCGGGACGGCGAGGTGCTCGCCAACGTGGTGGCCTCCCAGACCGAACTTCACGCCGAGTTTGGCGGGGTGGTGCCGGAGTACGCCTCCCGGGAGCACACCCGGGTGATCGACCGGTTGGTGGAAACCGCGCTCCGGGAGGCCGGGGTCGAGGCCCGGGATCTCGACGCGGTCGCCGCCACCTACGGCCCCGGCCTGGTGGGGCCGCTCCTCGTCGGGCTCTCCTACGCCAAGGGGCTGGCCTTTGGCCTCGGGGTACCCTTTTACGGGATCCACCACCTCGAGGCCCACCTGGCGGCGGCGGGGGAGCTCGAGCCCCCTTACCTCGCCCTCCTTGCCTCCGGCGGCCACACCCACCTCTTCGACGTGCCCAAAGAGGGCGAGTACCGGCTTCTGGGCGCCACCCGCGACGACGCCGCCGGCGAGGCCTTTGACAAGGTGGCGAGGCTCCTCGGCCTCGGCTACCCCGGGGGGCCAAGGATCGCGGAGCTCGCGAAAAAGGGCGACGCGCGGGCGGTGCCCTTTCCCGTCCCCATGAAGGGGCAAAAGGGCTACGACTTTAGCTTTTCCGGCCTCAAGACCGCGGCCGCCCGGTTTCTGGAAAAGGGCTACAAGAAGGAGGACCTGGCGGCGAGCTTCGAGCGGGCGGTGGTCGAGAGCCTGGTGGAGACCGTGGCCCGGGCGGCGCGGGCGCTCGGCCGGAAGAAGGTGGTGGTCGCCGGCGGGGTGGCGGCCAACGAGCGGCTCAGGCGGCGGCTGGAGGAGACCGGCCTCGAGCTCTACCTTCCGCCCCCTGAGCTCGCCACCGACAACGGTGCGATGGTGGCGCTCGCGGCCCTAAAACGCATCCGCCGGGGCCAGCCGCCCTCCCCCTGGACCTTGGAGGCCAGGCCCTACGCTCCCTTATCCGAGGCTTCTCACGCTTTGGACGTAGAATAGGCGAGGCTTATGCTGGGAATTCTCAAGAAAATCTTTGACAACAACGAGCGCGAGATCCAGCGCTACTACCGGACCGTGGTCGAACCGGTCAACGCGCTCGAGCCCGAAATCGAGAAGATCGAGGATCTCGCCGCCGAGTACGAGAAACTCCGCCGCGAGCACCAGGAGGGCGGCAAGCCGCTCGACGAGCTCCTTCCCCGGGTCTTCGCCCTGACCCGGGAATCGGCCAAGCGCTACCTCGGGATGCGCCACTTCGACGTGCAGCTGATCGGCGGTGCCGTGCTCCACGAGGGCCGCATCGCCGAGATGAAGACCGGCGAGGGCAAGACCCTGGTGGCCACCCTGGCGGTGGCCCTGAACGCCCTCACCGGCAAGGGCGTGCACCTGGTCACGGTCAACGACTACCTGGCCCGCCGCGACGCCGAGTGGATGGCCCCGGTCTACAAGGGCCTCGGGCTCAAGGTGGCGGCGATCCAGCACGATACCCCGCCCCCGGAGCGGCGGGAGGCCTACCTTTCCGACGTCACCTACGTCACCAACTCCGAGCTCGGCTTCGACTACCTCCGCGACAACATGGCGCTCTCGCCGGACCAGCTGGTGCTCCGCCACGACCACCCGCTGCACTACGCGATCGTCGACGAGGTGGACTCGATCCTGATCGACGAGGCCCGCACGCCGCTGATCATCTCCGGTCCCGCCGAGAAGGCCACCGACCTCTACTACAAGATGGCGGAGATCGCCAAGAAGCTCGAGCGCGGCGAGATGCCCGAGCCCGGCGAGAAGGACAAGGAGCCCACCGGCGACTACACCATCGACGAAAAGCAGAAGCACGTCCAGCTCACCGAGCGCGGCATCGAGAAGGCGGAGAAGCTCCTCGGCATCAAGGGGCTTTTCAGCCCCGAGAACATGGAGATCGCCCACATGCTGATCCAGGCGATCCGGGCCAAGGAGCTCTACTTCAAGGACCGCGACTACATCGTCAAGGACGGCCAGGTGATCATCGTCGACGAGTTCACCGGCCGCCTGATGCCGGGCCGGCGCTACGGCGAGGGGTTGCACCAGGCGATCGAGGCCAAGGAAGGCGTCAAGATCGAGCGGGAGAACCAGACCCTGGCCACCATCACCTACCAGAACTTCTTCCGGCTCTACGACAAGACCGCGGGCATGACCGGCACCGCCAAGACCGAGGAGAAGGAGTTCCAGGAGATCTACGGGATGGACGTGATCGTCGTCCCCACCAACAAGCCGGTCATCCGGGTCGACCACCCCGACCAGGTCTACCGCACCGAGCGGGGCAAGTTCCTGGCGGTGGTGGAGGAGATCGCCGAGAAGTACGAGCGCGGCCAGCCGGTGCTGGTGGGCACGATCTCGATCGAGAAGTCCGAGCGGCTCTCAATGATGCTGAAAGAGCCCCGGCACTACCTGCCCCGCCTGGAGCAGCGGGTCGAGGCCCTGAAGAAGGAGCTCAAGGGCAAGTCCGGGGGCGAGTGGGACGAGCTCAAGAAACTCTTGAAGCGCCCGGCGGCCCTCAAGGACGAAGACCTCAAGCGCTTTGAGCCCCTTTTCGAGGGGACCAAGGGCAACCTGGCCTACGCCTGGGAGAACTTCCGGATCGCGGTGCACACCCTGAGCACGGTCCGAAAGGGCATCCCGCACCAGGTGCTGAACGCCAAGTACCACGAGAAGGAAGCCGAGATCGTCGCCCAGGCGGGCCGCTCCAAGACCGTCACCATCGCCACCAACATGGCCGGCCGGGGCACCGACATCAAGCTCGGCGGCAACGCCGAGTTCCTGGCTGCGGGACTCCTCGAAAAGCACGGGTTCAACCGCTACGAGTGGGAGGTCGAGCTCTTCGTCAAGAAGCTCCTCATGGAGAAGGAGGACGAGGCCCGGGAGCTCGCCGAGAAGCTCGGCATCCCCGAGGAGCTGATCGAGGAGATCAAGAAGATCAAGCGCGAGGTCGAGGAGGACGAGGAAAGGGTCAAGGAGGCGGGTGGCCTCCACATCATCGGCACCGAGCGCCACGAGTCCCGCCGCATCGACAACCAGCTCCGGGGCCGCTCGGGCCGCCAGGGCGACCCCGGTTCGAGCCGCTTCTACGTCTCCTTCGACGACGACCTGATGCGGCTTTTCGCCTCCGACCGGGTGGTCTCGATGCTCGACCGCATGGGCTTCGACGACTCCGAGCCGATCGAGCACAAGATGGTCACCAACGCCATCGAGCGGGCCCAGCGCCGGGTCGAGGACCGGAACTTCGCCATCCGCAAGCAGCTGCTGCAGTTTGACGACGTAATGGCCCGCCAGCGCGAGGTGATCTACGCCCAGCGCCGGAAGGTCCTCCTGGGTAAGGACGAGGAGGTCAAGGAGGCGGCCTTGGCCATGGTCGAGGACACCGTGGCCGGCCTCGCCGAGAACTTCTTAAACCCCCAGATCCACCCCGAGGACTGGGACCTGGCCGGGCTCCGTACCGCCCTCCTCGACTTCGTGCCCGCCTTCGAGGACTTCGACTTCGAGAAGCTCCGGAGCCTGAAGGCCGAGGAGGCGATCGAGGAGGTCGTCAACTACGCCCTCGAGGCCTACGAAAAGCGCGAGGAAGAGCTCACCCCGCCGGTGATGCGGGCGGTGGAGCGGTTCGTGATCCTCTCGATCGTGGACTCGGCCTGGAAGGAGCACCTGCACAACCTCGACGTCCTGCGCCAGGGCATCGGGCTCCGCTCCTACGCCCAGAAGGACCCCTTCCAGGAGTACAAGTTCGAGGCGACGCGGCTCTTCAACGAGATGATCGCCTTCATCAAGTCGGAGTCCACCAAGTTCCTCTTCCGCCTGCAGGTGGACACCGAGCCGCCGAAGCCCCAGGTCTACGTGCCGGTGCCCAAGAAGCCGGGCGGCGCCGCCGCCCAGGCCGGGCGGCCGGAGAAGGAGCAGGCCAAGCCGAAACCGGTCAAGAAGGAGAAGAAGCTCGGCCCCAACGACCCTTGCTGGTGCGGGAGCGGGAAGAAGTATAAGCATTGTCATGGGAAGATTACTTAGTGCGTAGTGCGTAGTTCGTAGTTCGTGGTGTGTGGTTCGAGGAACTTACTACGTACTACGCACCACGTACCACGTACTGCTAAGCTTTTCTCGTGAACCTCGACCGCCTCATCGCCGACGCCGAGATCTGCGTGCGGTGTGGGCTCTGTACCTCGGTCTGCCCCACCTACAACCTCTTCTTCGAGGAGATCGAGGGTCCCCGGGGCCGGGTCATGCTCTACGCCGACTACGCCCAGGGGCTGGTGCCCGAGACCGAGCGGGAGCTGGTATTGGAGGCGGCATATGAGTGCCTCGACTGCCGCGCCTGCCAGACCGTCTGCCCCAACGGAGTCAAGCCCGGCGAGGCCGCCCTCGACGCCCGCGCCGCGCTCCAGGGCGGCCGGCCGAAAGACCGCCTGACCGGGCTTTTCCTCTCGTTCTTCTATTCCCCCTTGCTGATCGACCTGGCGAACCTCCTGCTCGTCTTCTACCAGCGCTCAGGGCTCCAGCGCCTGATGCGAAGGACCCGGATTTTAGACCGCCTGGGTCTCAAAAAGATTGCCTTTGCTGAAAGCCTCCTGCCGGAGAAACCGGTGCGGCTGGCGCTAAGGCTCACCGGGCCCAAGAGGCTCGTCCCCGAGAGCGAGCCCCGAGGCAAGGTGGCCTTCTTCCTGGGCTGCATGATGAACCTGATCTTCTCCGACGTCAGCGAGGCCACGGTCCGGGTGCTGAAAGAGGCGGGTTTTGAGGTCGCGATCCCCCGCGAGACCGCCTGCTGCGGCGCCCCCCATATCGAGGAGGGGGACCTATTGGGCTTTGAGCGGCTGGCGAAGAAGAACATCGCCTTCTACGCCGAGCTCGAGGCCGACTACATCGTCACCGACTGCGCCGCCTGCGCCGCCGAGCTCAAAAAATACGCCGAGCACTTCAAGGACGACCCCGAGTGGGCCGAGCGGGCGGAGAGGGTCTCGAGCCGGGTGCGGCTATTCTCCGAGTTTTTGGACCAGGTGGGGCTTCCGAAGGAGGTCCGCTTTCCCTTTGCCACCACCCACCAGCACGCCTGCCACGCCTGCCACGCGCAAGGCGTCAAGGAGGAGCCCGAGCGCATCCTCTCCTTTGCCACCGACTACCGCCCGATGGAAGGGAACACCGATTGTTGCGGCTCGGCCGGGGTCTACAACCTCACCCACACCGAGAACTCGATGAAGATCCTGGAAAAGAAGATGCATGCGGTGGCCGAGACCGGAGCCGAGGTGCTCACGGTGGAAAACCCCGGCTGCCTTTTGCAGCTCGGCCTCGGCACCCGCACCTTCGGGCCCGAGGTCGAGGTGAGGCACCTTTCCCAGATCGTCTTCGAGGGGCTCAACGACGGGGAAGCACCCGGTAGGTGATCCAGTTTTTAAACTCCCGCTGGCGGATCGCGGGGTCGAGCAGGGTCTCGTCGGCCCCGAGCTTTTTCCTGAGCGCCGGGTCGAAGGGGCGCTCGTGGAGGGCCTCGAGGTCCTTGGCGTAATCGAGCACCGCTTCTTCACTGGGGAAAAAGCCCTCTCTCACCATCGCCTCCTTCCGGGAGGCGAGCAGCTTGGCGTACTCCAGCGGGTCGTACTCGGGGTGGTACTGGGTGGCCCAAAAGCTCCCGGTCTCGGTCTCTACCGCGATCGCCTGCACCCGGGTGTGGCGACCGGTGGTAAGGAGCGTCGCCGACTCGGGCAGCTCGGTGACCTCGTCGAGGTGCATCTCAAAGCCCTGGTAGTGCTCGGGCTTGCCTTCGGTCAGGGGGTGGTCTTTGCCCGCCTCGGTGAGGGTGAGGTCCTTGGCGAAGCCCCACTCGCGGCCCTTCGGGTTTTTCGCCGCCTTGCCGCCGGCGGCCACCGCCGCCATCTGGAGTCCCCAGC
>JAMOVS010000046.1 GCA_027061845.1 Thermaceae bacterium
AAAAGCGCCAGCCCTGGAAGGTGCCCTCGGGCGCCTCGGCGAGGACCTCGCCGGTCTTCTTGTCGAAGCGGAGCACCTTTGCCTCGAAAGCGACGCCCTCGCCCTCGAAGCAGGCCTGGCTAAGCGTGAGCACGCCCTTTTGGTAGCGGAGGGCCTCCCCGCCGGCGAGCCCCTCCGGGGTCTCCAGGGTGTAGGGCCGGTCCCCGCAGGCGGCCAGCGCCGCGCCCAGGAAGAGGGCGGTGGCGAGGAGTCGCCGCAAGCCTAGCCCCCGAGGTAGGCGCTGAGCCGGACGTAGATCTCGGCCGGGACCTCGGTCTCGGCCTCGACCTCGCCGTCCTGCAGAAAGCGCAGCAAGAGCTGGGCGGTCGGGCCCTGGCCCTTCAAGGTGATCCCGAGCTCGGGGTCCTGGTAGCGGAAGCTGCCGACCAGGAGCACCAGCCCCTCCTGGGTGTCGGCCACCATCTGCTCGGCCTCGAAGGCGGGACTTTCGCTCCTCACCCCGCCGGTGAGCACCGCCACCTGGTCCTTGAGGTAGAGGACGCCCCGGGGCGCCCGCAGGCCCTTGAGCCGCTTGGAGGAGAAGAAGACGCCCTCTTCCAGGACGACCTGCTCGCTCTCGACGTCGTACTCCAGGCGGCCGGCCTGGAAGCGGAGGTCGCCCTGGACCAGCCGGGCCTTCTTGGCCCGGACGAACTCGCCCTCCTTGTACTCGATGTAGGCGGCCTCGAGGCTAATCCCCCGCTCGGCGTCCACCAGCCGGCCGCCCTCGGGGAGGGTGGTCACCCCGGTGGCCAGGTCCACCACCTGGTCGCCGGCCGGCTCCACGGTGAAGGCGGCGAAGCGGGCGGCGAGCGCCGGCAGGAGTAAAACCAGGATCCAAACTCCGCGCATCGCCCCGAGCTTACGCCGCCAGGGTGAGAAAACCCTAGAGTCCGATTAAGACCCGAAAGGCCTGCTCCAGGCCGGAAAACGCCCCCGCCGGCCAGACGCCGAAGAGGATCGAGAGCCCGGCGAGCACGAAGAGCAGGGCGAGCAGGCTAGGGTTGACCGAAAGCCGCCCCTCCTCCTTCGGGGCCTCGAGGAAGGCCGCCTGCAGCACCCGGAAGTAGTAGTAGTAGCCGAGCACGGTGGTGAGCACCGCGACCACCAGGACGGCGAAGAGCCCCACCTTGGCGCTGGCGGCGAAGACGTAGAGCTTGGCCAAGAAGCCCGCCAGGCCCGGCACCCCGGCCAGCGAGAGGAAGGCTATCGCGGCCAGCACACTGAGCCCCGGCGCCCGCTTGAAAAGCCCCTTCCAGCCTTCGATCGTCGAGGGCACGCCGGCGGCCTCGGCCGCCTCCAGGGCGAAAAACGCCGCCCCGCCGGCGATCAGGTAGGCGAGCAGGTAGAAGCCGGCGGCGGCGTAGCCGAAGGTGCCGCCGATCGCCAGACCGAGCGCCAGGTAGCCCATGTGGGCGATCGTCGAGTAGGCCAGGAGCCGCTTCAGGTTGGTCTGGGCCAGGGCCCAGAGGTTGCCGAAGACGAAGGAGAAGAGCGCCAGCACCAAGAGGGACTGGGTGACCGCGTCCGGGGGGCCGAAGGCCCGCACGAAGAGGGCCGCGAGCCCCAGGCCCACCGCGATCTTCGGCGCCGAGGCCAGGTAGGCGGCGGCCACCGGCCGCGCCCCCTGGTAGGCGTCCGGCACCCAGGCGTGGAAGGGCACCAGCGCCAGCTTGAAGCCGAGCCCCACCAGCGCAAGCAGCGCCCCCAAAAGGGCGAGCGCCGGCGCCCCTTTGAGGAAGGCGGCCCGGATGGCGGCGAACTCCATGCTGCCGGTGCCGGCGTAGACGAGGGCAAAGCCATAGAGCAGGATGGCCGAGGAGAGCGCCCCCAGGACCAGGTACTTCATCGCCCCCTCGGCGCTCTCCTTCCGGTCGCGGTCGTAGGCGGCGAGCACGTAGGTGGCGTAGGCGGAGAGCTCGAGGCCCAGGAAGAAGAGCAGGAGGTTGGTGGACCCCACCAGCAGCACGCCCCCAAGCGCCCCCCAGAGCAGGAAGGCAAAGAACTCCCCGGGCCCGCCCCAGAGCTCCTCGCCGCGGGCGAGGTTGCCCCAGGCGACGAAGAAGCCGGCGGCGGAGAGCAGAAGGACGGCGAGGGCGGTGAGGGGGCTGGCCTCGAGCGAGCCGAAAATCAGCGCCCGCTCGTTGAAACCGGCCACCGCCAGGATCATCGCCAGGGCAAAGATCGCCATGGTAACGCCGGCGAGCACCCCGCTTCCCCGCTTCAAGAGCGGGGCCGCGAGGGCCACGCCAAGTCCCCCGAGCGCGAGCAGCAACACGATCGTCAAGGTGATCATAGGAGCCCCCTAATGAAGGCCAGAAGCGGCTGGATACCACCGTCGATCCAGGGCGTCAAGAGCGCCGGAACCAGGCCCAAGAGGACCGCCAGTACCACCAGCGGCGCCGCCGCCGCCAGCTCGATGGGATCGAGGTCGGGGTAGTCCTTCTCTTTCTCCCCCAGCAGCACCCGCTGCACCGTCCAGAGCATCGCCCCCACCAGGGTCAAGAGCCCGATGAGGGCCAGCCAGACCATCCAGCGGGTGGTCTCGGCGAGGTAGGCGCCCCAGAGCGACTGGAACTCGCCCAGGAATCCCGCCAGGCCGGGCAGGCCGAGGCCCCCAAGCAGGGCCAGCCAGAAGATCCCCCCGAGCAGCGGCATGCTGGCGTAGATGCCGCGCATGGCGCCGATCTCGCGGGTGTGGGTGCGCTCGGAGAGGAGCCCCACCATCAAGAACATCAGCCCGGTGATCACGCCGTGGGCCACCATCTGGTAGACCGCGCCGTGCAACCCGATCGCGGTCATCGAGGCGATGCCCAGCAGGACGTAGCCCATGTGGTTGACCGAGGAGTTCGCGATCAGCCGCTTGAGGTCGCGCTGGGCCAGGGTGACGTAGGCGCCGTAGACGATCGAGATCACCGCCAGCACCCCGAGCACGGCGGCGAAGCGCTTCATCTCGGTGGGGAAGAGCCCCAGGTTGAAGCGGATCAAGCCGTAGCCGCCCATCTTGAGGAGCACCCCGGCCAGGAAGATCGAGCCCGCCGTGGGCGCCTGGGTGTGGGCGTGGGGGAGCCAGGTGTGCACCGGGAAGCTGGGCAGCTTGATCAGGAAGGCGATCGCAAAGCCCCAGAAGAGCCAGGCCGCCACCGGCAGCGAGGCCAGGGAGGGCACCGCCTTCTGCAGCTCGAGGTAGTCGAAGGTGAACTTGCCGAGCTCGGCGCTGGCGTAGTAGGCGGTGCCTAAGATCGCGGCCAGCATCAACACCGAGCCCACCAGCGAGTAAAGCAGGAACTTCATCGCCGCGTAGCGGCGCTCCTCGTAGCCCCAGACCGCGATCACGAAGTACATCGGCACCAGCACGATCTCGAAGAAGACGAAGAAAAGGAGCAGGTCCAAGGCGGCGAAGACGCCGGTGAGGGCACCCTCCAGGAGCAGGAGCAGGGCGAAGAAGGCGCGGTCCTTCTTGCGCCAGCTGGCGAGCACGCTGACCACGGTGAGGAGCGCGGTGAGGACGACGAAGGGGAGCGCGATGCCGTCCAGGGCGACGTGGTAGCTCGCGCCCAAAAACGGCATCCAGGGAAGCTTCTCCGCATAGGCGAAGCCCTCGCCGGGATAGCGGAAGTAGAGGCCAAGCGCGATCAGGGTCAAAACGCCCGAGACCCCGAGGGCGAAGCGCTTGGCGAAGGCGGCGTCTTCCTCTTCAAAGAGCGCGATGACCAGCGCCGCCAGGAAGGGGACGAAGATCAAGAGGCTTACCACCGCACACCTCCCAGGATCAAGAGGATCGCCCCGAGCACGATGTAGGCGGCGTAGGTGGCGACCTTCCCGCTATTCAGCCAGCGGAGCGCCTGCCCGAAGGCCCCCACCGCGTAGCCGGTGAGGTCGACCAGGAAGTCGACCACGTAGGTGTCGATGATCCAGAGCAGATCGGTGGGCCACTGGGCGACGCGGGCGACGACCTTGTAGTAGAACTCGTCGATGTAAAGCCGCCGCTGGAGCGCCGCCACCACCGGGTCGGGGAGCCGTTGCTTCAAGGGGTCCTTGGCGTAGAGGGCGACGGCGGTAAAGAGCCCGGCCAGCGCGATCAGGGTGCCGAGCAGGTACCCGCCCATGAGCTTGGCGGGGGGCAGGATCTCAGGCGCCGCCCCCTCGTAGAGGTAGGTGAGGAGCTTCTGCCCGAAGATCGGGCTGCCCCAAAGCCCCACCGCGACGCTGAAGACGGCAAGGCCAAGGAGGGCCGTGATCATCACCGGCTCGGACTCGTGGGGGTGGTGGTCCGGGGGCGGCGGGGGTTCCGGCGGGCAGTCCTCGGGGCCCAGGTTCAAGGCCGGGCAGCCCTGGTTCCAGGGCGCCTTCTTCCAGGGCGACTCGTAGCTCGGGTGGTGGAAGGCGATCACGATCAGGCGGGTGGTGTAGAAGGCGGTGAAGAAGGCGGCCACAAGGCCCATCGCCCAGAGCAGGGGGGCGTGTTCCTCGGCCATGTGCAGGATCAGGTCCTTGGACCAAAAACCCGCGAACGGCGGGATGCCCATCAGCGCCGCCGCCCCGATCAGGAAGGTCCCGTAGGTCCAGGGCATGTAGCGGGCCAGGCGGTTCATCTCGAAGATGTCCTGGGTCTTGGCGCCGTGGATCATCGAGCCCGAGCCCAGGAAGAGGAGGGCCTTGAAGAAGGCGTGGGCCACCAGGTGGAACATCGCCGCCGCCCAGCCGAAGACGCCGAGGCCCAGGAACATGTAGCCGAGCTGGCTCACCGTGCTCCAGGCCAGGATCTTCTTGACGTCGGCGAAGGCGGCGCCGAGCACGGCGGCGAAGAGGGCGGTGATCGCCCCCACCCAGGCGAGGTAGGGAAGGGCGTGGCCGGCCTCGAGCACCGGGTAAAAGCGCGCCATCAGGAAGACGCCGGCGGCCACCATGGTGGCGGCGTGGATCATGGCGCTGACCGGGGTCGGGCCCTCCATGGCGTCGAGCAACCACACGTGCAGCGGGAACTGGGCGCTCTTGCCCATCGCCGCCAGGAAGAAAAGCAGGCCGATGGCGAGCGCCACCCCCGCGGCCAGGTGCTCGGCCGCCTGCCCCACCTCGACCATCTGGAAGGTGCCGGTCTCCTTGTAGAGCCAGAAGAGCCCCACCATGAAGCCGAGGTCGGCGAACTTGGTGGTGATGAAGGCCTTCTTCATCGCCTGCTGGGCCGACTTCTTCTTGAAGAAGAAGCCGATCAGGAGGTAGCTCATCAGGCCCATGACCTCCCAGGCCAAAAGGGCGATGAAGAAGTCGCCGGCGGCGACGAAGGTGAGCATGGCGGCGGTGAAGAGCTGGAGGTAGGCGAAGAAGGTGGCGTAGCGCTCCTCGCCGTCCATGTAGCCGATCGAGAAGAGGTGGATGAAGAGCGAGGCCCAGGCCACCATGAAGAGCACGATGGCGCCGAGCTGGTCGACGTAGAGGGTGAAGTGGACGCCCCGCTCCCCCTGGATCGCAAGCCAGCTCCAGTCGAAGGTGAAGGGGAAGCCCGGGAGCGCCGGCCGCACCAGCACCGCCTCGCCCCCCTCGACCGCCCACTGGGGAGCGGCCTGCAACGCCTCGACCAGGAGGCCGCTGGCGAGGAAGGCGACGATGGCCATCACCAAGGTGGTGAAGTAGCCCGCCGAGCGCCCCTTGAAGAGCCGGCCGAGCAGGATCACCACCAGAAACCCGAGCGCCGGCAGGAGGGGGATCCAGTAGAGATGGCTGGCGTAGAGGTAGCTCATCGCATCACCCCCGCATCTCCTCGACCACGTCGGTGGCCGCGCTGCCGGTATGGCGGAAGACGTTCAAGAGGATGGCGAAGCCGATCGAGAGCTCGGCCGCCGCCACCACCATGATGAAGAGCGCGAAAAGCTGGCCCGAGAAGAAGACCGGGTCCTTGTAGGCGGCGGTGGCGGCAAAGGCGATCGCGGCCGCGTTCAAGAGGATCTCCACCGACATCAAGACGGCGATCAGGTTCCTCCGGGTGATCACGCCGAAGAGTCCGATGGCGAAGAGCACCGCGGAGAGCGCGAGAAAGTGTCCCAGCGTGATCATTCTTCCCGCCTCCTTGCCAGCACCACCGCGCCCACCATGGCGAGCAGAAGCAGCACCGACGCCACCTCAAAGGGCAACAGGGTCACGGTCAGAAGCCGCACCCCGAGCCCCTCGGGGCCAAGCGGCCGGAAGGCCGTCTCGGGCGCGCCCAGGTAGCCCCAGAGCCCGACCAGGAAGACCAGGGCCAAGAATCCCGCCACCAGGTAGAAGACGCCGGAGGCCGGTCGGATCCGGCGGCTTTGCGTGGTCATGATGATGAAGAGGGTCAGGATGGGGATGGCGGCAGCGTTGACCGCGAACTGGATGACCGCGAGCAGCGGGCTCCCGAGCAGGACGTAGAGCCCGGCGACGAAAAAGAAGGTGAACGCGAGCGCCACCGCCGCGTGCACGATGTTCTCGGAGAGCACCACCACCAGCGCCCCGGCGATGATCAGTCCGGCCAGAATGGCGAATCCCAGGACGCTCATGCCTCTTCGCCCCCTTCCGCTTCCTTCAAGAGCTCGGCCAGCCCCCCGGGCTGCATCTCGGGCGGGGCCTTGACGATCTTGCCCTCGGGGGTGCGCATCTCGACCCCGAACTTGGGGCTGTACCAGATCTTGGCCTCGTGCCCGATGTGGTCGAGGAAGGCCTTGTCCGCCTTGAGCAGGTTGATGTCGTAGACCGCGTGCTCGAACTCGCCCACGGTGACGATCGCCGAGACCGGGCAGGCCTCGACGCAGTTGGCGCAGTGCATGCAGTTGGCGAAGTCGAGGTCGAAGCGCTCGAGGACGAACCCCTTCCCCTCGGGGTTGCGCTTGCGCTCGATGGCGATCACCTGGCTGGGGCAGACCCGCTCGCATTGCAGGCAGGCAACGCAGCGGTCGCTGCCGTCCTCCTCCTGGATCAGGGCGAGGAACTGCACGCTGACCGGCGGAATCTCGGGCTTCTTGTAGGGATAGAACTCGGTGGCCGGGGGCTGCTTCACCCGCTTGTGGACGGTCTCAAGCCCCGTCGCCACCGCCTTGACCGCTTCCCAAACCTCGGCGAACAGGCTCATAGCACCTCCAGGAAGATGCGCAGCAGCGCGGCCACCAACAGGCCCACCAGGCTAAGCGGCAAGAGCCCCTTCCAGGCCAGGTCCATCAGCTGGTCGTCGCGGAAGCGCGGCAGGGTGGCCCGGATCCAGAGGTAGATCCAGACCCAGACCGCCACCTTCAGGAGGAAGTAGAGGCTTTGCAGCATGCCGGCGGCAAAGCTTTGGGGATCGAGCCCGAAGAGCGGCCCGTGCCAGCCGCCAAAGAAGAGCAGCACCATGAACCCGGGGAGGAGGAAGAGCTCGACGAACTCGGCCAGGAAGAAGAAGGCGAAGCTCATCCCCGAGTACTCGGTGTTGTAGCCGGCGACGATCTCGCTCTCGGCCTCGGGCAGGTCGAAGGGGGTGGCCTTGAGCTCGGCGATGCTGGCCACCAGGTAGACGACGAAGGAGATGAAGAGCGGCACCACGTGCCAGAGCCCGTACTGGTGCTCGACGATGTCCACAAAGCGAAGCGAGCCGGAGTAGACGCCGACCGAGAGCAGCGCGATGGCGAGCGGCACCTCGTAGGAGACGAGCTGGGCGCCGGCGCGGAAGGCGCCGAGGAGTCCCCACTTGTTGCCCTGGGAGAGGCCGCCGAGCACCACCCCGTAGGCCCCCAGCGTGCTCACCGCCACGATGTAGAGGAGCCCGACGTCGAGGTCGGCCATCAGCCAGCCGGGCGCCACCGGGATCGCCACCATCAGCATGAAGGCGCTGACGAAGACGATCGCCGGGGCCAGCCGGAAGATCAGCCAGTCCACCCTCCTCGGGGCGAAGTCCTCCTTGCCCAGGAGCTTGAGCGCGTCGAAGACGGTCTGGAAGACGCCGGCGGGGCCGTAGTGCATGGGGCCGACCCGCTCCTGGACCTTGCCCAGGTACTTGCGCAGGACGACGATCAGGATCAGCGCCACCACCGCCGCCAGGAGGAAGGCGAGCACCGCCTCGATGACGGCGTAGGCGGCGAAGCCCCAGGGGCTTTCGAGCCAGCCGTAGTGCCGGAAGACGGTGGGCACCACCCCGTAGGCGAGCACCACCATCACCCAAAGCGCCGAGAAGAAAAGCGCGTAGGCGATGCGCTCAAGCCAGGGCCTCGGGTGGGTGGGGTCGTAGCCCACCAGCTTCGGTTGCACCAGGCGTTCGGTGGGCAGCGGCATGCGGCTCATCGGTCCACCTCCCCGAAGACCGGGTCCAGGGACGAGAGGATCGCGATCGCGTCGGCGAACCGGGCGCCGACGAAGAGGTCGGGGATGAGCTGGAGGTTGGCGAAGCTCGGCGAGCGGTGCTTGATGCGCACCGGGTACTCGCTGCCGTCGGCGACCACGTAGGTGCCCAGGTGCCCGCGGGCGATCTCCACCGCCCGGTAGCGGGCCCCCTTGGGCTTGACCCGGGGCGGGACCTTGCCCTTGTAGGGGCCCACCTTGGGCACCTTCTCGAGCGCCTGCCGGATGATCTTGACCGACTCCTCCATCTCCTTAAACCGCACCCAGAAGCGGGCGTAGACGTCGCCCTCGGGGCGGGTCGGGATCTCGAACTCGAACTCGTCGTAGGCGTCGTAGGGCTCGGCCTTGCGAACGTCGTAAGGAACGCCGCTCGCGCGGATTACCGGGCCGGAGGCGCCGCGGGCGATGGCCCGCTCCTTGCTCAAGACGCCCACCCCCACCGCCCGCGCCTGGAAGACCGGCGAGTCGAGCACCAGGGCGTAGTAGTCAGGCAGGCGGGTTTCGAAGAAGTCGAGGAACTCGGCCACGTCCTTGAAGAAGTCGGGGTGGACGTCGCGGCGCACGCCGCCGAAGGTGTAGTAGTTGGGGAGCATCCGGGCACCGGCGGTTTTTTCAGTGAGGTCGAGGATCATCTCGCGGTCCCGGAAGGTGTAGAGGAAGGGCGTGATCGCCCCCAGGTCGAGCATGCCGGTGCCCAGCCAGACCAGGTGGCTGGCGATGCGGAAGAGCTCGAAGAAGATCACCCGGAGGTACTGGGCCCTCTTGGGCACCTCGACGCCCAAGAGGTCCTCCACCGCCAGGATGAAGGGGAGCTCGTTTTGCAGCCCGGAGACGTAGTCCATGCGGTCGGCGTAGCTGATGATCTGGGAGTAGGTGCGGGCCTCCTCGATCTTCTCGTGGTTGCGGTGGAGGAAGCCGATGTGGGGGACCGCCCGGGTGATGCGCTCGCCGTCGAGCCCCACCACCACCTTCAAGACGCCGTGGGTCGCCGGGTGCTGCGGGCCCATGTTGATGATCATCTCGTCGGTGCGGCCCGGCACCGGATCGATCGTGGTCGGACCCCTCATGCCTCACCCCCTTCCTGGGACTCCTCGGCCGCCTCCTCTTCCTGCCAGGGCGGCGTCTCGGGCCAGGGGGCGGGCTGCCAGTCGGGCAGCAGGTAGCCCCCGGTGTCGTAGCGCTTTAAGAGGGGGTGGAGGGTCCAGTCCTCCTCCAGCAGGATGCGGCGATGGTCGGGGTGGCCGGCGAAGCGGAGGCCGACCAGGTCGTAGGCCTCGCGCTCGAACCACTCCAGGCCCGGCCACAGATCGGTCACGCTCGGCACCTCGGGGGCGTCGTAGGGGACGTCGGTGTAGACGGTCGCCTTCCTGCCGCTTTCGATGCCGTAGAGGTGGACCACCACCCGGAGGCCGTAGCCGGTGTCCATCCCGGTGAGCGAGCGGGGGTAGTCGAAGCCCTCGGATTTGAGGGCCTCGAGCAAAGCCCGGTAGTCCTCGGGGTGGACGGCGTAGACCTCCTCGTCGAACTCGGTGGTCTTCTTAAAGCGGAGCTCCGTCATAGCACCGGCACCCTCCCGTCCTTGCCGGGTTCCGCGAAGACGTCGTAGTCGGTGGGGATGACCCGGGGCTTCTTGTAGCGCAGGTTGCGGTCGGCGATCTTGTCGCGGAGCAGCAGGAGCCCCTGAAGGAGCGCCTCCGGCCGCGGCGGGCAGCCGGGGACGTAGACGTCGACCGGGACGATCTTGTCCACCCCCTCGACCACCGAATACCCCTGGCGGAAGGGCCCGCCCTGGTTGGCGCAAGCCCCCATGCTGACCACCCACTTGGGCTCGGCGAGCTGCTCGTAGAGGCGCTTGACCCTTTTGGCGAGCTTCTTGTTCACCGTGCCCGAGATGATCATCAAGTCGGCCTGCCGGGGGCTGTTCCTGAAGAACATGCCCAGCCGGTCGGCGTCCACCTTCGGGGTCCAGGTGGCCATCATCTCGATGGCGCAGCAGGCGATCCCGAAGGTGAGCGGCCAGAGGCTCCGGCTGCGGGCCAGGTTGATGACGTCGTCGAGCGTGCCCAGGATGATGTTCTGGGGCCGCTCCTCGGAGCCTAGTAGACCCATTTCAGCACCCCCCTCAGCCAGGCGTAGGCGAGGCCCGCCGCCAGGATGGCCACGAAGACGGTGACCTCGACGATCCCGAGCCAGCCGAGCTTGTCAAAGGCGGGCGCCCAGGGGAAGAGCAGCGCCGCCTCGACGTCGAAGATCAAAAAGAGCAGGGCGTAGAGGTAGTAGTGCACGCTGACCCGGACCTCGGTGGTCCCGATGGTGACCTCGCCGGACTCGTAGACCTCGAGCTTGGCGCCGGTCTTGGGCCTTGCCCCCACCAGTAGCCGGGAAAGGACGATCACGGCGTAGACGATCGCCACGCCCACCAGCGCGAAAGCAACGACCATCAGCGCCGCCTCGAGCTGTGCTTGATACTGCACCGACAGGCCCCCTTTCCAATACGCGCCCCAGCGGGCGCACCCCGCTTATCTTAGCCGCTGGTGAGTGGGGCGTTTGCCCATCGGTTTCATCTTTGCTCCGTAGAATAGGGAACGCGTCATGCGGCGGTGGCTGGCACTCCTCCTGCTCTTGGGCCTGGCCCTGGCCAACCCCCGGGTCGGGTTGCACCAGGGCTTTACCCGGGTGGTGCTCGACCTTCCCGAGGGGGCGAGCTACCGCGTCTTGGACCGGGGCGGCCGGCTGGTGATCCGGGTCGAGGGCTACGCCTTCGCGCCCGCCCGGGAGACGGTGAACAGCCCCGAGCTCAAGGCCTACCAGGCCCAGGGGCCCGAGCTGGTCCTGGTGGTCGCCCCCGGGGTGGAGGCCAAGACCTTCGTCCTCGAGGGCACCACCCCGGGAAGCTACCGGCTGGTCGTCGACTTGAAAAAGGGCAAGGCCCCCGAGGCCAAAAAGCCCGACCCCCCCAAGCCCGTCGTGGTGCTCGACCCCGGCCACGGCGGACCCGACCCGGGGGCGGTGGGCTACGTGGTGGAGAAGGAGATCACCCTGGACATCGCCCTGCGCATCAAGCGGATCCTGGAGCAAAAGGGGGTGCGGGTGGTGCTCACCCGCGACCGCGACACCGACCTGGCCCCGCCGGGGGAAAAGGACCTCTGGAAGCGGAAGATCTACGACCTGAAAAAGCGCGCCCGGATGGCCGACGCCAAGAAGACCCTCTTCGTCTCGATCCACGTCAACTCCGCCCCCCGGCCGGCGATGGGGGTGGAGACCTACTTCCTGGGCCGCGCCATCGACCCCGAGGCGCAGCGGCTGGCGGTCTGGGAGAACGGCGGCGGCGAGGTGGGCGAGCGCCTCACCCGGGAGACCGAGACCCTGACCGACCGGATCCTGAAAGACCTCCTGGCCCAGGCCAACCTGGCCTTCTCGGAGCAGCTCGCCCGCACCCTGCAGGCGCGGCTGGTCTCCGCCGCCCGCTCCCCCGACCGGGGGGTGCACTCGGCGCCGCTCTACGTGCTCCGCTACGCCCGCATCCCGGCGGTGCTGGTGGAGGTGGGCTTTGCCAACCACCCTGCGGAGGGCCGCCGCCTGGCCGAGGCCAGCCACCGCCAGCGCCTGGCCGAGGGCATCGCCGAGGGGATCCTGCGCTTTTT
>JAMOVS010000047.1 GCA_027061845.1 Thermaceae bacterium
GACCAGAGCCGGTCCGGCCCCGGGTAGTCGGGGGCGCCCTCGTAGAGGAAGACGGTGGCGCCCAGGATCAGGCTGCCGAAGATCGCCCAGGGGCCCATCATCCAGCCGATGTCGGTGAACCAGAACAAGAGCTCGCCGCGCTGCAGGTCGAAGAGGTGGGCCATGTCCTGGGCCGCCTTCAAGGGAAAGCCGGCGTGGTAGTGGACGGTGCCCTTGGGGCGGCCGGTGGTGCCCGAGGTGTAGATCAGCATGAAGGGGTCCATGCTGCCCATCGGCAGGGTGGCGGCGGGGGCGGTCACCGACCGCATCGCCTCGTGCCACCAGACGTCCCGGGCCTCGTCGAAGGGGACCTCGATCCCCAGCCTTCGCACCACCAGGGTCTTGGGCGTGCCGGCGATCCGCGCCGCTTCGTCGGCCACCGGCTTCATCGCCACCGGCCGGCCGCGGCGGAAGAAGCCGTCGGCGGTGACGAGCAGGGTGGCGCCCGAGTCCTTCAGCCGGGTGGCCACCGCCTCGGCGCCGTAGCCGGAGAAGATCGGCACCAGGATGGCGCCGATCCGGGCCACCGCCAAGGCGGCGATCGCCGTCTCCGGGATCATCGGCAGGAAGAGCCCTACCCGGTCGCCCTTTTCCACCCCGAGCGATCGCAGGAGCGCGGCCGCGTGGCCGACCTCGCGTTCCAGCTCGCGGTAGGTGAGCCGGGTCACCCTGCCGTCCTCGCCCTCCCAGACCAGGGCGAGCTGCTGGGCCAGGCCGCGGGCGAGGTGCTGGGTGACGGCGACGTGGGCCAGGTTCAGCTTGCCGCCGACGAACCACTCGGGCCAGGCCGGCCCCCGGGAGAGGTCGACGAACTCCTGGTAGGGCTCGAACCACTCGACGCCGATTTGCTCGAGGGTCGCCGCCCAGAAGCGGTCCATCGCCTCCACCGAGAGCTGGTAGAGCGCCGGGTAGTCGGGGGTGCCGAGCCGCTCCATCAGGCGCTTTAAGTGGCTCTTCTCGGTGTACTCCGGGCTCGGGTACCAGACCGGTTTCATCGTTTCCTCCCTAGAATCCGGCTCCAAAACGTTTTCTGCGCCGGGTTTTCCTTGGCCTGCTCGGAGGCGGGCGAGGGGGTGATCAGCGCCCGCAGGAACTCCTCCACCCCGGCGCGTTTTTTGGGGTCCTTTTCCAAGAGTCCCTGCACCGCCCGCACCAGGCGGGGGTTCTTGTCCTTGAGCGGGGGCGGGGTCTGGGTCAGGTGGGCGGCCAGCAGCTCCTCGAAGGTCTCCCCGTAGAAGGGGCGTTTCCCGGTCAGCAGCTCGTAGGCCAGGACCCCGAAGGAGTAGGCGTCGGAGGCCGGCGTCCCCTCCCCGCCCTGGAAGAGCTCCGGGGCCATGTAAAAGGGGCTCCCGGCGCGCTCCAGGGGGGAGCGGTCCTCGCGGGTCTTGGCCACCCCGAAGTCGCCCAGCTTGGCGGTCTCCCCCCGCAGGAAGACGTTGGCCGGCTTGACGTCCTGGTGCACGATGCCGAGCCGGTGCAGGTGGCTGAGGGCGGCGGCGATCTGGCGCAGGATCGAGAGGGCCCGTTCCCGGCCCAGGGGGCCCTTTTGCAGGCGGTCCTCGAGGCTCCCCTCCTCGAAGTACTCCAGCGCCAGGAAGGCCTCCTTGCCGTAGGGCTTGCCGGCGATGCCCTTGACCAGGTTGGGGTGGGAAAGCCCCAGCGAGAGGCGCACCTCCCGGGCGAACCGCTCGGCCAGGGCGGGATCCCGGTGGACCTCGCTGCGGGGGATCTTCAGCGCCACCGGCCGGCCGTCCGGCGCCCGGGCCAGGTAGACCTGCCCGGTGGTGCCCAAGCCGAGCAGCAGCTCGAGCTTGAAGTCCTCTCGCCGGAGGCCGCGGCTCATTCGAGGAGGATCGCCTCGCCGGGCTTGAGCGCGCGGCCCTCGAAGCCGAGCGCCTCGGCCCGGGCCACGAAGGCCTCGCCGTCCTGTTCGATCGGCGGGAAGGTGTTGTAGTGGATTGGCACCACCGCCTTGGGCCGGAGCAGCTCAAGCGCCCTCAAGGCGTCGTCCGGGCCCATGGTGAAGGTGTCGCCGATGGGCAAGAGGGCGAGGTCGAGCCCCACCTCGCCGACCAACCGCATGTCGGAGAAGAGGGCGGTGTCGCCGGCGTGGTAGATGCGCTTGCCCCCCGTCTCGATGACCACGCCCATGGGCATGCCGCCGTAGGTGCCGTCGGGGAAGGAGGAGGAGTGCCAGGCGGGGAAGAACTTGAGCCAGCCGCCCTCGAAGGCGTAGCTGCCCCCGATGTTCATCGGCCAGGCGTCGGCCCCCTTGGCGGAGGCGTAGCTGGCGATCTCGAAGGTGGAGACCACCTTGGCGCCGGTGCGCCTCGCGATCTCCAGCGTGTCCCCCCAGTGGTCGCCGTGGGCGTGGGTGAGGACGATCAGGTCGGCCTCGATCTCGCCGGGGCCGAGCGCCGCCAGCGGGTTGCCGTTCAGGAAGGGGTCGATGACGATCTTGGTCGGGCCGCCGACGATCCAGGTCGCGGCGTGGCCGAGAAAACGAACCTCCACCATACACTTCACCTCCGCTTCGTTTTCACTGTATCACTCGATCTCGACACGCTCGGGTAGTGCCGACAGGGCGCGGGAAAGGTGGCGGGAAAGGGCGGCCTCGACCATGCGCCGGAAGGCCCGGCCGCCCCACTTCTCCCCCTCGGGGAGCTCGGCGTGGAGCACCAGCTGCAGGCGGTAGCGGAGCTCGCCGTCTTTCAGCTCGCCGACGCCCCCGAGCTCGGCCCAGAAGCGCTTTTCGGGCAGCCGGACGGGTCGCAGGCGGGCCCGCCGCTCGCCGTCCACGGCCAGCTCGCTTTCGAAGGGGAAGCAGACCTGGCCGAAGAAGGGGGCCTCGCCGCAGAGCTCGCCGAAGAGCCGGGAACCCCGGCGCTCCAGGCCGCGAATCCCGGGCAGGGCGGCGAAGACCCGTTCCGGGGAGAAGAGCAGCTCGGGGGCCCGGGCGGGGGGGGCGGCGAAGGCGAAGGAGAAGCGGTGCTCGAGCTCCATCTAGTCCACCCACTCGACCTTGATCTTCCCCGCCTTCTTGAAGGCCTCGATCTCGGCGTCGCTGGCGGGGGCGAGCCGGGAGAGCTGGCTGAACTTGGCGGTCTTGCCGGCCAGCCCCACCCGCACCACCAGCACCCCCTCGCGCTCGTCCTTGCCGATGCGCCAGACCAGCTGGTGGCCGAGCTCCCAGAGCTTTTCCTCGAGCTCCTCCATCGTCCTTATCCTACGGCCTCGAGGACGGCAAATTTCAGGTAGGCGGTCTCGGGGACGTTCAAAAGCACCGGGTGGTCGCGGGCCTGACCGCGCTTCGCGACCACCCGAAGCGCCCGGCGGGCGTCGCCGGCGGCGTCCCTGAGCATGGCGTAGAAGTGCTCCTCCCGCATCTGGTAGCTGCAGGAGGCGGTGAGCAGCAGGCCCCCGGGGGCGAGCATCCGCATGGCCCGCAGGTTGATCTCCTTGTAGGCGGCGTAGGCCCGCTCGAGGTCGCTCTTTTTGCGGGCGAAGGAGGGCGGGTCGAGGACGATCAGGTCGTAGGCGGGGCCCTTGCGCGCCTCCCGCTTCAGGAAGTCGAAGGCGTTGGCCTCGAGGGTCTTGAGGTTTTCCAGCCCGTTCTTCGCTGCCGCCCGGCGGGCGGCGGCGAGCGCCTCGGCGGAGGAGTCGACCACCGTCACCTCGCCGGCGTGGGGGGCGAGGTGCAGCGCGAAGCCGCCCTGGTAGCCGAAGACGTCGAGGGCCCGGCGGGGGCGCCTGGCGGCCGCCAGCTCGCCGGCGTAGACCCGGTTTTCCCGCTGGTCCAGGAAGGCGCCGGTCTTCTGGCCCGCGTAGGGGCGGGCCAGCAGCCAGACCCCGCCCTCTTCGATCCAGAGTTCCTCGGGCACGCGGCCGTGGGCCTGCTCGACGTAAGTCGGGAGCCCCTCCTGCCGCCGCCCGCGGCTGTCGTTCTTGAAGAGCACCCCCCGGGGCGAGAGCCCTTGCAGCAGCGCCTCCAGCAGCGCCGGGCGGCGGTCTTCCAGGGCGGCGACGTTGGTCTGCACCACCAGGTGCCCGGCGTACTCGTCGACCACCAGACCGGGCAGAAAATCGCCCTCGGCGTGGACCAGCCTCCGGGCTCCCTGGGGGCGGGCCCGGCGGTCGGGCTCGCGGGCGGCGAGCGCCCGTTCCAGGTTTTGCCGGAAAACCGCCCAGGGCTCGCCTTCGCTCCAGGCATAGGCGCGAACCGCCAGGACGGCGTCGGGGTTCCAGAGCGCGAGCGCCAGGAAGCGCCCGCGGTGAATCACGGGAAAAAGCCCGGGGCGGTGGGGGCCCCGCAGGACCTGATTTTTGAAAACCCAGGGGTGCCGCCCGAGGAGGCGTTCGGCCCCACGGGCATCGACTTCGACGTTCATCGTTTTGAGTTTAATTCGCGTTGACACTGCTCGAATCCCGCCGGTATTATGCCCGGGGCGCGCTAAGCGCCTTCTCACGGAGAGGGGAGAGCTATGCACGGCCTGGGATTGATCAAGAGCCTGGCAGAGCGCGAGCGTGAGCTCGCCGCCAAGCTGGAGGAGGCCAAGGCGATGGCCGAGGCCAAGCTGCGCCAGGCCGAGGAGGAGGCCCGGAAGAAGATCGAGGCCGCCGAAGCCGAGGCGGCCCGAATCTTAGAACAGGGCCGGGCGGAGATCCAAAAGCGCGTGGCCGACATCGAGGCCGAGGCCGAGGCCAAGGCCGAGGCCGAGGCCAAGAAGATCTGGGAGATCGCGGAGAAAAGGCTCGAGGACGCGGTGAAGGTCGTCCTCGAGGAGGTGGTTCCGTGATCGCTCCCATGGAGAAGCTGGTGGTGGCGGGGCCCAAGCGCCTCGCCCGCGAGCTTCTCGCCGAGCTCCAGCGGGCCGGCGTGGTCCACATCGACCCCCTGCGCCCGGAGGAGCTCGAGGCCTACGCGCTGTCCGAAGAGGAAAAGGCGCAGCTCAAGGAGTGGGAGCGGGTCGCCGCCTCCTCGGAACAGGCGTTGAAGCTCCTGGGGCTGGAGCCGGAACCCACCCGCCCGCTGGCCGGGAGCCTTTCCGAGGTCTCCCAGACCCTCGACCCCATCGCCCAGAAGGCCAGCGTCCTGGCCTCGGAGCGGGAGCAGCTCCGGGAGGAGCTCGAGCTGATCAAGCACTACCGCCGGCCGGTCGAGGTGCTGGCGGACCTGGTCGACGGGCTGGACCAAAGCCGCTGGCTCCGGGTGATTCCCGTCTTGCTGGAAAAGGAGGAGGAGCTCCAGGCGCTGGAGACGGCCTTGGGCGAGGTGCTGCCGGAGCGCTACGTGCTTGCCGCCGAGCCCGCCGACTCGCTGCTGGCGGCGGCGGTGGTGGTGCTCAAGCAGGACGCCGACGCCGCCAAGGCCGCCCTCGGCAAGCTGGGCCTGGCCGAGTTCCGTCTTTCCGGCCCCTACGCCGGCCTGAGCCTGACCGAGGCCAAGCTCAAGATGGCGGAGCGGGCGCGGCTGGCCCCCAGCGAGCTCGAGAGCGTGGAGCAGGCCATCCGGGAGCTGGTGCGCAGCGCCCGGGAAAAGCTGATGGCGATCTGGACCCGGGCGCGGGACGAGATCGAGCGCCTGAAGCGGCTCGAGGCCCTGGCCAGCGGCCGCTTCTCCTTCGGCCTTTTTGGCTGGGTGCCGGTGAACAAGAAGGCCAAGGTGGAGGACGCCCTGGAGCGCCTGCGCGAGCGGGTGGTCTACGCCTTCGAGCCGGTGGACGAGCACCACGAGGCCGACCGCGTCCCGGTGACCCTGGAAAACCCCGCCTGGGTGCGTCCCTTCGAGAGCCTGGTCACCTTCCTGAACGTCCCCAAGTACGGTACCTGGGACCCCAGCTGGGTGCTGGCGGTCTTCTTCCCCTTCTGGTTCGGGATGATCGTCGGCGACATCGGCTACGGCCTGCTCTTTTGGCTGCTCGCCCGTTATCTTTCGGGCTACGTCAAGCGCCGCGAGCCCCTGGTGCTCGACCTCTTCGGCATGAAGCTCTCGCCGGCGGCGCTGGACAACACCGTCCGAATCCTGAAGCCGATGGTCTTCTGGACCATCCTGTTCGGCGTTCTCTACGGCGAGTTCTTCGGCAACTTCCTCGAGCACCTGGGGGTTTTCTACGTCCCCGGGCACGGCCAGGGACTCTTCAAGATCCTGATCCCCCGGACCCTCGGCTCCACCGCCGGGGTGCTGATCCTGGTCACCATCCTCTTCGGCGTCTTCATGGTGCTCTACGGCCTCGTCATCAAGGCCTGGCTGGGCTGGCGCCACCACCACCTGCGGCACTTCTGGGAGGCGGTCGGCTACCTCGGCGGCCTGGTGGCGCTGATCGTCCTCGCCTACAGCTTCCTCACCGGCGCCAGCTCGCCGCTCTTCACCCTGGTGATGGTGGTCGGCTTCGGCCTCCTGCTGCTGGGGGCGGTGCTGGCCCGGATGCCGCTGATGATCGCCGAGCTCCCCACCCAGGGCGGGCACATGCTGAGCTACGTCCGTATCTACGCGGTGGGGGTGACCGGGGCGATCATGGCCAACCTCTCCACCGATCTCGGCTTCGCCATCGCCGCCAAGATCGGCTTGATCGGGGTTCTTCTGGGACTCGTCGTGGGCCTGGCCGTACACGGGCTGGTGCTCGCGTTGACCACGATCGGACACGTGCTGCAGCCCGTGCGTTTGATCTGGGTGGAGTTTTTTACCAAGTTTGGCTTTTACGACGAGTCGGGTCGGCCGTATCGGCCGTTTAAGTCTGTCCGCAACGACGCGGGTGCGTGATCGTAAGGAGGTATGCGATGAAGAAGTGGAGTGTAATCCTGGCGGTTTTGGTCCTGGGGGCTTTGGCCTTCGCAGCGGAGGCCGCGGGCGCGGCCGGTGTGGGCACCGGAAAGGGCTTGATCGCCATCGGCGTGGGCCTGGCCATCGGCCTTTCGGCGCTGGGCACCGGCTGGGCGCAGTCCCGGATCGGGGCCGCGGCGGTCGGGGCGGTGGCCGAGAAGCCCTCGATGTTCGGTACCGGCATCATCTTCCTGCTCCTGCCCGAGACCCTCGTCATCTTCGGCTTCTTGCTCGCCTTCTTGCTCTGGATCAAGATCTAGGATCCGGGTAAGGCCCTAAGGAGCCGAACGTGTCGAAGCTGGAGACGATCCTCCAGGAAGAGGCCATCCGCGAGATCAACCGCATCCTGGCCGAGGCCGAGGAGCGCGCCAAGGCGATCCTGGCCGAGGCCGAGGCCAAGGCGGCGAAGATCCTCGCGGCCGCCGAGCGCAAGCTCGAGGCCGAGCGGCGGGCGGCCCTGGCCCGGGCGGAGAGCGCCGCCGAGCTCAAGATCGCCACCGCCCGCATGAAGGCCAAGGGCGAGGTGATCGAGCGGGTCAAGCAGATGGCCGCCGAGCGGCTCCAGGGCCTGGGCGACGACCCGCGCTATCCGGAGATCCTTCGCCGTCTGGCGGAAGAGGCCTATTCCGCGGTGGAGGACCCCGGGAAGCTGGCGGTGGCGCCGCAGGACGCGCCGCACCTGGAAGGCTGGGCCCGCGAGCGGGGGCTGGAGGTCCTGGTGGACCCCGAGGTTCGCCTCGGCGTCCGGGTCTACAGCAAGACCGGGGGGACCTACGTCGAGAACACCCTGCCCGGCCGTTTGGAGCGCGCTTGGGAAGAGCTCGCCTCTCGGGTGGCCCAGGTGCTCTGGGGGTAGGCCGTGGCCGACGACTTTGGATACCTGGGTGCGCGGGTGCGGAGCCGCCGGGGAGAGCTCCTGCCCGAGAGCTTCTTCGCCGAGGCCATGGAGGTGGGCTTCGACGACTTCCTGCGCATGCTCTCGGAGACCCCCTACGGCGCCCACCTGACCGGCGAGGCGCTGGCCGACGTCGACCACGCGGTGAGCGCCACCTACGCGGATCGGGTCCAGGACCTGGAGCGGCTGGCCTCGGGCGAGGCCAAGGAGGCGCTCAGGCTCTTGTTCCTGCGGGCCGACCTGGCCAACCTCAAGGCGATCCTGCGGGGCAAGGCGGCCCAGCGCCCGAGCGAGGAGATCCGCGCCCGCCTGGCCGGAGGTAGCCTGCCGGAGCCGCTCTTGAACGCGCTCCTGGAGGCCCCCGACGCGGCCACCATGGCCCAGGTCCTGGTCCTGCCCGGCCATCCCCTGGCCAAGGCCCTGCGCAAGGCCGCCGCCGAGGCCCGCGACCCCTTCGAGGTCGAGCTGCTCCTGGACCGCTACTTCCTCAGCGAGCTGGCCAAGGAGGCCGCCCGCTTCGGGGGCCCCTTCGCCGAGTACTTCAAGGACGAGCTCGAGCTCACCAACCTCTCGACCGCCTTCAAGCTCGCCGCCCTCGGGGTCGAGGACGACGCCGAGCGTTACTTCGTCCCCGGCGGCCGCTACCTCAACCTGGCGCTCTTCAAGCGGATCGCCAGCGGCGAGACCGAGGCCATCGACGAGCTGCAGAGCACCCCGCTGGCCGAGTTCGCCGGCGTGCGGGACCTGACCGAGCTCGAGCGCCGGGCCCGCTGCTACCTGCTCCGCCGGGCGGCCCGGGGGGCCACCGACGTGCTCGGCCCCGGGCTCGCGCTCGACTACGTCCGCCGCCGGGAGTGGGAGGGGGCCCGCCTCCGGCTCCTGGCCCGGCGGGCCTACTACCGCCTGCCCGCCGAGGCGGTGAAGCGGGAGGTGAGCTGCCAGTGAAGATCGCGGTTCTGACCGACGCCGAGAGCGCCACCGGCTTCCGCCTGGCGGGGCTCGAGGTGCACGTGGCCGATTCCCCCGAGGCGGCCGAGGAGATCCTGAAGACCCTGGCCCGGCGGGAGGACCTCGCGATGCTGGCGGTGGACCAGGGGCTGGTGGCGGACCCCCAGGCGCTCCTGTCCCGGGAGATGCGGGGCCGGGCGTTGCCGGTGGTGCTCCCCTTCCCCTCGCTGGGATTCGCCTTCGCCGAGGAAGGCGCCGACGCCAAGGCCTACATCCGCCGTCTGGTCAAGTCCACCATCGGCTACGAGATCAAACTCTAGGGAGGAAGCATGCTGGAAGGAGTCATTCGGAAGATCGCGGGTCCGGCGGTGATCGCCAAGGGGATGCACGGGGCCCGGATGTTCGACATCGTCAAGGTGGGCAAGGAGGGCCTCCTGGGCGAGATCATCCGCCTGGACGGCGACACCGCCTTCGTGCAGGTCTACGAGGACACCTCCGGGCTCCGGGTGGGCGAGCCGGTGGTGAGCCTCGAGATGCCGCTCTCGGTGGAGCTGGGTCCGGGCATGCTGAACGCCATCTACGACGGCATTCAGCGGCCCCTGGACAAGATCAAGGAGGTGGCCGGGGAGTTCATCACCCGCGGCCTCTTCGTACCTGCCCTCGACCGGGAGAAGAAGTGGGCCTGGACGCCGGCGAAAAAGCCCGGCGACCAGGTCACCGGCGGCGACGTGCTGGGCACCGTCCCCGAGTTCCAGTTCACCCACAAGATCCTGGTGCCGCCCGGCGTCACCGGCAAGATCAAGGAGATCAAGCCGGAGGGTGAGTACACCGTCGAGGAGGTCGTCGCCGTACTGGAGGACGGGACCGAGCTCAAGATGTACCACACCTGGCCGGTGCGGAAGGCCCGCCCGATCCAGAAGAAGCTCGACCCCGACGAGCCCTTCCTCACCGGGATGCGGATCCTGGACGTCCTCTTCCCCCTGGCCATGGGCGGTACCGCCGCCATCCCGGGGCCCTTCGGCTCGGGGAAGACGGTGACCCAGCAGTCGCTGGCCAAGTGGTCCAACGCCGACATCGTGGTCTACATCGGCTGCGGCGAGCGGGGCAACGAGATGACCGACGTGCTGGTCGAGTTCCCCGAGCTCGTGGACCCCAAGACCGGCGGCCCCCTGATGCACCGCACGGTGCTGATCGCCAACACCTCGAACATGCCGGTGGCCGCCCGTGAGGCCAGCATCTACGTGGGGGTGACCATCGCCGAGTACTTCCGAGACCAGGGCTACGCGGTGGCGCTGATGGCCGACTCGACCAGCCGCTGGGCCGAGGCGCTGCGGGAGATCAGCTCCCGGCTGGAGGAGATGCCGGCGGAGGAGGGCTACCCGCCCTACCTGGCGGCCCGCCTGGCGGCCTTCTACGAGCGCGCCGGCCGCACCATCAGCCTGGCCGAGGAGCCCGGGGCGGTGACCATCGTCGGCGCGGTGAGCCCGCCCGGCGGCGACATGTCGGAGCCGGTCACCCAGTCCACCCTGCGGATCGTCGGCGCCTTCTGGCGGCTGGACGCCTCGCTCGCCTACCGGCGCCACTTCCCGGCGATCAACTGGAACGGCTCCTACTCGCTCTTCACCCCGATCCTCGACCCCTGGTACAAAAGCCACGTGGCCGAGGACTACCCGGAGAAGCGGGACGCGATCGGCGAGCTCCTGCAGCGCGAGGCCAGCCTGCAGGAGGTGGTCCAGCTGGTCGGCCCCGACGCGCTCCAGGACGCCGAGCGGCTGATCATCGAGGTGGGCCGGCTGATCCGCGAGGGCTTCCTGCAGCAAAACGCCTTCGACCCGGTGGACGCCTACTGCTCCTTGAAGAAGGCCTACGGCATGATGACCATGATCCTCGAGTTCTACAAGGCGGCCGAGGCGGCGATCCAGGCTGGCACCCCGATCGAGGAGATCATCGGCCTGCCGGTGATCGAGAAGATCGCCCGCGCCCGCTACGTGCCCGAGGACGAGTTCCCGGCCTACCTCGAGGAGGTCCTCAAGGAGATCGACCAGGCCCTCAAGGCCACGGCGTAAGGAGGGAGCATGGACCTTTTGAAGAAGGAATACACCTCGATCAGCTACATCTCGGGGCCGCTCCTCTTCGTGCAGAACGCGAAGGACCTCGCCTACGGCGCCATCGTCGAGATCGTGGACGGCACCGGCCGGCGCCGCGGCGGCCAGGTGATCGAGGTCAGCGAGGAGTACGCGGTCATCCAGGTCTTCGAGGAGACCACCGGTCTTGACCTGGCCACCACCAAGGTCAGCCTGGTCGAGGACGTGGCCCGGCTCGGGGTGGCCAAGGAGATGCTGGGCCGGCGCTTCAACGGCATCGGCAAGCCGATCGACGGCCTGCCCCCGGTGACCCCGGAAAAGCGCCTGCCGATCATCGGCCAGCCGATCAACCCGGTGGCCCGGAGGAAGCCGGAGGAGTTCATCCAGACCGGCATCTCGGCGATCGACGTGATGAACACCCTGGTGCGGGGGCAGAAGCTGCCGATCTTTACCGGCTCCGGTCTGCCCGCCAACGAGCTCGCCGCCCAGGTGGCCCGCCAGGCCACCGTACCCGGCGAGGACGTGCAGTTCGCGGTGGTCTTCGCCGCCATGGGCATCACCCAGCGCGAGCTCTCGTTCTTCGTCAACGAGTTCGAGCGCACCGGGGCGCTCTCCCGGAGCGTGCTCTTCTTGAACAAGGCCGACGACCCCACGATCGAGCGCATCCTGACCCCGCGGATGGCCCTCACGGTGGCCGAGTACCTCGCCTTCGAGCACGACTACCACGTGCTGGTCATCCTCACCGACATGACCAACTACTGCGAGGCGCTGCGCGAGATCTCGGCCGCCCGCGAGGAGGTGCCCGGCCGGCGCGGCTACCCCGGCTACATGTACACCGACCTGGCGACGATCTACGAGCGCGCCGGGGTGATCGTGGGCAAGGAGGGGTCGGTGACCCAGTTCCCGATCCTGACCATGCCCGACGACGACCGCACCCACCCCATCCCCGACCTCACCGGCTACATCACCGAGGGGCAGATCCAGCTCTCCCGCGAGCTGCACCGGAAGGGCGTCTACCCGCCGATCGACCCGCTGCCCTCGCTCTCCCGCTTGATGAACAACGGCATCGGCGAGGGCAAGACCCGGGCCGACCACAAGCAGGTCGCCGACCAGCTCTACGCCGCCTACGCCAACGGCGTCGACATCCGCAAGCTGGTGGCGATCATCGGCGAGGACGCGCTCACCGAGACCGACCGCAAGTACCTCGAGTTCGCCGACGCCTTCGAGAAGTACTTCCTCAACCAGGGCGACCAGAACCGCACCATCGAGGAGTCCTTGAACCTCTCCTGGGCGCTGCTCTCGCTCCTGCCCGAGTCGGCGCTCTCCCGGATTTCGAAGAAGTTCATCGAGCAGTACTACGGCAAGTTCAAACTCGAGGACTTCGTGGCCGCGGGCGTCTAGCCGAAAGGGGGATCCGTGGAGCAGATCAGCCCCACCCGCATGACCCTTCTCCAAAAGCGGAACCAGAAGAAGCTGGCGGAGAAGGGGGCCGACCTCCTGAAGAAGAAGCGGGACGCGCTGGTCACCGAGTTCTTCGACCTGGTGGCGGGCACCGTCGCCGCCCGCGAGCGGCTGACGGCGGCGGCCAAGGAGGCCTACCTGGCGCTCTTCCTGGCCAAGGCCTTCGACGGGCCCGAGGCGGTCGAGGCGCTGGCGCTGGGGATGCGCCCGGTGGAGGGGGTCGAGGCCGAGGTGGAGAACGTCTGGGGCACCAAGGTCCCCCGCCTCCAGGTGACCTGGCCGGCGCGGGCGACCGCCAGCCCGATCGCCACCGGGGGGCAGACGCTCGCCGCCCAGCGCGCCTTCCGCGAGTTCGCCGAGGCCCTGGTCGAGGTGGCCAACACCGAGACCCGGCTCCGGATGATCGGCGAGGAGATCAAGAAGACCACCCGCCGGGTGAACGCGCTGGAGCAGGTGGTGATCCCCGACCTCGAGGCCCAGGTCCGCTACATCCGCCAGGTCCTGGAGCAGCGCGAGCGCGAGGACAACTTCCGCCTCAAGAAGATCAAGAGCAAGATGGAGTCGCGCGAGCGCGGCTAGCGAAGGGCCGGCGGACGCCGGCCCTTCTCAGTCGGGCAGGGCCCGTTCCCGGAGAAAGCGGAGCCAGTTCTCCCCCAGCACCCCGGCGGCCTGGGGGCCGAAGAGGGGGGCGAGCTTGGTCCAGTCCCGGTGGGAGCGGATCCCTTGGGGCAGGCTCTCGGCGCCGAAGCCGCCGTCCATGTCCGAGCCGATCCCGACCGCCTCCCAGCCGAGCACCCGGGCCACCGCCTCGGCGTGCCTTTGCACGCGGGCGAGCGGGGTGGCGGGGTCGGTGCGCTCCCACCCGGGGTCCAAAAAGCGGTTATAAAGCACGATCCCGACCACCGCCCTCCGGCCCTTCAAGGCGGCGAGCTGGGCCTCGGTGAGGTGGCGGTTTTCCGGCCCCCCGGCGAGGGGGCGGAAGTTCGCGTGGGAGACCAGGACCGGGCCGGAGAAGGCCTCGAGCGCTTCGTAATACGCGGCCTCCGAGAGGTGGGAAAGATCGAGGGCGAGGCCGGCCTCCTCCATGGCGGCGAGCAGCTCCCGGCCCGCCGGGGTGAGGCCCTTTTTTCCCCGGGTCCCGCCGGCGTAGCGGGTGTCCTGCCAGGCGGGGCCGAGCAGGCGGAGGCCCTCCTTGGCCCAAAGCGCCACCTCCTCGGGGCGCCGCACCGGCTCCGCCCCCTCCATCAGCAGCACCAGGCCGGGGACCCGGTCCTCCTGCCAGGCCCGGAGGTGGGCCTCGAGGTCGGCCCGGCTTGCGATCAGCCGCACCCGGCCCGCGTCCCGCCAGCGGCGGTAGCGGTCGAGCTGGGCCCGGGCCGCCCGGTGGGCGAGCTCGGGGTCCGGGTACCGGCCGGGGTCGACGAAGAGGGTGGCGAAGGCGAGCGCGACCCCCGCCTCTTGGAGCTCGGGGAGCGAGACGCTCGGCCGGTAGGGGCTCCTTTGCCGGGTGCGCAGCTCGGGGAGGGCGAGCTCCAGGTCCCAGCCGTGCTCGATCGCGTTGTAGGCCAGGTCCAGGTGGGCGTCGACCAGGCGGTAGTCCACGCGCCCCAGCATACGGGCTAGGTCCCCCGGGCCAGCCCCTGAACCAGGGCCAGCAGCCGGGCCTCGGGGTCGGCGCCGGTCTTGATCGCCAGCTCGGCCTCGAGGAGCCGGGAAAGCGAGCGGCGCACCCGCTGCCCCCCCAGCTTGCGGTAGGCGGCCAGCAGCCGCCGGGCGGAGTAGGGGGCGACCCCGAGGGCGCGGGCGACCTCGGCCTCGCGGGCCTTGGGCTCGGCCTCGAGCAGGAAGCCCAGCTCGGCCAGCTTGGTGTAGTGCCAGGTCAGCGCCCCCAGCAGCTTGAGCGGGGCCTCGCCGCGGGCCAGGAGCTGCTGGGTCAGGGAGAGCGCCCGGCCCGCCTCGCGGCGGGCGATCGGCTCCAAGAGGTCGAAGGCCGAGCTCGCCGGCGGCCAGGCGAGCAGCGGCAGCACCCGCTCGGGGGTGATCGGGGGCGGGAGCAGGGCGAGCTTTTCCACCTCCCGGACCAGCCCCTCGGTGTCGGCCTCGCTCTCGGCGAGCAGGTGGACCACCGCCGCCGGCGCCTTGAGGCCGCGCTTTTTCAGCAGGTTCTGCACGAAGACGGTGCGCTCCCGGAAGCGGGGGGTGGGGAAGGGGCGGACCTCGCCGCGGTGCTTGTAAAAGCGGGTGCGCCCCGAGCTCGCCTTGGGGTCGTAGATCAAGAGGTCGCGGGCGGACGCCAGCCGGTCCAGCGGCTCCTTGATCCGCTTCCAGCCGGCCTCGTCGAGCTCGGAGAAGTCCAGGATCCCGTCCTCGCTCCCAAAGAGCGCCGGCTGGGCGAGCGCCGCGATCGTCTCCGGAGTCCCCGGCAGCAGGCGGGGAGGGAGGCTCCGGAGCCGGGCCTCGGTCTTGGCGGCCTCCCGGGCCAGGTAGGGATCGCCGGTGAACGCGATCAGCATCGCCTTAGGCTATAAGATAAGTCGATATGGCATTGGGGCTGGAGCGGGCCGACTCCGAGGTCGGCCACTTCCTCGCCGAGGTCACGCCCGAGGGCGAGGCCCGCTTCCTGAACCACGACCGCGCCTTCGAGCGCATCGTCGGGGCCCCGCCCCCGCCCCAGGTCAGGCTCGACGCCTTTCACAGCGAGAACCCCGAGGCCCTCCGGCGGGGGCTGGCGCGCCTTTTCGAGGGCGAGTCCCTGGTCATGCGCCTGGGGCGCAACCGCCGCCGGCTGCTCTTTTCGCTCTACCCCATCGATGGCCGCCCCCTCCGCGTGGTGGGCACGGTGGTGGACGCCACCGAGGGCTACCGCCACGAGCTGCTCCTGCGGGTGACCGAAGAGCTCCGGGAGATGGGGCCGGAGGAGGCGCTTGCCCGGTTGCAGGAGCTCCTCGCCGAGGAGCTCGAGGGCGTCCGGGTGGAACGGGTGCGGGAATGGCCCCGGGAGCTGCCCCGGGACCGGGCGGGGAGCCACCGGGGGGCCTGGTATCTGCCCCTGGCCGGCGGCGGGCTGCGGCTTTCCGGGCGCGAGCTCAGCGAGGGGGAGGTCGGTTTTCTGAAGCGGCTGGCCCGGGGGGTGCGCCTGGCCGAGGAGCACCGCCGGGCGGTGCAGTGGGCGACCCGGCGGGAGGAGGCCTACCTGCAGCTCCTCTCGATGGCCAACAACCTCGAGGCCGAGCGCCAGCCCGAGCGGATCCTCGAGCTCACGCTGGAGTTTTTGCTCTCGCTCACCGGCATGGAGGCGGGGATCTTCGCCCGCCTCCGGGGGCGGCGGCTGCGGCCCGAGCTGGTGGTGGGCAAGCTGGCCGGCCGCATGCTCGAGGACTACGAGCGGCTGCGCCCCCCGGTCTTGCGGCGGACGGTGAAGGAGGCCTTCCGCCGCCGCCGCATCGTGGAGGAGCTGGCCCGGGCGGAGGAGGCCCTCGACGGGGTGCCGGTGCGGGCGGTGGTGGTGGCGCCGCTTTGGGTTTCGGGCCGGCCCTACGGCGCGGTCGAGCTCTTGAGCTCCGAGGCCGGCGGGCTTTCCGACGAGCAGCGGGAGATCTTCAACCTGGCGGTGCGCCGGCTGGAGCGTTCGCTGGAACGGGCGGAGTACCTGAGGGAGCTCTTGCGCACCCGGGAGGCGATCTTGAAGAGCTTCGGCCGCATCCTCGAGCACCGCGACCTGGAGACCCGGGGCCATACCGACCGGGTGGTGCGGCTGACCGAGCTGCTGGGAAGGCGCTTCGGCTACCGCGGCCAGCGGCTGGAGGCGCTCCGCTGGGGGGCCTACCTGCACGACATCGGCAAGCTGGGCATCCCCGACGCCGTGCTTTTGAAGCCGGGGGCGCTCTCCGAGACCGAGTGGGAGGTGATGCGGAGCCACCCGGTGGTGGCGGTGGAGATGCTGGAGCCGCTCGGCTTCCTCCCCGAGATCACCCTGAACGTGGTGCGCCACCACCACGAGCGCTGGGACGGCTCCGGCTACCCCGACGGCCTAAAGGGCGAGGCCATCCCGCTGGAGGCGCGGATCTTCGCCGTCGCCGACGTCTTCGACGCCCTGATCAGCCGGCGGCCCTACAAGCAGGCCTGGCCGTTGGAGCGGGCCGCCCGGGAGCTCGCGAGCGAGGCCGGCAAGAGCCTCGATCCCCGGGTGGTCGAGGCTTTTCTGGACGCCCTCCGGGCCGATCGCTGAGCCGGGCTAGCCGCGCAGCTTGGCGAAAAGGGCGCGGAAGAGCTCGGGGTGGTCGGGCCAGGCCCGGGAGGTAAAGAGGTGGCCGTCGATCACCACCGCCTGGTCGAGGAAGGTGGCGCCGGCCAGCTCGACGTCGGGTTTCAGCGCCGGGTAGGCGGTGACGGTGCGGCCCTTGAGCACGCCCGCCGCCGCCAGGATCAAGGCGGCGTGGCAGATGCCGCCCACCGGCTTTTCGGTGTCGAAGAAGTGGCGCACGATCTCGAGGGCGCCGGGTTCGTTCCGGATCCACTCCGGGGCCCGGCCGCCGGGGAGGTAGAGGACGTCGTACTCGGCGGGGTTGACCTCGGCGAAGGAGGCGGTGGCCTCCACCCGGTAGCCGGGTTTCTCGGTGTAGGTGCCGAAGCCCGGCTCGAAGTCGTGGACCACCGTCTTGACCACGCCCTTCGTCGGGGCCGCCACCGTCACCGCGAACCCCTCCTCCAGAAAGCGCTGCAACGGGTACATCACCTCGAGCGCCTCGCCGGCGTCGCCGGTCAGGATCAGGACCTTTTTCATCCTCGCCCCCTTCCAGGCGATCTTACCCCGAAGTTCAGAAGGCGGCCAGACCGGTGATCTCGCGCCCCAGGATCAGGGTGTGGATGTCGTGGGTGCCCTCGTAGGTGTAGACCGACTCCAGGTTGAGCATGTGGCGGATGGCGTGGTACTCCAGGGTGATCCCGTTCGCCCCCAGGATGTCCCGGGCCAGGCGGGCGGCGTGGAGGGCGGCGTAGGTGTTGTCCCGCTTCGCCAGCGAGACCTGGGTGTGGTGGAGCTTGCCCTCGTCCTTGAGCCGGGCGAGCCGCCAGACCAGGAGGAGCCCCTTGGTGTGCTCGGCCAGCATCCAGGCGAGCTTTTCCTGGACCAGCTGCTTCTTGGCGATGGGCTCGCCGAAGGTCTTGCGGGAGAGGGCGAAGTCGCGGGCCTCTTCAAAGACCGCTTCCAGCGCGCCCAGCACCCCCCAGGCGATGCCGTAGCGGGCCTGGGTGAGGCAGGAGAGCGGGGGTTTCAGCCCCTCGGCCTGGGGCAGGCGGAGGGAATCGGGGATGCGGACGTCCTCGAGGACCAGCTCCGAGGTCACGCTCGCCCTTAGGCTCATCTTCGACTTGATCTCGGGGGCGGAAAAGCCCGGGGTGTCGGTGGGCACGATGAAGCCGCGGATCACCCCTTCCTCGTCCTTGGCCCAGACGATGGCGATATCGGCGATGGTGCCGTTGGTGATCCACATCTTGGTGCCGTTTAGGATCCAGTGGTCGCCGTCTTTCTTGGCCCGGGTCTTCATGTTGCCGCCGGGGTCGGAGCCGCCGTCGGGCTCGGTGAGGCCGAAGGCGCCCACCATCTCGCCGGCGGCGAGTTTCGGGAGGAACTCCCGCTTTTGCTCCTCGGAGCCGTAGGCGAAGATCGGGTACATCACCAAGGCGCCCTGGACGCTCGCGAAGCTTCGGAGCCCGGAGTCGATGCGCTCGAGCTCGTACATGATCAGGCCGTAGGCGGCGTTGGAGACGCCGGCGGCGCCGTATTCTTCGGGCAGGTTGGCTCCCAAAAATCCCATCGCGCCGAACTTCGGGATCAGCTGGGTGGGGAAGGTGCCGGCCTCCCACCACTCGCGGATCTGGGGCAGGGCCTCGGCCTCGAGGAACTTGCGGGCCGCTTTCTGGATTTCACGCTCTTCGTCGCTGAGGAGTTCTTGGATGCGGGCGAAGTCCAGCATGTCCGTACTATATTGCGTTTTTTCGCCGGCGGGCTTTGACAAAGCAAGGCTACGAGCCGTAGCATGGGCGCGTAAAGGTTTCCGAGGAGGTGATCGTAGTTGAAGAAAGTCCATGTTATCGCATTGGCGGTCTTGCTCCTGGCCGGGCTGGCCGCGGCCAAAACCGTCCGCATCTCCATCGCCACCGGCGGCACCGGCGGCGTGTACTACCCGCTGGGCGGGGGCATGGCCGAGATCTGGAGCAAGTACGTTCCCGGCGTCGAGGCCAGCGCCGAGGTCACCGGCGCCTCGGTGGAGAACGTGCGCCTGGTGGTCTCGGGCAAGGCCCAGGTGGCGCTCGGGACCAGCGGCGTGGTGGTGCAGGCCTACAAGGGCGAGGGCAAGTTCGAGAAGTTCGGTGCTCAGCCCATCCTGGCCATCGGCGCCATGTACCCCAACGCCTGGCAGTTCGTCACCGTGGCCGAGACCGGCATCAAGAAGATCCCCGACATCAAGGGCAAGCGGGTCTCCACCGGCGCCCCCGGTTCGGGCACCGCGGTGATGACCCGGGCGATCCTGAAGACGCTCGGTTACGAGCCGGGCAAGGCCTTCAAGGAGTTCCACCTCTCGTTCGCCGAGCAGGTGGCCGCGCTCAAGGACGGCACCATCGACGTCGGCTCCTGGTCGGTGGGGCTCGGCCCCGGCTCCTTGATCGACCTCTCGACCACCCGCAAGATGGTGCTCATCTGCATGAGCCCCGAGGAGCAGCAGAAGGTCGAGGCCAAGCACCCCTACTACAAGCCCTTCACCATCCCCGCCGGGACCTACAACGGCGTCGACTACGACTGCCCCACCGTGGGCACCCCGAACGTGCTCTTCGTCAAGGCGGACATGGACGAGGACCTGGTCTACCAGCTCACCAAGGCGCTCTTTGAGCACAAGGACGAGCTGGAGAAGATCCACCCCGCGGCCAAGACGATCAGCCCCGAGTACGTCCTGCAGGCGACCTTGATCCCGCTGCACCCCGGCGCCATCCGCTACTACGAGGAAGCGGGCTACCAGGTACCCGATCACCTGAAGCCCAAGAAGTAAGCGATGCCGAGGCCCGCCCTGGTCTTCACGCTCGCCGGGGTGGGCCTCCTGCTTGCTTCCTGGCCGGTGCCCGGGATGCTGCTCCGCGTCGACGACCGACCGGTGGCCTGGCTGCCGCTCGCGGACGGCGAGCGGATCGAGCTCACCTGGGTGCACTCGGTCTCGGGGATCGCGGTGCGCGAGGTCTTCCGCTACCGGGGCGGCACCCTCTACTTCACCGAGACCCACAACCCCTGGTTCGCCGCCGGCCTCGGCGAGGTGCCGGGGCGGGGGCGGGTGGTCTCGGAGGCGGGCCACGCGGTGGCCATCGTGGGGATCGACGAGCCCGCCTGGTCGTTCGTCTTCCGCCTGGGGGCGCCCGAGATCGACCACACCCTCTGGTACCGGGGCCGGCCGCTCCGGCTCGCGCGTTGCTTCCCGCACCAGCGGCTTTCCTGGGAGAAGGTCCGGCGTCCCTGGCTGCTGGCTAGATTTCCGACGAAGGATCCCTGCCTATGATCGCCCGAATCGTTGCCCTGATCGCCTGGCTCTTTGTCGCCTTCCAGATCTACACCGCCGGCTACGCCCCCATGACCGCGATCTTCCAGCGGTCGATCCACCTGGGCTTCGTGCTGGTGCTGCTCTTCCTCACCGTCCCCGTTTCCAAGCGCTTTCCCCCCTGGCTTCGCTGGCTGGTGGACGGCCTCTTGATCGCCGCCACCCTGGTCATCGTCGGCTACATCTACACCAACTACGACCAGATCATGGACCGCTTCGGCTGGTGGGAGCCCACCGACGTCTGGCTCGGGGTGGTGGCCGTCCTGCTGGTGCTCGAGGCCACCCGCCGGGCGATCGGCTGGCCGATGACCCTGATCGCCCTCTTCTTCCTGGCCTACGCCTACTTCGGCCCCTACTTCCCCGGGGTCTTCTCCCACAAGGGCTACGAGCTCGAGCGGCTGGCCACCCAGCTCTACCTCACCACCGAGGGGATCTTCGGGCTGCCGCTCGGGGTGGCGGCCACCTTCGTCTTCATCTTCATCCTCTTCGGTGCCCTGCTCGAGGCCACCGGGGCGGGCAAGTTCTTCATCGACCTGGCCTACGCCCTGGCCGGCCAGAGCCGCGGCGGTCCCGCCAAGGCCAGCGTGATCAGCTCCGCCTTCATGGGCAGCCTCTCGGGCTCGGCGATCGCCAACGTGGTCACCACCGGCGCCTTCACCATCCCGCTGATGCGCAAGCTCGGCTACCGCCCGGAGGAGGCCGCCGGGGTCGAGGCGGCGGCCAGCACCGGCGGCCAGATCATGCCCCCGATCATGGGGGCGGGGGCCTTCCTGATCGCCGAGTACACCGGGGTGCCCTACCTGGAGATCGTCAAGCTCTCGGTGATCCCGGCGATCCTCTACTTCTTCACCGTCTACCTCTTCGTCGACGCGATCGCCGCCAAAAGGGGCATGACCGGGTTGCCCCGGAGCCAGCTCCCCAAGGTCTCCAAGGTGCTCGCCGAGGGCTGGCACTACCTGCTGCCGCTTTTCATCCTGATCTACTACCTGGTCAAGAACGTCTCCGCCATGAAGGTGGGCTTCATCGGCGTTTTGGCGGTGGTGCTCTCGGCGAACCTGCGGGCGAAGCCGGGCGGTGCCCCCGGGCTCCGGGCGCTCCACTACGCCTACCACCTCTTGATGCTCGGATTCCTGCTCTACGTCGGCATGCAGAGCCGCCAGGGGATCAGCCTGACCCAGTTCTACGCCCTGATCGGGGGCACGCTGCTCTCCACCCTCTCGCCGCTCTCCCCGCTCTCGCTTTTCCGCCTGGCCGAGGCGCTGGTGGTCGGGGCCAAGGCGGCGATCCCGGTCTCGGTGGCCACCGCCGCCGCCGGCATCGTGGTCGGGGTGGTGGGGCTCACCGGCGTGGGGCTCAAGTTCTCCGGACTGGTGCTCTCGGCCTCGGGCGGGATCACCTTGGTGGCGCTCATCTTGGTGGCGCTCGCGAGCCTGGTGCTGGGGATGGGGCTGCCGGTGACCGCCAGCTACATCGTGCTGGTGATCCTCGCCGGTCCCGCGCTCGCCGACCTCGGGGTGCCCCTGATCATCGCCCACCTGGTGGTCTTCTGGCTGAGCCAGGACTCCAACGTCACCCCGCCGGTGGCGCTGGCCGCCTACGCCGCCAGCGGCCTGGCCGGGGCTGACCCGATGAAGGCCGGGTTCATGGCCTGGAAGTTCGCCAAGGGCCTCTACCTGATTCCCCTTTTGATGGTCTACCGTCCCGGCATCATGCTGCAGGGCGGCGCCTTCACCGTGGCCAAGGACCTGACCCTGGGCCTGATCGCGCTGGTGGCCTTCGTGGGGGTGCTGGAGGGCTTCCTGCTGCGACCGCTGCCGCTGGCGGTGCGGGCGCTCCTGCTGCTCGGCGGCGTCTTGATCTTTTCCCCCGGGCTCGGCCTCGAGTTCCTGGGGGGCGCGATCGTGGTCGCCACCCTGGTCTACGTCTGGCTGACCGGTCGGTCAGTTTCGAGGTAAACTGGCCGGCGGCATGCCGGCGCTCCTCAAGGACCCCCGTTACCGCGCCTACTGGCTGGCCCTCTTCTTGAGCCAGCTGGGCGGCTGGATGCAGGCCACCGCCCTGGGCTGGCTGGTGCTCGAGCTGACCGGCAGCGCCGAGCGGCTCGGCTTCGTGCTCGGGGTGCTCTTTTTGCCCTCGCTCTTCTTCACCCTGCCGGGCGGGGCCCTGGCCGACCGCTACCCCCGGGCGCGGCTGCTCTTTCTCCTGGAGCTTTCGCTCGCCGTCCTGGTGCTTTTGCTGGCGGTCGCGCTTTCGCTGGGGGCGGTGAGCTTTTCCGGGCTCTTGCTCTACGCCGTGCTCTACGGCAGCGTCTCCGCCCTCGAGGTCCCCACCCGCCAGGCCCTCACCGCCGAGCTCGCCGGAAGGCGGCGGGTGGGGGAGGCGCTCGCCCTGAACGCGTTTTCCTTCAACGTCGCCCGGATGACCGCCCCGGTGGCGGCCGGGTTCTTGATCGCCCGCGCCGGGACCGCGAGTGCCTTCTGGGTGAACGCGGTCTCCTTTTTGCCGCTGCTCTGGGTGCTCTACCGGCTCCCGGGCCGGGCCCCGGCGCGCCGGCGGGGGCCCTGGAGCAAGGAGCTCGCCGAGGGGCTCGCCTACGCCCGCAAGACCCCGCTGGTGGCCCAGATCCTCCTGCTCGTCTTCTTCGTCGCCACTTTCGGCATCAACTTCCAGACCCTGGTGCCCGCCTACGCCCGGTTGGTGCTCGGCCTCGGGGCCGAGGGCTACGGCTTTTTGATGGGCTCGCTGGGTGCCGGGGCGCTCCTGGGGGCGCTTTTGCTCCTGAAGAGCCCGGTGGTCCGGCCCCGGCGCTCGCTATTCGGGAGCGCCCTCCTGGGCGCGGCGCTCTTCCTGCTCTCCTTCGCCCGGGGACCCTACGGGGCGGCGGTCCTGCTGGCGCTGGCCGGGCTGGCCATGGTCTTCGTCCTGACCGGGGCCAACACCACCTTGCAGACGATCGTCCCCGAGCACCTCCGGGGCCGGGTGGTGGCGCTTTACTCGCTGGTGCTGATGGGCTCGGGGCCGCCCGGCATGTACCTGACCGGACTGGCCTTCGACCTGGTCGGGGTCTACGCGCCGCTTTTGCTGGGCGGGATCGTGCTTTTGGGCACCTTGTTCTTCATGACCCGCCCCTGGCCTTCGAAGATCGTGCCGGTGTAGGCGGCGACCAGTCCTCGGGGCGCTCCGCGAGGCCCAGCCGCCAGGCCACCGCCCGGGCCACCCGGAGGGCCGCCCGGCCGTCGCCGAAGGGGTTTTCTTCGGGGGTTCTTTCCGGGCCCTCGAGGAGGAGCCTTTGCACCTCTTCTTCGATCGCCTCGGGGTCGGTGCCGACCAGGAAGAGGTGGCCGCTTTCCACCCCCTCGGGCCGCTCGGTGACGTTCCGCACCACCGCGACCGGCACCCTTAGGGCGGCGCCTTCCTCCTGCAGGCCGCCGGAGTCGGTGACCACCAGACGGCTTCGCTTAAGCAGCGCGGCCATGGGGCCGTAGGGCAGCGGCTCGATCAAGCGGAAGTTGGGAACGTCCTCGAGCGCCGGGTAGACCGCCTCCCGCACCACCGGGTTCTTGTGCACCGGGTAGACGAAAGTGAAGTTGGGAAAGCGGCGGGCCAGGTTTTTAAGGGCGCCGGCGATCGCCGGAAGCTTTTCCCAGTTCTCCCGCCGGTGCAGGGTGACGAGCACATAGGGGCCCTCCCCGAGCCCCTCGGGCAGCCGGCCCACCCGGGCCGCCTCCAGGATGGCGTCGATCCCGGTCTGGCCGGTGACCAGCACCTCCTCGCCCGAGCGCCCCTCCGCTTTTAGGTTTTCCCGCGCCTTTGGGGTGGGGGCGAGGAGGAGGTCGGCGAGGGCGTCGGTGAGCTTGCGGTTGGCTTCCTCGGGGAAGGGCTCTTTCAGGTTTTTGCTCCGGAGCCCCGCCTCCACGTGGCCCACCGGAAGGCCCTCCAAAAAGGCGGCCCAGGCCACCGCGAAGGTGGTCAGGGTGTCGCCGTGGACCAGGACGTAGTCGGGGGCGAGCTCCTGGAGCGCCTCGGCGGCGGCGGGGACGATGCGGCCGGCGAGCTCGGGCAGGGCCTGGCGCGGGCGCATGGCCTTTAGGTCCTTCGCCACCGGGAGCGTGAAGAGCGAGAGGGCGTCCTCGAGCTGCTCCCGGTGCTGACCGGTGAGCAGGACGACGGGCTCGATCCCGGGCTCTTCAAGGAGTGCCCGGTAGACCGGGGCCATCTTGATCGCCTCCGGCCGGGTGCCGAAGGCGAGCACCACCCGCCTCACGCTTCCCTCCGGCGCCGCCAGGCGACGAACAGAAGCAGCCCTCCAGAGATCAGGGCGCTGGCCACGATCGCCGCCGGGGGGATGCCCTGGAGGACGAGGGCAAAGGTCACCGCCGCCAGGGTGAGCGTCCAGAGCACCATCACCGCCCGCCAGGTGGAGAGGCCCCGCTCCAGGAGGGTGTGGTGCAGGTGGTCCCGCCCTGGGGAGGAGAGCGGGTTCTTGCCGGCGAGGAGGCGTTTGGTGAAGACCAGGGTGGTGTCCAGGATGGGCACCGCCAAGAGGAGCGCCACCGGTACCAGGGAGAAGACGGTGGTCACCTTGACGTAGCCGAGGATCGCCGCCGTCGCCAGCACGTAGCCGAAGAAGTAGGCGCCGGCGTCGCCCATGATGATCTTCGAGGGGGGCAGGTTGTGGCGCAAGAACCCGAGCGCCGCCCCGGCCAACGCGGCCAGGATCAGGGTGGCGGCGGCCCGGGTTTCGTACTGGGCGCTGGCGAAGAGCAGCCCCACCGAGGTGATCAGCGCGATGCCGCCGGCCAGCCCGTCCAGGCCGTCGATCAGGTTCATCGCGTTGGTGATGCCGACGATCCAGAGCCAGGTCAGGGCAAACGAGAGCAGGGGGTCGATCGGGCTGCCGAAGGCGGCCTCGATGCGCACCCCGGCGGCGTAGGCGAGCAGGGCCGCCAGGGTCTGGGCCAGCAGGCGTATCCAGGGGGAGAGCCCGTACTGGTCGTCGAGGAAGCCCACGAACAAGAGCAGCGTGCCCCCCAGCAAAATGGCGAAGAGCTGGATCAGGACGTCGTCCACCACGATGGGACGGATCATCGCCGCCACCGCCAGCGACCCCACCACCCCGGCGTAGACCGCCAGGCCCCCGGCGTTGGGCAGCTGGCCCCGGTGCTGGCGCCGGCCGCCGCCCTCGTCGGCCCAGCCCACCCGCAGGGCGAAGGCCCGCACCCGGGGGGTGAAGTGCCAGGTAAAAAGGGCCGCCAGCAGGAAGGTCAGCACCACCACCTTCCAGCCGCTGCCCTCGGGGTCGGCCACCCCGAGCTGGTGAAAGAGCCGCGCCAGGGGTTCCGGCATTCTTTACTTGGTTCCGTAGATGCGGTCGCCGGCGTCGCCGAGGCCGGGCACGATGTAGCCCTTCTCGTTAAGCCGTTCGTCCACCGCCGCCACCACGATCTCCACCTCCGGGTGGGCCTTGTGCACCCGCTCGATGCCCTCGGGGGCGGCGATGATGTTCATCAGCTTGATCGAGTCGGCGCCCTGACGCTTCAAGATCTCGAGCGCCCGCACCGCCGAGCCGCCGGTGGCCAGCATCGGGTCGGTGAGGAAGACCCGGCGGGCGCCGATGTCCTCCGGGAGCTTGGCGTAGTACTGCACCGGCTCCAGGCTCTCGGGGTCGCGGTAGAGGCCGATGTGCCCCACCTTGGCGGCGGGGATGAGCCGGAGGATGCCGTCCACCATCACCAGGCCGGCCCGCAATATCGCCACCAGGGCGAGCTTCTTCCCGGCCAGCACCTTGACCCGGGCGGGGGCGACCGGGGTCTCGACGATCTTTTCCGTGAGCTCGAGGTCGCGGGTGGCCTCGTAGGCCATCAGCATGCTGACCTCGGCCATCAGCTCGCGGAAGTCCTTACTGCCGGTGCGCTTGTCCCGGAGCAGGGCAAGCTTGTGCTGCACCAAAGGGTGGTCCACCACCGTCACCTTGCCGCTCATCCCTTCGAGGCTACCATCCGCCCGCGCTTTTAGAGTGGGAGCATGCTGAGGGTCGCGAGTTGGAACACCAACGGCATTCGCGCGGCGATTCGAAAGAGTTTCTGGGACACGGTGCGGGACCTGAAGCCCGACCTCCTCGGCATCCAGGAGATCAAGGCGAGCGAGCCCCCCGGGATCCCGGAGGACCTCGCGGACTACCGCTGGTTTTGGAATCCGGGGGAGAAGAAGGGCTACGCCGGCACCGCCGTGCTCTATAAAAGGGAGCCGCTGGCGAAGAAGAACGGCCTCGGCATCCCCGAGTTCGACGCCGAGGGCCGGGTGCAGACGCTGGAGTTCGAGCGCTTTTTCCTGGTCAACGCCTACTTCCCGAACGCCGGCCGCGGCCTGCCGCGCCTCGACTTCAAGCTCGACTTCAACCGGGCGATCGAGGCTTATCTCGAGTCGTTGAGGAGGCAAAAGGGCGTGATCCTGGTCGGGGACCTGAACGTCGCCCACCGGGAGATCGACCTGGCAAGGCCCAAGGACAACGTGAAAAACGCCGGCTTCACCCCAGAAGAGCGCTCCTGGATCGACGCCTTCTTAAAAAAGGGCTGGATCGACACCTTCCGCTACCTGAACCCCGAGGCCACCGGGGCCTACACCTGGTGGAGCTACCGCTACCGGGCCCGCGAGAAGAACATCGGCTGGCGGGTCGACTACGTGATCATCAGCGAGGACCTGCTTCCCTACCTGAAGCGGGCGTACATTTATCTCAATACCCGGGCCTCCGACCACGTGCCGGCGGTGGCCGAGTTCGACCTGTAAGGGAGGAAGCGATGCGGTTTTCCAAAGCGCGAGCCCGAATGCAAAGCTCCCTGATCCGCGAGCTCTTAAAGCTCGCCCAGCGACCCGGCGTGCTCTCGCTGGCCGGGGGGATCCCCGCCGCCGAGCTCTTTCCCCTGGAGGCGATTCAGGAGGCGAGCGCCCGGGCGATCGCCCGCGAGGGAGCCGGGGCGCTGCAGTACAGCCCCACCGAGGGCCACCCGGTCTTGAGGCGCTACCTGGCGGAGAAGCTTGGAGTGGACGAAGGCTGGGTGCTGATCACCTCGGGCAGCCAGCAGGTGATCGACCTCACCGGGAAGATCCTGATCGACGAGGGGGACCCGGTGGCGGTGGAGTCGCCCACCTACATGGGCGGGCTCCTCGCGATGAACCCCTACGGGCCCGAGTATTTCGCTGTTCCCGCCGACGCCGACGGCCTGATCCCAGAGGGGCTTCCCGAAAGGGCGAAGCTTGCCTACGTGCTTCCCAACTTCCAAAACCCGACCGGGTCGGTGCTCCGGGAGGACCGGCGGGAGGCGCTCGCGGCTTGGGCGCGGGAGAGGGACGTGGTGGTCCTCGAGGACGACCCCTACGGCCACATCTACTTCGAGGAGCCGCCCCCCGCGCCGGTCTTTACCCGGATTCCGGAGCGCACCGTCTACGCCGGTACCTTCTCCAAGCTGATCGCCCCCGGCCTGCGCATCGGCTACGCGGTGGCCGAACCCAAGCTCCTCGCCGCCTTGATCCAGGCCAAGCAGGCCGCCGACCTTCACACCAACATCTTTGGTCAGGCGATCCTGGCCGAGCTCATCGAGGCCGGGGAGCTCGGCCCCCAGGCCGAGCGCACCCGGGCCTTCTACCGCCGCCGCCGCGACCGCATGGTGGAGGCGCTAAGGAAGCACCTCCCCGACTCGGTGGCGTTCGCGGTGCCGAAAGGCGGCATGTTCCTCTGGCTCCGCTTCCCCGAGGGCACCGACCCCGGCCGGCTGTTGGAGCTCGCGCTCGAGGAAGGGGTGGCCTTCGTCCCCGGCGACCCCTTCTTCGCTGGCGGGGCCTACCCGGCCGCCCGGCTCACCTTCGCCAGCGTCCCCGAGGAGGCGATCGAGGAGGGGGTGCGGCGGCTGGCCCGGGCCTACGCCCGCTACCTAGAAGACGCGGACGCCTAAGGGAACCTCGGCATCGGGACGGAGCAGGACCACCCGGCCCGCTTCGTCGGGCACCCCGAGCACCAGGACTTCGGAGACGAAGCCGGCGATGCGCTTGGGCGGCAGGTCCACCGCCGCCACCACCAGCCGGCCCACCAGCTCCTCGGGCCGGTAGCGCTCGGTGATCTGGGCGCTCGAGGTCTTCACGCCCAGCGGGCCGAAATCGATCCAGAGCTTGTAGGCGGGTTTGCGTGCCTTTTCGTGGAGCTCGGCCCGGAGCACCCGCCCTACCCGCAGGTCGGCTTCCATGCCCTTAGGTATACTCCCCCCGTGGCCGAGGAACTGCGCGCGGTAATCCACGCCTTGAGGGACGCGCGCGGGCGTCCGGTCGAGGCCGAGGCGCTCCGCCGCTGGCTCGCCTGGGCCGAGGCCCAGCCCCCGACCCCGGAGCGCGAGCGCGCCCTGGCCTGGGTCTTTTTGGCCCGGGCGGAGGCGCTTTTGTCGCAGGGGAAGGTGCGCGAGGCCTGGGCACCGATGTTTTCCGCCTACAGCTACGCCCGCACCGCCCGCGAGTCCGAGGTCTTCGTGCGGGCCGAGGAAGGGCTTTCCAAGCTGGCGGCCGCCCGGGAGCCCCGGCCCAACAAGCGCCGCCGGCGCAAATAAAAAAGACGGGCGGCGTTCGCCGCCCTCGTTTGGTTGCGGGGGTGGGATTTGAACCCACGACCTCCGGGTTATGAGCCCGGCGAGCTACCAGGCTGCTCCACCCCGCGTCGCAAAGGATAGTCTAGGCTTAGGTAATGTTTTTGTCAAGGCGGCAAGGCGCCGTGTAGAATGCCCGTAAGAGTGCGGGAGGGGGTTTTATGAGACGATTCTTTTGGCTCCTTGCGCTGCTTGCGCTGGTGGTTTGGGCGGAGGAGGGGCCCGCCTCCCCAAGCACGCTGGACGCGCGGCTGCAGCAGGCGTACCAAGCTCTGGAGCAAGGCGATTACGCGACCGCCATCGAGCTGTTCGAGGACGTGGTCGCGCTCGATTGGCGAAACTTTCAGGGGCATTTCGGGTTGGGGTTGGCCTACTTCCGTTCCGGGAAACTCAAGGAAGCGCTCTTTGAGTTCAAGCAGCTGACCAAGCTTTTCCCCGACCGTTTCGAGGCCTGGTACAACCTGGGGGTCACCCAGGCCAAGCTCTCGGACTGGCAGGGGGCGGCGAAGTCGCTTGCCCGGGCGCTCCAAGTCGGGGAGAGCGCCAAGCTTCCGCCCCAGACCCTGCGCCCGGCCTACCTGGCGCTGGCCGAGGCCTACCGCAAGCTGGAGGCCCCGGACAAGGCGGCCGAGGTCCTCTCGCGGGCCTACCGGGCCCTGCCGGGCGACGTCGAGGTCACGCTCTTGCTCGCCGACGCCCTGGTCGCCTCCGGCAAGGGAGAGGACGCCATCCCCTACCTCTACGAGGTGCTGGCGAAGGATCGCGGTAACGTGACCGCCAGCCTCCTGCTGGCCGACGTCCTGGTGGACCTGGGCCTGCCCGAGCGGGCGGTGCGGGAGCTCGACCGATCGATCGAGGCGGCCAAGAGCGAGTCCGACCGTGCCCGGCTTCTTTACAAGAAGGCCCTGGTTCTGGCGGCCGCGGGGGCCGATCGCCAGGAGGTCGAGCGGCTCCTGGAGGAGGCCATCCAGCTCGACCCCGGTCTCTGGCAGGCCCATTACGACGTGGGCCGCCTCAAGCTGGCGCTGGGGGACGCCGAGGCGGCGCTCCGGGAGTTCATGCTCGCCTATCGGGAAAACCCCGAGGACCCCCGGGTCCTGATCGGCCTGGCGGCGGCCTACGACGCGCTCGGCAAGGCGGAACACGCCTATCGCATGGCCAAGCTGGCGCTGACCAAGGCCGAGGGCGCCGAGCGCATCGAGGCCCTTTTCCTCCTGGGCAAGAACGCCTACCGCACCGGCCGTTACGAAGAGGCCGTGGAGGCGTTGAAGAAGGTCGTGGCCGAGCGCAAGAACGACGCCGACGCCTGGTACTGGCTGGGGCTCGCCCTTTACGCCCAGAAGGACTACGGCAAGGCGGTGACCGCCCTGGAGCGGGCGGCCCAGCTTGACAACCGCATCGAGGTGCTGGAGGCGCTGGGGACCGCCTATCTGGCGGCGCGCCGCTACTCGGACGCGGAACGCGTGTTTACCGAGGTGGTGAAAAAGGATCCGCGTCGGGCCGAAGCCTGGTATCACCTGGGCTGGGCGCTCAAGGCCCTGGGACGGGATTCCGAGGCCAAGCGGGCCTGGAAGAAGGCGCTGGAGCTCGGGTACAAGCCCGCGCGGGGGTTGGTGGGGTCGCCATGAACTGGTTGCGGGAGAACTGGTTTGACGCGTTGCTCTTTGTCTTGCTGGCGGCGGTGGTGGTGGCGATCGTCCTCTTCCTGACCGGGATCAATCCCTTCGCCAAGCGTTCCCCCTCGGTGGTGACGACGCCCCCCGCCGAAACGGCGGTGGTGAACGAGCCGGCGGCGGAACCGGCCACCCCCCCGCCGTCCGCCGAATCGCCCCCGGGCGAGGAGGTCACGGTACTGCCGTTGCCCCCCGCGATCGGCGAGGAGGGGCCAGCGCCCGCCGGCGGCGAAGGGGGGACGGAGGAAACCGCGAAACCCTCCCCAACGGCGGCGGAAACGCCGGCCACCCCTTCACCGGCGCCGGCGCCTGCGACCTCCACCCCGGGGACGGGCATCTACCGGGTCTCGGTGGGAGCCTTCACCCGGCCGGATTACGCCGTCGAGCTGGCCAAAAAGCTCGAGGCCGAGGGCTACCCCGTCCGCATCGAGGTCATCGGTCGGGTGAGCCGGGTGGTGGTCGGCCCCTACACCCAGCGCTCCGAGGCCGAGCGCGTGGAGAAGGCGCTTTCCCGCTATCAACCGCAGATCTACCGCGGCGACACGCCGAACCCGGGAGGGCTCTACCTGCAGGTCGGGGCTTTCAAGAACCTGGACCGGGCCAAGGAGCTGGCCCGGACGCTAAAGCAGGAGGGCTACCCGGTGGCGGTCTACTACCGCGACGGCTGGGCCAAGGTCTGGGTCGGTCCCCTGGACGAGAAGACCCTGCCCGAGATCAAGGTGCGCCTCGAGGCCGACGGCTACCGCCCGGTGGAGGTCCGGGGTGGCTAGCGAGCGGGTGCCCGACGCCACCATCTCCCGACTGGTCCTCTACCTTCGGGTGCTGGAGGAGCTGGAGCGCCGGGGGATCAAGCGCACCTCGAGCGAGCAGCTCGCCGAGGAAGCCAAGGTCACCGCCTTTCAGGTACGCAAGGACCTGGCCTACTTCGGCAGCTACGGGACCCGCGGCGTGGGCTACTCGGTGCCCCTGCTCAAGCACGAGATTCGCAAGATCCTGGGGCTCTCCCGCAAGTGGCGGCTGGCCATCGTCGGCATGGGGCGGCTGGGGCAGGCGCTCGCCGACTACCCCGGGTTGACCGAGGTCTTCGAGCCGGTGGGATTCTTTGACGTCGACCCCGAGAAGGTCGGGCGCGAGGTCTCCCATGGCGTGATCGAACCCCTCGACGCCCTGGAGCGGGCGGTCCGGGAGCGCAAGATCGAGATCGGCGTGGTCTCGGTACCGGCGGATTCCGCGCAGGACGTGGCCGACCGCCTGGTCGGGGCCGGGGTCAAGGCGATCCTGAACTTCGCCCCCACGGTTTTGGACGTACCTCCGGGCGTTCCCCTGGAAAATGTAGACTTTCTGGCGGGGCTCGCGAGGCTGACGTACTTCGCGACCCGGGAGTTGGGAGAGGAGTGGGTGCAATGAAGCGCTGGTGGCTAGGTTTATGGCTGGTACTGGGATTGGGCGTTTTTACCGCCTGTGGAAACTTCAGCTTTCAACACCCGATTGGCATCCCTACGGTTGTGGTTAGCATTGCCAACAACAGCCTGACCCAAAACGAGGACAACGGGAACTGGACGCTCTCCTTCGAGCTCGAGGCCAGGACGATGCCGGGTTCGCCGGGCGGGGTGATCCTGGAGTTTGGCCTGGAGAATAGCGGTACCCTGGCCGCGGGCAGGCGGGTAGAGCGGTGCCCCGCGGATAGCAAGGAACCATGCGGACCGTTCACCACGAACTACACGCTGGAATTCGCTTCGTATCCGCCGCCGGGTAGCTTCGTCGTCGTCAGCTACAAGGTGATGGGGGAAAACGGGTCGTCGATGGAGGTCCGTCTTCCCGCCCCGCTGAGAATTCACTGAGTTCGGGCGGTATACTCACCCCGATGGAGGCCCTGGCCGAGGTTTCGTTCCTGGACGCCTTCGAGCGTGCGCTCCGGGAACTGCTGCGTTCGGACGTCGAGTTCATCCAGCTGATCGAGGACGACCTCGTCTACGCCGGGGGCAAGCGGATCCGCCCCCGGCTGGTGCACTACGCCAGCCGGGCCCTGAAGGAAGGCGGCGTCCCCTTCGAGATGCAGCTCGCGCTCGCGGTCGAGCTCCTGCACTCGGCGACGCTGCTGCACGACGACCTGGTGGACGGGGCCGAGACCCGGCGCGGTCGGGAAGCGGCCTACCGCCGCTACGGCAACGCGGTCAGCGTACTCTCCGGCGACTACCTGCTCTCGCGGCTGCTCCACGCCCTGGCGGAGACCGGTCGCATGGAGCTGGTCTACCGCTTCGCCGAGGTCGCCCGGGAGCTGGCCGAGGCCGAGGTGCTCCAGTTCCAGGCGGCGGCCTACGAGGACTACCGCGAGGAGATCTACTTTCGGGTCATCCGCGGCAAGACCGCCTCGCTGATGCAGGCGGCCACCGAGGGGGCGGCGGTCCTCTCGGGACTGCCGCCAGAGCATCCCTGGCGCCGGGCGCTCGCCGAGTACGGCGAGGCCTACGGGCTCGCCTTCCAGATGCGCGACGACTACCTGGACCTGATGGGCGACCCCGAGCGGCTGGGCAAGCCGGTGGGCGGCGACGTGCGGGAGGGCAAGGCCACGTTAATCCTGCTCCGGCTGCTGGCGCGGGCACCCGAGGAGGTCCGCGCCATCCTCGCCCGCCGGGGACAGGAGCCGGAGGACATCGCCCGGCTCCGCGCGCTGGCCCTCGATACCGGGGTCGCCGACGAGGTCGTTCGGGAGATCCAAAAACAGGTCAGCCGGGCGGAGGGGGCGTTGGCGGCGTTGCCGGAAACGGCGGCCCGGGAAGCCCTGCGCGAGCTCGCCCTGGCCGAGCTTGGTCGTCTTGGGTAACTTGTCCCAGGGTCGCGCGCTATAATCCCCGCGGTGACAGGAGGTGGGCATGGCCCAAGAGGCGTGGAAACCACCGAATGGCCCGGGCCTATGGGGAGATTTCCTCGACTACCTAGGCCGAGTGGCCGAAAGCGCGCGGGTGCACCCGACCACTTTTGAGTACCTGGTGCACCCGCGACGCGTTTTGAACGTGGCCTTGCCGGTTCGCATGGAGGACGGGCGGGTGCGAACGTTCCGCGGCTTCCGGGTGGTGCACAACATCTCCCGGGGTCCCTCGATCGGCGGGGTTCGCTACGACCCCGCCTTAAGTTTGGGGGACGTCGCCGGGCTCTCCGCCTGGAACACCCTGAAGGCGGCGGTCTTGAACCTCCCCTTCGGGGGTGCCGCCGGCGGCGTGGCGGTGGACCGGTCCAAGATGGCGACCGGCGAGCTCGAGCGGCTCTCCCGGCGCTACATGGCCGAGCTCGTCAACCTCACCGGTCCCGAGTCCGACGTGCTCGCCCCCGACTACGGCACCGACGAGCGGGTGATGGCCTGGTTCATGGACACCTACGCCCAGGCCAAGGGCTTCATCGAGCCGGCGGTGGTGGTAGGCAAGCCCGAGCGGCTGGGCGGCACCCGGGGCCGCAGCGACGCCATGGCGCTGGGCCTGGTGCACGTCACCGAGCGCTACGCCTCGCGCTTCGGCCTGGCGCTCGAGGGCGCCAAGGTGGCGGTCCAGGGCTTCGGCTCGGTGGGCCGGGCGGTGGCCCGGGTGCTCCACCGGCTGGGGGCCAAGGTGGTGGCGGTCTCGATCGACGTGGGCGGCATCTACGACGGCAGGGGGCTCGACATCCCGGCCCTCGAGGCCCACTTCGACCGCGAGGGCAGCTTCGAGGGCTTCCCCGGCGAGCCGATCACCAACGCCCAGCTGCTCGCCCTCTCGGTGGACTACCTGGTGCTCGCCGCCTACCAGCACGTGATTCACAAGCAAAACGCCCACGAGGTCCACGCCAAGGTGGTGGTGGAGGGGGCCAACGTTCCGGTGACCGCCGAGGCCGACGAGATCTTGAGGGAGCGCGGGGTGATCGTGGTGCCCCACATCCTGGCCGCCGGCGGCAACCTGGTGATCGGCTACTTCGAGTGGGTGCAGGACCTTTCGGAATACTTCTGGGACGAACGGCGGGTTCGGGATCAGCTCAAGAACGCGCTGGTTCGCGCCTTCGATCAGGTACAGGCGCACGCCGAGGCGCACGGCATTCCGCTCCGCTGCGCCGCGCAGCGCATTGCCATTCAACGGGTGGACGAGGCCACCCGTCTGAGAGGGGTGTATCCATGAAGCACGAGCCGCTTTCCTTCATCCCCAAGGACGCCGAGGGCCCTTGGAAGACCTACCTGGAGCAGGTGGACCGGGTGATTCCCTACCTGGGGCCGCTGGCCTACTGGGCCGAGACCTTGAAGCGTCCCAAGCGGATCCTGATCGTCGACGTGCCCATTCGCATGGACGACGGCACCGTCGCCCACTTCGAGGGCTACCGGGTTCACCACAACACCTCCCGGGGGCCGGCCAAGGGGGGCGTGCGCTACCACCCGGCGGTGACCCTCTCCGAGGTGATGGCGCTGGCCGCCTGGATGACGATCAAGAACGCCGCCGTCGGCCTTCCCTTCGGCGGCGGCAAGGGCGGGATCCGGGTGGACCCCCGGAAGCTCTCGAGCGCCGAGATCGAGCGCCTGACCCGCCGCTACACCTCCGAGATCGGGGTGCTGATCGGTCCCAAGAAGGACATCCCCGCCCCCGACGTGGGCACCGGCCAGCGGGAGATGGCCTGGATGATGGACACCTACTCGATGAACGTCGGGGCCACCGCCCCCGGGGTGGTCACCGGCAAGCCGATCCCCCTGGGCGGCTCGCTCGGGCGTCAGGACGCCACCGGCAACGGCGTCTTCTTCGTCGCCGCGGCGGCGGCCAAGAAGATCAACCTCCCCATCGAGGGCAGCCGGGTGATCATCCAGGGCTTCGGTAACGTGGGCAACGCCGCCGCCCGCGCCTTCCACGACCACGGCGCCCGGGTGGTGGGCATCGCCGACGTCACCGGCGCCATCTACAACGAGAAGGGCATCGACCCCTACGACCTGTTGAAGTACGTGGCCGAGGCCGGCGGGGTGCGCGGCTATCCCAAGGCGGAGCCGGTGCCGGCGGCGGAGTTCTTCGGCCTGCCCGCCGAGATCGCGGTGCCGGCCGCCCTCGAGGGCGCGATCACCGAGCAAAACGCCTGGAAGATCAAGGCCAAGATGGTGGTCGAGGGGGCCAACGGCCCCACCACCCCGGCGGCCGACGACATCCTGAGGGAGCGCGGCATCCTGGTCGTCCCCGACGTGATCGCCAACGCCGGCGGCGTGATCGTCTCCTACTTCGAGTGGGTGCAGGACTTCAACTCCTACTTCTGGACCGAGGAGGAGGTCAACGAGAACCTCCGCCGGGTGATCACCGAGGCCTTCGAGTCGGTCTGGCAGACCTCGAAGGACCGCAAGGTCCCGCTCCGCACGGCGGCCTACATCGTGGCCGCTACGAGGGTGCTCGAGGCCCGCGCCCTCCGCGGCCTCTACCCCTGAGGAGGCGTTTCCCAAAGGGCCGCGGCGCCGGCGCCGCGGCCCTGATATCGTGACCCCGAGGATGCCCGAGGTTCGCCTCAAGGACTTCCGCAAAGGACTCACCGAGGAGGAGTGGCGGCGCTTCTACGAGGCCTTCCGCGACCCCGAGATCGCCCGCCTGAACGGGCACAAGCCCTTGAAGCTCCCCTTTTGGGCCTTTCGTCGCATCGTCGAGGCCGAGCTTTCCCGCGGCGACCGCATCGCCTTCGGCGTCCTGGACGAGGCCGGCCGCTGGATCGGTACCGTCGAGCTCTACGAGATCACCCCCAAAAAGGCGGTCCTCGGCATCATCCTCTCGGCCAAGGACCGCTGGGGGAAGGGCTACGGGCCGGCGGCGGTGGCCGAGGCGCTCCGCTACGCCTTCGACGAACTCGGGGTGGAGGAGGTCGAGCTCCGCACCTTCCGCTGGAACGCCCGCGCCCGGCGGGCGTTTGAGAAGGCGGGCTTTCGCCTGGTGGGCTTCGTGCCCGCCCCCGGCGGCGAGGAGGACGCCCTGATGCGCATCCGCCGCCAGGAGTGGGAGGCAGGCGCGCTCGGGCATAAGATGGAGGCATGAACGAACGCGAGCGCCTCGCCATCAACGCCCTTCGGTTTCTGGCCATCGACGCCGTCGAACGGGCGAAGTCGGGCCACCCGGGCATGCCCATGGGGGCCGCCCCCATGGCCTACGTCCTCTGGCACGACTTCTTGAAGGTGAACCCCAAGGACCCCGCCTGGCCCGACCGCGACCGCTTCGTGCTCTCGGCCGGCCACGGCTCGATGCTGCTCTACGCCCTTTTGCACCTTTCCGGCTTCGACCTCCCGATGGAAGAGCTCAAGCGCTTCCGCCAGTGGGGTTCCAAGACCCCGGGCCACCCGGAGTACGGCCTCACCCCCGGGGTCGAGGTCACCACCGGCCCCCTGGGCCAGGGGTTCAGCACCGCGGTGGGGATGGCGCTGGCGGAGCTAAAGCTCGCCGCCGAGTTCAACCGCGAGGGCTTTCCGGTGGTGGACCACTGGACCTACGTGATCGCTTCCGACGGCGACCTGATGGAGGGGGTCAGCGCCGAGGCGGCGAGCCTCGCCGGCACCTGGAAGCTGGGCAAGCTGGTGGTGCTCTGGGATGACAACCGGGTCACCATCGACGGCAGGACCGACCTCGCCTTCACCGAGGACGTCCTCGGCCGCTTTTCCGCCTACGGCTGGCAGGTGCTCCGGGTCGAGGACGGGGAGGACCTGGAGGCGATCCGGAACGCGATCCGGCTCGCCCGCGAGGACACCACCCGCCCCAGCCTGATCGCGGTGCGCACCCATCTGGGCTACGGCAGCCCGCTCCAGGACAACCCCAAGGTCCACGGGGCGCCGCTCGGCGAGGAGGCGGTCAAGGCCACCCGCGAGCGGCTGGGCTGGCCCTACCCGCCCTTCGAGATTCCCAAAGAGGTCTACGACGAGTACCGGGTGATCGCCGAGCGCGGCGCCGAGGCCCAGGAGACCTGGGAGCGGCTTTTGGAGAGCTACGCCTGGAAGTACCCCGAGCTCGCCGCCGAGTTCGTCCGCCGGGTGAAGGAAGGAAGGCTTCCGGAGGGGGCCCTCGAGGGTTTGGAGGAGGGCTTTGCCCTGGGCGAAAAGCTGGCTACCCGGGCGGCCAGCGGCAAGGTCATCGCCAAGCTCGCTGAGCGCATCCCCGAGCTCCTGGGCGGCAGCGCCGACCTCACCCCCTCGAACAACACCAAGGCCCCCAGCATGGACGACTTCTCGCCGGAAAACCCCACCGGCCGCTACATTCACTACGGGGTCCGCGAACACGCCATGGGGGCGATTCTGAATGGCCTGGTGCTCCACAAGGGCTACCTGCCCTATGGCGGCACCTTCCTGGTCTTTTCCGACTACATGCGCCCGGCGGTGCGGCTGGCCGCGCTGATGGCGATCCGGCCGGTCTACGTCTGGACCCACGACTCGATCGCCCTGGGCGAGGACGGGCCCACCCACCAGCCGGTGGAGCACCTGCCCTCGCTAAGGGCGATGCCCCGCCTGGTGGTACTCCGGCCCGCCGACGCCTTCGAGACCGCCTGGGCCTGGCGGGTGGCGCTCAGCCACGAGGGCGGACCGGTGGCGCTGGTGCTCACCCGGCAGAAGGTGGAAAACGTCACCGGCGAGAAGGCCCGTGGCCTCCTAAAGGGCGGCTACGTGCTCCGTGACCCCGAGAAAGCGGTGGGCACGATCCTGGCCACTGGCTCCGAGGTGGGCCTGGCCCTGAAGGCCGCCCGACTGCTCGCCGACGAAGGGTACCCGGTGCGCGTCGTCAGCCTGCCCTCCTTCGAGCTCTTCGAGGCCCAGGACGAGGCCTACAAGAAGGAGGTCCTCGGCGAGCTCCCGCGGCTTGCCGTCGAGGCCGCGAGCCCCTTCGGCTGGGAGCGCTACGCCGACCGCGTGCTCGGGGTCACCGAGTTCGGCGCGAGCGCCCCTGGCGACGAGGTCTACGCCCGCTACGGCTTCACCCCGGAGAACGTCGCTGGGGAGATGAAAAAGCTCCTCGGGGTATAGAATCGGGGCGTGAAAAAGCGCGTCGTAAGCGTGTCCTTGGGGTCCTCCAAGCGGAACCACAAGGCCGAGGTCGAGCTTTTGGGGCAGCGGATCGAGCTCGAGCGCATCGGTACCGACGGCGACTTTAACCGGGCGATCCAGCTGATCCAGGAGCTCGACGGCCAGGTGGACGCGATCGGCCTCGGGGGCATCGACCTCTACCTGATCGCCGCCGGGCGGCGCTACGTGATCCGGGACGCCTTGAAGCTGGCCCGGGCGGCGAAGAAGACCCCGGTGGTGGACGGCTCCGGGCTCAAGGCGACGCTGGAGCGGCAGGCGGTCTTCGAGCTCGACGAGCAACTCGGCTTTCGCGGCAAGTCCGTGCTGATCCCCTCGGCGGTGGACCGCTTCGGTATGGCCGAGGCCTTCTACCAGGTGGGGGCCAAGACGATGTACGGCGACTTCGTCTTCGCGCTGGGGATCCCCATCGTCCTCACCACTCCCACCCAGCTCGCCTGGCTGGCACGGATCTTCCTGCCCGTCTTCACCAAGCTCCCCTTCAGCTGGCTCTATCCCACCGGCAAGAAGCAGGAGGAGCAGAAGATCGACTGGCGAAGCCGCTACTTCGAGCGCGCCGACGTGATCGCGGGGGACTTCCTTTATATCCGCCGCCACCTGCCCCCCCGGGCCGAGGGCAAGATCGTGGTGGCGAACACCACCACCAAGGAGGACCTGGCGTTCTTGAAGGAGCGGGGGGTGAAGCTGCTCGCCACCACCACCCCGCGCATCCAGGGGCGGAGCTTCGGTACCAACGTGATGGAGGGGATGATCGTGGCCCTGGCGGGGAAGTACCCCCTTTCCGAGGCCGACTACGAGCACTGGATCCGCCGCCTCGGGCTCCACCCCGAGGTCACCGAGCTCGCCGCGTAAAATCTAGGTCAATGAGGAGGGAACGATGATTGCGGCAACCGACCTACGGCCGGGTACCAAAGTGAAGATGGACGGCGGCCTCTGGGAGTGCATCAGCTACCAGCACCAGAAGATCGGGCGCGGCGGCGCCAAGGTGGTGGCCAAGTTCAAGAACCTGGAGACCGGGGCCACCGTGGAGCGCACCTTCAACTCCGGCGAGCGGCTCGAAGACATCTTCGTCGAGACCCGGGAGGTGCAGTACCTCTACCCCGAGGGCGATGCCTACGTCTTCATGGACCTTGAGACCTACGACCAGTACAGCGTCCCCGCTGCCACCGTGGGGGACGCCGCCAAGTACCTGAAAGAGGGCATGACGGTGATGGGCGACGTCTACGAGGGGCGGATCATCAAGATCACCCCGCCCACCGTGGTCGAGCTTGAGGTCGTCGAGACCCCGCCCGGGGTCAAGGGCGACACCGTTTCCGGCGGCTCCAAGCCCGCCACCCTGGAGACCGGGGCGGTGGTGCAGGTGCCCCTCTTCGTCAACGTCGGCGACGTGATCAAGGTCGACACCCGGACCGGCGAGTACGCCGGCCGGGTTTAGGAGGCGGGCGATGAAGATTCGGGAGATCCGCGAGATCCTGCGGGCGATGGAGGCGACCGGGGCCAGCGAGCTCACCCTGGAGACGCCGGACTACAAGATCCAGATCAAGCGGGGCGGGACCGAGACCCCGGTTCGCGTGGTCGAGGCGGTCGCCAACCCGGCGCCGGCGGCGGCCCCGCCGCCTCCGCCGGCCCCGGCCGAGGCGGCGCCGCCTGAGCCCGAAGCCAAGGCGGAACAGGCCCCGGCGAGCGAGCACGAGGACGACTGCCCCAACTGCGTGGTGGTCAAGGCCCCGATCGTTGGCACCTTCTACCGCCGGCCGGCCCCCGACGCCGAGCCCTTCGTCAAGGAGGGCGATCGGGTGGAGAAGGGGCAGGTGCTCTGCATCATCGAGGCGATGAAGCTCTTCAACGAGATCGAGTCAGAGGTCTCGGGGATCGTCCGCAAGATCCTGGTGGAAGACGGCGCGCCGGTGGAGTACGGGCAGCCGCTCTTCCTGATCGAGCCGACATGAAAAAGGTTTTGATCGCAAACCGCGGCGAGATCGCGCTGCGTATCCTGCGCACCGCCCGCGAGCTCGGGGTCAAGACGGTGGTGGTCCACTCCGAGGCCGACGCCGAGAGCCTGCCGGTGCTGCTCGCCGACGAGGCGATCTGCATCGGCCCCCCGAGCCCGGCCGAGTCCTACCTCAACATCCCCAACATCCTCTCGGCGGCGATCGTCTCGGGGGCCGACGCCATCCACCCGGGCTACGGCTTCCTGGCTGAAAACGCGGCGTTTGCCGAGATGGTGGCCGACCACGGCATCGCCTTCATCGGCCCCACCCCGGAGAACATGAAGCTTCTCGGCGACAAGGCCACCGCCCGCAAGATCGCCCGCGAGGCCGGGGTGCCGGTGGTCCCCGGGACCGACGAGCTGGCAAGCGTCGAGGAGGCCAAGGAGGCGGCCCAGGAGATCGGCTACCCGGTGATCTTGAAGGCCTCCGCCGGCGGCGGCGGCCGGGGCATGCGGGTGGTGCACACCGAGGAGGAGCTCGAGCGCGCCGTCTTGCAGGCCCAGGAGGAGGCCCGGGCGGCCTTCGGCAACCCCGCCGTCTACATCGAGAAGTACATCGAGGAACCCAAGCACGTCGAGGTCCAGGTGATCGGGGACGGCAAGAAGGTGCTTCACCTCTTCGAGCGCGACTGCTCGATCCAGCGCCGCCACCAAAAGCTCCTCGAGGAGGCGCCCTCGCTGCTTCCCGACGAGGTCCGAAAAGGGCTCCTTCAAAGCGCGGTGCGGCTGGCCGAGCACGTGGGCTACGTCTCGGCGGGAACCTTAGAGTTTTTGGTCGACCGCGAGGGCAACTACTACTTCATCGAGATGAACACCCGCATCCAGGTGGAGCACCCGGTGACCGAGATGATCACCGGGTTGGACCTGATCCGGATGCAGTTTTTGGTGGCCGGCGGCGAGCCCTTGAAGCTCCGTCAGAAGGACGTCGAGCAAAGGGGCCACGCCATCGAGGTGCGGATCAACGCCGAGGACCCGGAGAAGAACTTCCGCCCCGCGATCGGCCAGATCGAGACCCTGCACTGGCCCGGCGGACCCGGCGTGCGGGTGGACAGCCACCTCTACGCCGGCTACAAGGTGCCGCCCTACTACGACTCGCTGCTCGGTAAGCTGATCGTCTGGGACGAGGACCGCCCCCGGGCGATCCAGCGCATGCGGCGGGCGCTTTTCGAGACCGTGCTCGAGGGCCCGGGGTTGAGGACCACGATCCCCTTCCACAAGAAGGTGCTGGACAATGCCTTCTTCCGGCGCGGGGCGGTCTACACCAACTTCGTGGCCCGGCGCATGGGGGGAGACTAGGAGGAAGCCATGGTGGATTACGAACTTTCGGAATCGGCGCTCTTGCACCTTTTGGCCTTTGCCCTCGAGGACGTCGAGGGGGTACGCCTGGCCGGTCCCCGCAAGGTGGGCGAGGTGCTCGCCGGCCGTCGCCGCTCGGCCCGGGTGCTGCGCGAGGACGACGGCGTCCGGGTGGAGCTCGGCCTGGTGGCCCGCTACGGCCGCTCGCTCCCCGAGCTCGGGCGCGAGGTCCAGCGGGCGGTGAGCGAGGCCTTCCGCGCCACCGCCGGGCTCAAGGTCAACCGGGTCGACGTGGTCTTCCTGGAGGTGGAGCCGGCCGATGCGCCGTAGAGCCCGGGAGATCGCCTTCAAGGTGCTCTTCGAACACCTGGTTGGGGGCGTGCCGCTGGAGGAGGCCTGGCGGCACGCGCTCGAGCTCGAGGCCGAGCCCCTGGACGAGGAGACCCGGGCGTTTGCCCGCCGGTTGGTGGACGGATACCTAACGCACCGGGAAAAGGTGGACGAGGTTTTGAAGGAGACGATCGAGGGCTGGAGCTTCGGGCAGATGAACCAGACCGACCTCACCGTGCTCCGGCTGGCCACCTACGAGGCCCTCTTCGAATCCACCCCCTTCGCCCCCCTGATCGAGGTGGCGGTCAAGATCGCCAAGCGCTACGGCGGCGAGGACTCCGGCCGCTTCGTCAACGGCGTCCTCTCCCGCCTGGTGCGGCGGGTCGAGGAGGGCGAGCTGCCCGCCGCCCCCCGGGAGGAGTAGCGTGGCGGCCCGGTTCTTGTACGGGAAGCCGGTCGCCGAAAAGGTCTACGCAGAACTGAAGCGCGAGCTTCGCGAACTCCCCTTCGTCCCTCACCTGCACGTGATCCGGCTGGGGGAGGACCCGGCCTCGGCCGCCTACGTCCGCCTGAAGGCGCGGCAGGCCCGGAGGCTTGGCATCCAAAGCACGGTCCACGCCCTGCCTGAGGAAACCCCGGAAGAGGAACTCCTCGCCCGCATCGAGGCGCTGAATCAGGACCCCGAGACCGATGGGATTTTGGTCCAGCTCCCCCTGCCCAAGCACATTTCCACCGCCCGGGTTTTGGAGGCGATCGCGCCGGAGAAGGACGTGGACGGCTTTCACCCCTTGAACGTGGGGCGGCTCTGGAGCCGGGGTCCGGGGGTGGGGCTCGACCCCTGCACCCCGGCGGGGGTGATGCGCCTGCTCGAGCACTACCGCGTCCCGGTCGGGGGTCGTCGGGCGGTGGTGGTGGGCCGGAGCAACATCGTCGGCAAGCCGATGGCGGCGATGCTGCTTCACGCCGACGCCACCGTCAGCCTGGCCCACTCCAAGACCCGGGATCTCGCCGACCTCACCCGCGAGGGGGAGATTCTGGTGAGCGCGGTGGGCCGTCCGGGGTACCTTAAGCCCGAGATGGTGCGGCCGGGGGCGGTGGTGGTGGACGTGGGCATCACCCGGGTGGGGGAGGCGCTGGTGGGCGACGCCGACCCCGGGGTGGCCGAGGTCGCCGGCGCCCTGACCCCGGTCCCCGGCGGGGTGGGGCCGATGACCGTGGCCATGTTGATGCGAAACACCGTGCTCGCGGCCAAGCGGAGGCGGGGATGAAGCTGCCCACCGAGCTGGTCCGGGAATGGGATGCCGGCCTGATCCAGAACCAGGTCTTCTGGACCGCGGTAGCCGCCAACGTGGTGGCCCAGACGGTCAAGCTCCTGATCGACTACGCCTTGAACCGCCGCTGGGACCTGCGCCGGGTGCTGGACACCGGCGGCATGCCCTCGACCCACTCGGCGACGGTGAGCGCGCTGGCGATCTCGGTGGCCTTCGCCGAGGGCTGGGACAGCCCGCTCTTTGCCGTGGCCGCCATCTTCGCCCTGATCGTGATGTACGACGCCACCGGCATCCGCCGCCACGCCGGTCAGCAGGCGGAACTCTTGAACCAGCTGGTGCGGGAGCTGCAGCACGTCTTCGAAAAGGGCTTTGCCCCAGGGCCCTTAAAGGAGCTTCTCGGCCACAGCTACCTCGAGGTCCTGGTCGGGGCCCTGGTCGGGGTGCTGGTGGCCTGGGCGAGCTTCCGCTACTTCTAGGACGGCTGTCCCCCGCCAGCGGGTAGTATTAGACCGAGTATAGGTTTTTTCTGGGGGTGGTCATGCTTACGCCAGTGGAAAAGCTTCTTTTCGTCCTTGCCGCCGCCGCCAGCCTTTACTTTTCCGGGATCGGCTTCTGGCGCATCTACCTCGCCTGGCGGCGGGGCAAGCCGGAGGACCGGTTCGACCGCCTTCCCGAGCGGGTGGGCCGGGCCCTCTGGCTGGTGCTGACGCAGCAGACGGTCTTCAAACGGCGCCCGATGGCGTCGTTTTTTCACGCCCTGGTCTTTTACGGCTTCGTCTATTACATGCTGGTCAACCTGGTTGACGTGGTCGAGGGCTTCTTCCCGCTGGAGCTCCGGGGCGGGTTCTGGAACGCCCACAACCTGCTGGCGGACCTCTTCACCGCCTCGGTGCTGGTGGGCATCACCGCGCTGATGATCCGCCGCTTCGTGATCCGGCCGGCCGAGCTCACCATCGCGCCCCACGTCCCGCTGCATGAAAAAGCCCGGGCCGGCATCCAGAAGGACTCCGCGATCGTGGGCGCCTTCATCTTCTTCCACGTCTCCTCGCGGCTGCTCTCCAAGGCGGCCCAGCTGGCCCACACCGAGCCTGACCCCTACCAGCCGGTGGCCAGCGCGGTGAGCGCCCTCTTCGCCGGGCTCTCGCCCGCGGGACAGGTCTTCTTCGAGCACCTCTTCTGGTGGGGCGCGATCGGCTCGATCCTCGCCTTCCTGCCCTACTTCCCGCGCTCCAAGCACATCCACCTGATGATCTCAGGCGTCAAGCTGACCTTCCAAAAGGAGGTCCCGGGGGCGCTCCTTCCCATCGACTTCGAGGACGAGTCGGCCGAGGTCTTCGGGGTGAAGAAGCTCGAGGACTTCACCTGGCCCCGCCTGGTCGACCCCTACGCCTGCATCATGTGCAACCGCTGTCAGGAGGTCTGCCCCGCCTACACCACCGGCAAGCCGCTTTCCCCCTCCGGGATCATCATCAGCGAGCGCTACGAGTTGAACGACATCCTGCCCGAGTTCGCCGCCGGCAAGGAGAGCCCGAGGCCCCTTCTCGAGTTCGCCACCAACGAGGAGGCGCTCTGGTCCTGCACCACCTGCATGGCCTGCGTCGAGGTCTGCCCGGTGGGCAACGAGCCCATGCTCCACTTCATCGACCTGAGGCGGGAGCGGGTCCTGATGGAGGGCGAGTTTCCCGCCGAGCTGCAAAACGCCTTTAGGGGCATGGAGCGCTCGGGCAACCCCTGGGGGCTCTCGGCGGAAAAGCGCATGGACTGGGCCGAGGGCCTGCCCTTCCCGGTGCCCACCACGGCCGAGAACCCGAACCCCGAGGTGCTCTACTGGGTGGGCTGCGCCGCCAGCTACGACCCCCGGGCCCAGAAGATCGCCCGGGCGATGGCGACGATCTTCGACGCCGCCGGGCTCGACTGGGCGGTGCTCGGCAAGGAGGAAAAGTGCAGCGGCGACTCGGCCCGGCGGGCGGGGAACGAGTACCTCTTCTTCCAGCTCGCCACCGAGAACGTCGAGAAGCTGAACGCGGCGAGCCCCAAGGTGATCGTCACCACCTGCCCCCACTGCTACCACACGATCAAGAACGAGTACCCCCAGTTCGGCGGCGAGTACCTGGTCAAGCACCACACCGAGTTCATCCAGGAGCTGGTGGAGGAGAAGAAGTTGCCGCTCTTCCCGATCCTCGAGGGCAACGCCACCTTCCACGACCCCTGCTACCTGGGCCGGCACAACGGCGTCTACGACCCGCCCCGCGACCTGGTCGCCGAGGTGGGCTTTTCCCTCACCGAGCCCGAGCGCACCCGGGAGGGGAGCTTCTGCTGCGGCGCCGGCGGGGCCCAGTTCTGGAAGGAGGAGGGGCCGGGCACGATGCGGATCTCGGAAAACCGCTACCAGGAGCTCAAGGGCACCGGCGCCGAGCTGATCGCCACCGCCTGCCCCTTCTGCATGCGCATGTTCGAGGACGAGGCGGCCCAGGACCAGGAGGGGGCTCCCGTCGTGCGCGACCTCGCCGAGCTGGTGGCCGAGGCGATCGAGGAAGAAAAACGGCGGATCGGCCGGCTCAAGGCCTGATAGGGGGGAGGGGTATGTCCCCGCCCCCTTTATCCGAGTGCTTTAGTCGGATATAATGCGGGTCATGAGCGAGGAGACCAAGGCCCAGGAGGCCGCCGCGGAGATGAAAAACGGGGAGTCAAAGCCGGAGAACGGGGAGCGGCTCCCCAAGGTGGAGGAGATCCTCGAGGCCCTGAAGGTGGTCAAGGACCCCGAGATTCCGGTCAACGTGGTCGACCTCGGCCTGATCTACAACGTCCACGTCAACCCCAACGGGGTGGTGGACGTCGACATGACGCTGACCGCCATCGGCTGCCCGGTGCAGGACATGATCAAGGCCGACGCCGAGCTGGCGGTGCTCAAGGTCCCCGGGGTGAAGGGCGTGAACATCGACTTCGTCTGGAGCCCGCCCTGGACCCCGGCGCGGATGACCGAGGAGGGCAAGAAGCAGCTCCGCATGCTGGGCTACAACGTCTGAACCTCGACCGGCGCGCTCGCCGCCCCCGGTGCCTTCGCGTCCTCGACGATCGCGAGCACCTCTCCCGGGGCGGCGACGTTGCTTTTGCCCTCGAAGCGGGTCTCGTAGAACTCCCCGACCAGCATCGGGTTCAGGCCAAAGCGGAGGTTTTCCCGGCCGGCGAGCTTCTTGGGGAGCCCCTCGGCCAGCCAGGCCTCGCCCTCGCTTCGGCTGGGATCGGCCGGCCAGGGGGCGTCCCAGGGAGCGGGGTTCGCCGAGGGCTGGACCAGGAGCCAGGCGCCGGCGGCGTCGGCTCGCTCGACGAGGCCCTCGTGGAAGGCGTCGAGGCAGATGAGGGCGGAGAGCGTCCCGATCGCGGTCCTCACCACCTGGCCGCCCCAAGTCCCCGGCTGCACCAGGGCCTTCTTCTCCGCCGGCATCAGCCGCAGCTTCTCCGGCCGGGCGAGCAGGCGGCCCTCGGGGTTCACCCAAAATCCCCAGTTGTAGGTTCCAAGGCCCAGGGGGTAGACCCCCCGGCTCGGCTCCTCGTCGAGCCGGGGGGCGAACCAGCTGCCGGCGAAGAGGTAGGCCCGGTGGCGCCGGGCGGCCTCCTCGAAGGCCCGCCGGTAGACCGGCCAGGCCACCCGGGCCCGCGCCCGGTAGAAGCCCAGGGGCCCCTGCGCCAGCGTTCCCGGGCCCAGGTGTTTGAGCCAGACCAGCGCCGCGCGCAAGGCGGTCTCGGCCTCGAGCACCGCGTTGGGCGCCCCCAGCCAGAAGAGCAGGGGGAGGCCGAAGAGCTCGGGAAAGGCGACCACCCGGGCCGCCTCCCCGGGGGCGGCCGCCAGCGCCTCCTCCACCAGCCCCTGGACCGTGTTGGCGAAGGCCTGCTCGCTTTGGTAGATGGCCGGGTCGAGCCCGGCCTGCACCGCCGCCAGATGGACCTGCATAACCCCAGTTTAGCCCGAGGGAGGGCGACGCTTTACAAAACTAAACTTGTATACTACACTCTGGTATCTGGAGTATCCCCTTCGGGGGAGTGGAGGGAAACATGCCGCTTCTGGGAGAACAGGAACAGCAAATCGTCAAAGAACGCCTGGGGAACCTGACCCGGGACGTGGAGATGGTGCTTTTCACCGACTCCTCGACCGTGATCGCCCCGGGTAAGGAGCCCTGCATCTACTGCAAGGAAACCGAGCAGCTGCTCCGGGAGATCGAGCCGCTTTCCGACAAGGTCCACCTGGTGGTCTACGACCTGGCCACCGAGGAGGGCAAGCAGAAGGCCGAGGAGATGAAGGTCGAGGCCGCGCCCACCATCATCCTCCGGGAGAAGGGCTCGGACGCGGTGAACATCCGCTACCGGGGGATCCCGGCCGGCTACGAGTTCGCCAGCCTGCTCGAGGACATCGAGATGATCGGCCGCGACGGGCACGGCCTCCCCGACGAGGTGGTCAAGGAGCTCAACGAGCTGCCGCAGGACGTGATCCTGCAGGTCTTCGTCACCCCCACCTGCCCCTACTGCCCGCAGGCGGTGCGCACCAGCCACCGCTTTGCCTACGCCTCGCCCAAGGTGATGGGGGAGATGATCGAGGCGCAGGAGTTCCCGGCGCTCGCCGACAAGTACCACATCCACGGGGTGCCGGACACGGTGATCAACCACGGCGCCCAGCGGATCCTCGGCGCCCAGCCGGTTTCCGCCTTCCTGGACGCGATCAAGAAGGCGGTGAGCACCACCGCCTAGACCCCCGTGGGTATCGGAGCGGCCGCCGCGTGCGGCCGCTTTTTTGCATTCTCACGGGTTTTTAGTACCCTACCGGTATGCGACGCTTGGGCCCGATTCTGCTCGCCCTGGCCGCCTTGCTGGCCGCTTGCGGTAGCAAGGGGGCCTACAAGAACGTCGACCCCGAGGACCTGCACGCCCACCTCGACGACCCCGGCGTGGTGGTGGTGGACGTGCGTACCCCCGCGGAGTACGTCGAGGGCCACGTGCCCCGGGCGATCAACCTCCCCCTGCAGGAGATCGAGTCCTGGTACCAGGACCTGCCGAAGAAGAAGACCCTCTACCTGATCTGCAACTCGGGGAACCGCTCCACCCAGGCGGCCGAGTTCTTGAAGGAGAAGGGCTTTAAGAACCTCAAGAACGTCAAAGGCGGCACCAAGGCCTGGGTGGCCAAGGGCTACCCCCTCTCCACCGCGCCCGAGGACCCGGCGAAGGCGCTGGGGAAGGCGCCGAGCCGGCCCCAGGTGGCGCTTCCCGACCTCACCTTGAAGCGCCTCGGCGCCGGGGAGGTTTCGCTGCACAAGTTCCTCGGGCGGCCGCTGGTGATCAACCTCTGGGCCAGCTGGTGCCCGCCCTGCCGCGCCGAGATGCCGCTGTTGGCCGAGGCCCAGAGCCGTTACCCGGAGGTCACCTTCCTCTTCGTCAACCAGGGCGAGGACGAGGCAACCATTCACAAGTTCTTGAGCGAGACCGGGCTGCCGCTGGGCTGGGTGCTCCTGGACCCGGACAACAAGCTCTCGCGGATTCTGAAGGCCGGCGGCCTGCCCACCACCTACTTCTTCAACGCCGAGGGTGCGCTGGTGGCCACCCACCCCGGCCAGCTCTACGAGGCGGCGCTCCAGGACTACATCGAGAAGATCCTCGAGAAGTAGCGTGGACCTCACCCGCTATCCCTACGCCTCGGGCCGCCGGGTCGTGCTTGGGCGGCGGGCGGTGCTCGCCGCGAGCCACCCGCTCGCGGTCGCCGCCGGTGCCGAAACCCTTCACGCCGGGGGCAACGCGGTGGACGCCGCTTTGGCCATGGCGGCGGCGCTTACGGTGGTGATGCCGGTGGCGAACGGCCTCGGCGGCGACCTCTTCGCCCTGGTCGAGGACGCCGCCGGGCTCTGGGGCTTGAACGCCTCGGGAAAAAGCCCCCAGGGACTGCCGGCCGAGCGCTTCTTGGAACGGGGCGAGCTCCCCCGACACGGCTGGCCGGCGGTGACCGTTCCCGGGGTGGTCTCGGGCTGGGCGGCGCTCTCCGCCCGCTTTGGCCGGCTTCCCCTGAGCCGGGCCCTCGCCCCGGCGATCCGCTACGCCCAGGAGGGCCACCCGGTCTCCCCGGAGGTGGCCCGGGCCTGGCGGCGGGCCGAGCGCCTGTACTTAAAGCTCGAGGGCCCCGAGTTCGAGCCCTTCAAGCGGGTCTTCTTTCCCGAAGGCCGGGCGCCCCGTCCGGGGGAGGTCTGGCGGAGCGAGGCCCACGCCGAGACCCTGAGAGCAATCGCGGAAAGTCAGGGGGAGACCTTCTACCGCGGCGCGCTGGCCGAAAAGATCGCCGCCTTCGCCGGCGAGACCGGGGGCTGGCTCTCCAAGGCCGACCTCGCCGAGCACCGGCCGATCTGGGTGGAGCCGCTTTCGGCGGGGTTCCGCGGCGCGCGGGTTTTTGAACTGCCCCCGAACGGGCAGGGGGCGGTGGCGCTTTTGGCCCTCCGGGTCCTGGAGAGGCTCGGGCTCGACGCCTACCCCGGCGAGCGGGCGCTGCACCTGGCGCTGGAGGCCACCAAGCTCGCCTTCCGCGAGGCCTTCCGGGAGATCGGCGACCCGGAGACGGCCCCCCAGGCCGTCGCGCGGCTCTTGGACCCGGCCCGCGTTCAAGCGCTCGCCGGGGAAATCGGGGAGACCGCGGGGCCCTGGCCGCGCCCCGAGTTCGTTCCCGGGGGCACCGTTTACCTGGCCGCCGCCGACCGCGAGCTCGCGGTCAGCCTGATCCAGTCCAACTACATGGGGTTCGGCTCCGGGGTGCTCGTCCCCGGCACCGGGATCGCGTTGCAAAACCGGGGGGCGGGCTTCGTCCTCGCGCCCGGACATCCAAACCGGGTCGCTCCCGGAAAGCGCCCCTACCACACGATCATCCCGGGCTTCCTGGAGCTCGCCACCGGCGAGCGCGGGGCCTTCGGCCTGATGGGGGGCTTCATGCAGCCCCAGGGGCACGTCCAGCTGGTGCTCCGGTTGGTGCTCGAGGGCCTAAACCCCCAGGCGGCCCTGGACGCGCCCCGTTGGCAGCTGGATTTTTCCTCGCGGGCGGTGCTCTTGGAACCTGGCTTTGCCCGCGATCTGGCCCTCGGCCTGGTCGAGCGGGGCCACCGGGTCCGGCTGGAGCCCGAGCACGCCCGCTTCGGCCGCGGGCAGTTTGCCTTTCGAAAGGGCGGGGTCCTGCTCGGGGCCAGCGAGCCGCGGGCCGACGGGTTGGCCCTCGCCCTTTGACCATCGACCTTGATAACGGCCTGGGGGCATGCGGGGATGGGACCCGCGCGGTTTGGAACCCGAACGAAGCGAGCGTGGATTTCGTCTTTTTTGCTCGCCGCCGTATTTGAATAGAGCTCAGGGTTGGCGTCAATCCCTCCATCGCGCGGGAGGGTCGGGACCTAGGGAATTCCCTTGCCTCCTTACTACCGAA
>JAMOVS010000048.1 GCA_027061845.1 Thermaceae bacterium
GCGTAGACGCCGAGCAGGTTCGGAGCGGCGTCCTTGTAATCCTCTTCGGTGCAGCGGTCGAGAATTTCGTCGGTATCCCCGTCGCCGTCCTCGTCGGTGATGTCCCGCCGTGGGGTCTTGTCGCACGCGGGCTTGGCGTAGGTGAGGTCGCCGGTGATGTGAATATCGTTGGGCGAGGCCACCGTAATCTGGGCGAATTCGGCGATGGCGGGTTCGGGCGAATTCGACGCATCTTCCTTGTCAGGCCCTCTGACGTAGAAATGGCTGGGCTCGGTCACCAGCGTTCCATTAAAGGGGGTCGAGGCGTTATAGAGCACGGCGCTCATCGGCCCTTCCTGGGCGACGACCTTCAAACGGGGGTCGCTCTTGCTATAGCTCAGGACGAGGTACTCGTGCTCCGTTTCGATGTCGTAGCGATCCCGCGCCTTGATGCAGGTGTAGGTGCAGGTGCAGCCGTCCTTACAGGCGGGCTTGCTGACCTCGGCACAGGCCTCTCCGGTGGGGTCCACGTACCAGCTGGCGGCCAAGACCGCCTTAGGGGAGAAAGCGAAGGGAATGTACCGGAAAGGCAGGAAGCCCAGCCAGCGGAATCGGGGCAGGGGGCGTTGAACGCCGCCCCCGCCACTGCCGCCGCCACCCCCGCCCCCGCCGCCTCCGCCGCTGGGGGGGCAGTGTTGGTGCTTCTGCCACCAGGGTTTTTCCGTCTTGATGAACTTCCAGCCGGTGACCTTAACGAGGTCGATCCGGATGATCTGGGTGTCTCCGTGGGCTTCCAGCGTGATCTTGCCGCGCCCTTCCCCTTTCAGGTACTGCCCCACGCAATCCTCCGGGGGAGGGGACCCCACCGGGAGACGCTTGGTGGTTGAGGTGTAGCAGAACTCGTCCCCGCTGATGAAGATCCCGCCGTCGAGGGCTTGTTCCGTGAGCCTGTTGATGGCGTCGGTGCCCGGAAGGGGGATTTCGGCGTGATCCCAGTTGACGTCGCGTTTGTACACCCATGGCGGATCGGGTTCACCGTCTGCATCCGCATCGATGTTCTCGCAGACCTCCTCTGTTTTCGTGAGCGGGTTGTAGCAGAGTTTTTGTCCGAGCGTATTGGTGGCGACGGCGAACTCCGGTTGCGCGCTCGATAGATCCCACCAATGTTCCCCGTCCACCCCCGTGGGCGGTTCCTCGTAGCCGGCCTGGCCGGCGATCGTTTTCCGCCAGTAGGCCCGAATGCCCCATCCTCGGGTGGCGGGTCCGGCGCTGGAGACCGGCCCGCCGAACCAGGGACGGCTCCCCTTCTCAAAAGCCAGGTAGTCGTTGGCGTGGACCGGTCCGTCGATCACCGTTTTGCTGGTAAAGACAACGAGTTTTTTGGGATCGGGGTGTTCCGGGTCATTGATTTTTTGCTTATCGAAGAAGAAGGCGTACCAGGCGTAGCTGGGAGCGCGGATCGAGAGCGCCAGCCGGGTCTCGCCCTCGTTTCCAATCTGGACGGCCCGTTTGGCCAGCAGCGTTCCGTGGGGGTCGATGACCTCGCCCACCGAGATGAGGCGCTCCTTCCCTTTCAACGAGCCGAAATAGAGGTTGATCTCGCCTCCTCCGACGGCCAGTCGGGTGGGTACGATGCCGGCGTTGCTGTCGGTGGCGATGCGGTAACGCACCTGGCCCTTGGGCCCCGATTCCAGGGTGCGCTGCAGCGAGAGCTGGGTTCCCCTTAGGATCTGGCCCCAGTAGCGGTAGACCTTCTGCCGATAGCTTGTCGGATCGTCGGCGAGGGAGACGATGCCCTTGTCTTCGTAGACGCTACGCTCGATGTAGCGGTAAAAGAAGGGCATCCAGCGCTTCCCCAGCTCGGCGTCGGAGAGCGAGGTGTCCTTGAGGTCCTTTTTCAGTGCCTTGGCAGCGACCGAGCAGGAATAACTTCCCTCGCCCCGGATGGCGTCCCGCATCTTTTCTCGCTCGGTATCGTCGAGGGGTTGATCGCCGTAGCAGAAGCGGGCCAGCTGATCGATCAGCTCCTCGACCGCGGGGTCGCCGGAACTCAGGTCGACCTGCGCCTTGGAAATCAAGTCCTGAAAGTCTGCCAGTACCGCTGCGCTTTGTTCCACCCCGGACTCGGCGGCGTACTGAGCCCGGAGTTCGACCGACTTGTCGGAAGATAGTTTGCGGTTGGAAAGGGAAAAAGAGCTCACAATTGCGATGACGACCAGCAATAGCGCAACTGCCGTCAATAGGGTTACGACCAGGGCAACCCCGAGATCCTTTCGCATACATCCCCCTTCACACGACCATACCTATTCTAGCGAGGGGTTTCAGGTTATTTATACCCCCCCGATTGGGGGTTTGATTTAAAGATTATGCGTTATGGGTTCGGACCCGGTCGCTCTGCGTGAAGGGTTTCGAGCAGCGCCCGATGTATTTTGCCGTTGGTCGCAACAATGTAACGGCTCGTTAGCGGGAAGGGTCGGCCCTCGAAGTCGGTGACCCGGCCGCCCGCTTCCCGGATCAAAAGCACCCCGGCGGCGACGTCCCAGGGGTTCAGTTTCATCTCCCAGAAACCGTCGATGCGGCCGGCGGCGACGTAGGCCAGGTCGAGGGCGGCAGCGCCGGGTCGGCGGATGGGGATTCCGAGCGAGATGACCCGGCGGAAGTACTCGACCGCCTCCGGCACCCGGTCGACGTCGTAGGGGAAGCCGGTGGCGAGGAGGCTCCGTTTCAGTTCCGAGGTTTCCGAAACCTGAATCCGGGCGCCGTTTAGAAAGGCCCCGCCGCCTTTCTTGGCGGTGAAGAGCTCGTCGCGGGGGCTATCGAGCACCACCCCGAGGAGGACGTCGTCCCCTTGAGCGAGCGCCACGCTGACGGCGTAGAAGGGGAAGCGGTGGGCGAAGTTGACGGTGCCGTCCAGGGGGTCCACAATCCAGCGGTACTCACCGGCGCCGCTCTCGCCTTCTTCTTCGCCCAGGAAGGCGAAATCGGGGTGGCGTTCGGTGAGGAAGTGGCGGATTGCCGCCTCGGCCTCGCGATCGGCTTCGGTGACCAGGTCGCTGAGCACCGACTTGCTGGCGGTGGAAAAGCCCTTGGCCAGGTAGTAGCGGTGGATCCCCTGGGCCAGCCGGGCGGCTTGGATGGCGTCTTGCAAAAGGGCGTCCAAATCGAGGCTCATGTCCCGAATATACGCCCGTTCCCGGTATCATGAGGGCATGAGGTTGAAAGGGGAGGGGAAAGGGCCGCTCCCGCCGATGCTCGAGCAGTACGTCGAGCTGAGGGACGCGTACCCCGACTACCTGCTCCTCTTTCAGGTAGGCGATTTCTACGAGACCTTCGGCGAGGACGCCGAGCGGCTGGCGCGGGCCCTCGGGATCGCGCTCACCCACAAGACCTCCAAGGACTTCACCACCCCGATGGCGGGGATCCCCATCAAGAGCGCCGAGACCTACGTCGAAAAGCTCCTGGCTCAGGGCTTCCGGGTGGCGGTGGCCGACCAGGTGGAGGACCCGAGTAGCGCCGACGGGCTGGTGCGCCGGGAGGTGACCCAGCTCATCACCCCGGGCACGGTGATGGAGGAGCGCCTCTTGCGTCCGGACGCCAACTACCTGGCCGCGATCGCCGCCGAGGACGGCTACGGCCTCGCCCTTTTGGACCTTTCCACCGGCGACTTCAAGGGGGCGGTCTTTTACTCCCGGGCGCGGCTCTTCGACGAGCTCGCCCGCTACCGGCCGAGCGAGCTGCTCTTGGCCCCGGAGCTCTACGAGAACGCCGCCTTCCGCGCCCAGGTCGCCGAGCGCCACCCGGTGATGCTGGCCCGCATGGGCTTTTCCCGGGAAGAGGCGGAAACGGCATTGAAAGAGCGCTTCGGGGCGGTGCCCAAGACCCTCGAGCACGCGGCGCTTTTCCGCGCCGCTGGGGCGGCGCTCGCCTACGCCGCCGAGACGCAACGGGGGCGGCTCGCCCAGGTGCGGCGTTTCCTGCGCTACGACCCTGGGGCTTCGCTGGGGGTGGACGCGGGGGCGCTCGCGACGCTCGAGGTCTTCGAGCCCGCGATTGGGAACGACGAGCAAAAGACCCTCTTCGGGGTGATGAACCAGACCCGCACCGCCCCGGGGCGGCGGATGCTCAAGGAGTGGCTCCTTCACCCCCTGAGGGACGCCGCCTTGCTCGAGGCCCGGCTCGACGCGGTGGCGGCCTTCGTCGCCGCCTTCGACCTCAGGGAGGGGGTGCGAAAGAGCCTTTACCGCATCCACGACCTGGAGCGGCTCGCCTCCCGGCTCGCCGCCGGGCGGGCCAACGCCCGCGACCTGGTGGCGCTGGCCCGGAGCCTGGAGCGGGTGCCCGAGATCAGGGAGGCGATCCGGGGGGTGGCGCCACTCGAGCCGCTTTACGAGCGCATCCAGCCGCTTGCCGAGGTGCGGGAGGCGATCCGGGCGGCGCTGGTCGAGGACCCGCCCACCAAGCTCACCGAGGGCGGGCTGATCAAGGACGGCTACGACGCCGAACTCGACGCCTTCCGCCGCCAGGCGGAGGAGGCCCGGGCCTGGATCGCGGCGCTCGAGGGCCGGCTTCGGGAGGAGACCGGGATCCCCACCCTCAAGGTGGGCTACAACGCCGTCTTCGGCTACTACCTCGAGGTCACCCGACCCTACTACGACCGCGTTCCCGCCGACTGGCGGCCGATTCAGACACTAAAAGACCGCCAGCGCTACACTCGGCCCGACCTGAAAGAGAAAGAGCGCGAGATCCTCCGGGCCGAGGAGGCGGCCAAAAGGCGGGAGCTTTTAGTCTTCCAGGAGCTCAGGGAGGAGGTCGCGAAAAGCTTCGAGGCGGTGCGCGAGCTGGCGCTTGCCCTCGCCGAGCTCGACGTCTACGCCGCCCTCGCCGAGCTCGCGGTGGAAAGCGGCTACACCCGGCCGCGCTTCACGGAAGGCGCCCTTTCGATCGAGGAGGGACGCCACCCGGTGGTGGAGAAAAGCCGCTCCTTCGTGCCCAACGACCTCGAGATGGGCGAATCCCTGCGCACCCTGGTGCTCACCGGGCCCAACATGAGCGGCAAGTCCACCTACCTGCGCCAGATCGCGCTGATCGCCCTGATGGCTCAGGTGGGGAGCTTCGTGCCCGCTCGCCGGGCTGAGCTGCCGCTTTTTGACCGCATCTTCACCCGCATCGGCGCCGCCGACGACATCGCCGGCGGGCGCAGCACCTTCATGGTGGAGATGGAGGAGCTCGCCGAGATCCTCTCGGGGGCGAGCGAAAAGAGCCTGGTGCTCCTTGACGAGGTGGGAAGGGGGACCTCGAGCGCGGACGGGCTCGCGATCGCCTGGGCCAGCCTGGAGCGGCTCTCCGAGATCGGCGCCTACACCCTCTTCGCCACCCACTACTTCGAGCTCACCCAGCTCGCCGAGCGGCTGCCGCGGGCGGCGAACTTCCACGTGGCCGCCCGGGAGGAGTCGGGCGGGCTGGTCTTTTACCACCAGGTGCTGCCGGGGCCGTCGTCGAAGTCGTACGGGCTTGAAGTCGCCCGCATGGCCGGGGTGCCGCCCGAGGTGGTGGCCCGGGCCGAGGAGGTGCTGGCGGGGGCGCTGGCGAAGAGCCAGGGGGCCGAGGGCGAGCTGATCGAGCGCCTCCTCGCCCTGGACTTAAACCGGCTCTCGCCGCTCGAGGCCCTGATGGTGTTGAAAGAGCTAAAAGAGCTGCTCTTCGCCTTCGAGGGCGTCCGTTCATGATCCGAAAACTCCCCGAGGCGCTCATCCAGGCGATCGCCGCCGGCGAGGTGGTGACCCGGCCCGAGGACGCGGTCAAGGAACTCCTCGAGAACGCGCTCGACGCCGGCGCCCGCTCGATCGAGGTCGAGATCGAGGGGGGCGGCCTCACCGCCCTCCGGGTGCGCGACGACGGCGTCGGCATCCCCAAGGACGAGCTCCTGCTCGCGGTCGAGCAGCACGCCACCTCCAAGCTCTCCCGGCTCGATCGGATCGAGAGCCTGGGCTTTCGCGGCGAGGGGCTTTACGCCCTGCGCCAGGCGGGGCGGCTTCGGATCACCAGCCGGCCCCGGGAACAGCTCGGCGGGGCCACGCTGGTGGCCGAAAGCGACCGGGTCGAGCTCTTCGAGCACGCCGCCCCGGCCGGGACCGAGGTCGAGCTCACCCGGCTTTTCGCCCGGCTCCCGGCCCGAAGGCGGGCGCTCGACGCCCCCGCGGTCGAGGGCCGGCGGGCGGCGGCGCGGGCGCTTCGCTACCTGCTCCACCACCCGGGGCTTGCCTTCCGGCTCCGGCTCGAGGGCGAGCTCAAGGTGCGCCACCCGGGCGGCGGGCTTATTGACGCGGTTCGGGCGGTCTGGGGCAACCTGATCGCCGACCGCTTGATCGAGCTCGAGGCCGAAAAGGGCCCCTTCCGCCTGAAGGCGGCAATCTCCAAGCCCGAGCTCGCCCGCCCCCGGCGCGACCGGCTCTTGCTTTCGATCAACGGCCGGCCGGTGGAGTGGCCGGAGGCGCTTTTCAAGGCGGTGCTCGCCGCCTACCGCGAGCTTTTGCCCACCGGCCAGCTGCCGCTTGGGGTCTTGAACCTGGAGCTTCCCCCGGAGCTGGTGCTGGTCAACACCGACCCCCGAAAGGACCGGGTGATGCTCGTCGACCCCGAGCCGCTCGTCCGCTTCGTCACCGAGGCGATTCAGGAAGCCCTTGCCGCCCACCCGCTGGCGGCCCCGCTGCCCGAGCCCCGGCCCTTGGCCGAGCCGCCGCCCGCCTCCGGGAGGCTGCCCCGGCTCCGCTACTTGGGCAGTTTTCGCGACCTCTACCTCCTCGCCGAGGCCGGAGACGCCCTTTACCTCGTCGACCAGCACGCCGCCCACGAGCGAATCATCTTCGAGGAGCTCGAGCGGCGGTTTAAGGACGAGCCCTCGGTCGAGGTCACCGAGCCCCTCTTCCTCACCCTCTCGCCGGGGGAGGAGGCCGACTACGAGGCGCGAAAGGAAGCGCTGCTCGCGCTTGGGCTTTTGCTCGAGCCCTTCGGCTCCGGGCGCTGGCGGGTGCGGCGGGTGCCCGGGGTGTTCCTGCTCGACCCCGAGCACCTCTTGGACCTGGTGAAAAGCCTGCTCGAGGGCGAGGAGCCCGCCCGGGCGCTCCGGGCGGTGCTCGGCCGGCTTGCCTGCCTGCCGGCGATCAAGGCTGGCCACCCCTTAAAGGACGCGAGTGCCCAGGCGCTCCTCGACGCCCTCGCCGCCTGCCGCACGCCCTGGGTCTGTCCCCACGGCCGCCCGACGATGCTGGTCCTAAGCGAGGCCGAGCTCGCCCGCAAGTTCGGCCGCCGGAGCGCGCGCCAGCAGGTAGCGCGGCCTTCTGGCGAGGTCGGGGAGGGTGCAGACCTCCCTGAACCCGAGCTCAAGGGCGAAGCGGCCGAGAAGGGCGGCGTTCGTGGGGTCGAGCTCGAGGACGACCTTTCCTCCCGGAACTAGCGCCCGCCTGGCCTCGAGCAGCAAGGGCCTCGCTACCGCGAGCCCATCCGGCCCGGCGTAGAGCGCCTCCTCGGGTTCGAAGGAAAGCTCCCGCGGAGCGGTCTCCCGGTAGCGCTCGGGGAGGTAGGGGGGATTGGCCACCACCAGATCGAGCCCGGAAAGGCCGGCGATGAGGGGGGCTTTTAAAAACTCTACGGGAAGCCCGAGCGCCCGGGCGTTTTCCCGGGCCAGCTCGAGGGCCTTTTCGCTCATGTCGCTGGCGAAGACCCGGGCGTCGGGCCTTGCCTTTTTGATGGCCAGCGCGATCGCCCCGCTCCCGGTGCCGACGTCGAGAACGCGGGGAGAGGGTTTCCCCTCGATGGCGTTTAGCGCGAGCTCGACCAGCCGCTCGGTCTCGGGGCGGGGGAGGAAGACCCCGGGGCGGACCTTGAGGGGCAGGCCCATGAACTCGGCTTCCCCGAGGATCAAAGCCGGCGGCTCGCCCCGCTCCCGGCGGGCGAGCCAGGCCTCGATCCGGCCCCGGGCCGCTTCCGGCACCGGCTCGGCCAGCCGGGCGAAGAACGCCTCCGGGGTTTCTTCCAGGGCGGCCCGGGCGAAGACCCGCGCCTCCGCCGCCGGGGAGGGGACGCCGAGGGCCCGGAGGCGTGCTTCCAGGTGGCCTAGGAGGCTAGCCCTCGTCTTCGCCTTCGGTTTCGTCACCGGCCCGGGGAAAGACGACGACGTGGCGGTCCTCCCCCTCGCCCTGGGACTCGGTGTAGACCTCCGGATGGTCCTTGAGGGCGATGTGCACCGCCCGGCGCTCGGCCGGGGTCATCGGCGGCAGGGGTACGGACTCGCCGGTCTGGCTCGCCTGACTGGCGGCCTTCAGGGCCAGCGCCACCGCCCGGTCGGCCCGCCGGCGGCGGTAGCCGGCGGCGTCCAGCACGGCCCGGTAGCGGTGGCCGAAGTGCCGGGAAAGCACCGCGTTGATCAGCTGCTCCAAGGCCTTGAGGGTCTTGCCCTCCTTGCCGATCAGCCGCCCCAGGTCCCCGCCCAGGATCTCGACGTAGACCCGGTCGTCGGCGGTCCTGATCTCCAGGGTGTAGGCCGGGTCGAGGTAGAGCAGGAGCCCCACCAGGAAGTGCTCGACCACTTCCTCCGGGGTCTTGGGGGCGGGTTCTTCCGCCCGCGCGCCCTCGGCGGGGGGCGGCGGCTGGTAGGCGGCCTCGCCGTCCTCCTCGATGCCGAGGCCGGAGAGGAGATCTTCCAGGTTTCGCTTTTTGCCCTCCATGCTCCTATTATCCCCCCGCCGGCTTGGCTTTCAGCTGCCGGTTGATCAGCCACTGCTGGATGAGCCCGATCAGGGTGGAGAAGACCCAGTAGAGCGTCACCCCGGCGGGGAACTGGAGCACCAGGTAGAGGAAGATCAGGTTCATGAAGAGGCTCTGGCGGATTTGGTCCTTATTGCCCTGGGACATGAGCAGGGTCTGGGCGATCATCACCAGGACGTAGAAGAGCGGCAGCAGGTAGTAGGGGTCGGGAAGCGAGAGGTCGGGGATCCAGAGGAAGCCCTCGCCGAACTCGTAGTTGGCGATCACCCGCCAGAGCACGAAGAGCAGCGGGAGCTGGATGAACATCGGCAGGCAGCCGGCGGCCGGGTTGACCTTGTGCTCGGCGTAGAGCTTCATCAGCTCCTGGTTCTTCTTCTCCGGGTCGTCCTTGTACTTCTTGTTGATCTCGTCGACGTAGGGTTTGAGCCGCTGCATCTCGGCCATCGACTTGAACTGCTGGTGCATCAGCGGCCAGAGCAAGAGCCGGACGACCAGGGTGAGGAGCAGGATGGCCAGCCCCCAGTTCCCGGTCAGCCGGTAGAAGAACTCCATCAGCGCCAGGAGCCCCAGCGAGAGCTGGCCCCAGATGTTGGGCTTGAAGAGGCCGGGCAGGTCCAAAAGCCCCTCGACGTGGTAGCGGACCAGCTCGTTCTGCCCGCCGTAGACGCGGAACGTCGTCTCCCCGGCGGGGAGCCGGACGGTGGCCAGGGCCCCGGCCCCTTTGAGCTCCAGCTTGGCGGGAAGGGGTTCGGGCGGCAGGAGGACGAAGGCGTAGCCGCGGTTGGGCCGGCTCTGGATGGCCAGGTAGACCGCTTCACCTTCCCCTGCCGGCAGGGGCTTGTCGCTGCCCTTCAAAAGGATCTTGGTGGTGGGCCGGTCGCTGCCGCCGATGCCACTCCAGACCAGGGTCGCCGGTTGCCTCGACTCCACCTTGAGCTCGGTGGTGTAGCGGCCCAGGGAGATCGTCCAGGTCAGGACGACCCCTTCGCCGGTGAAGCGGGCGACCAGGGCCCCGTCCTTCTCCTGGAAGGACTCCGGCTTGAGCGCGAGATTCGAGAGGCCGGGTTTCTCGAGCTCCGGGCGGATCAGGTTGGCCGCCCGGGCGTAGTCCTTGATCTCCCGGCCCTTGACCGGTTTGACGTACCAGCCGACGATCTTGCCCTCGTCGTTAAAGGCCACGTCCATCAGGTTGGTGACCGCCACGTGCTCGGGGGTGCCGTCGCCGGTGGTGTCCACCTCGCGCCAGCCGGCCTTGAGGGCGAGCGCCGGCAGGGCCAGGAGAAGGAGGAGGGGAATCAGCCGCTTCATCGTTTCGCTGCCTTTCTAAGGGGAAGGAAGAGCTCGACGTGCTCGGGAACCGGGTCGTAGCCGCCGGGGTTTAAGGGGTGGCACCGGAGGATCCGGCGCGCCGCCAGCCAGCCGCCGACCAGGGCTCCGTGGCGGTCGACCGCCTGGTAGGCGTAGTGGGAGCAGGTGGGGTGAAACCGACAGGTGCGGGGCTTCAGCGGGGAGATCACGCGCTGGTAGAAGCGAATTAAAAGGAGGAGCAAACGCTGCATACCGCCGGCCATTCTACCCTCCGAGCCCGCTCTTACGAATCAGATGGTAGAGGTCGCGGGCGAGCCCGGCGTAATCGGCCTCGGCGGCCTCGGGTTTGGCGATGATCATGATTTCCGAGGGGGGCAGGTGGGTCCGGCGCAGGATCTCGCGAACCCGGCGCTTGATGCGGTTCCGCACCACCGCCTTGCCCACCTTGCGCGAGACCACGATGCCTACCCGGACCTCGGGCTCCTTCAGGGGGCGCCAGCGTAGGTTCAGGTAGCGCCCCCGGGCGCCCCTGGCCCGGCGGAGCCGGCGGAAGGCCGCGTCCCCCTTGAGCGAGACCAGCCGGGGACGGGCCGGGTGCTCCACCGCTAGACCGCGAGCCGCTTGCGGCCCTTTTTGCGCCGGCGGGCGAGCACCCGGCGGCCCGCCTTGGTGCGCATGCGCACGCGGAACCCGTGGGTCTTTTGGCGTTTCCGGCGGTTGGGCTGCCAGGTCCGTTTCATCGTGTGTTCCCTCCCCGGGGCCGGGGGCCCCAAAGCAGCCCCAAGGCTACCACGCGGGGGGCTTCTTGACAAACCCCGGGCCTCTTTCTAGGCTAAGTGGTGCGTCTGCCGGGATGGCGGAATTGGTAGACGCGCATGATTCAGGGTCATGTGCCCGCAAGGGCGTGTGGGTTCGAGTCCCACTCCCGGCACCAGCTCGCCCCGAGGAATCGGGGCGAAATCTTTTATCATGGCGGGCATGAAGCGCGTGCTCTCCGGCATTCAACCCACCGGCGAAATCCACATCGGCAACTACCTGGGGGCGATCAAGCAGTGGATCGAGCTCGGGGAGAAGCTGGGCAAGGAGGCGCTTTTCACCATCGTCGACTACCACGCGCTCACCAACCCCAGCGCCTACGACCCCGCCCTCTTGCCCCGCCGCACCTTCGAGGCGGCGCTGGCCAACATCGCCGCCGGGCTCGACCCCGAACGGGTGACGCTCTTCGTCCAGTCGCACGTGCCGGAGCACACCGAGCTCGCCTGGGTCTTCACCACCCAGACCCCGCTCGGCGACCTCTACCGCATGACCCAGTTCAAGGACAAGGCCAGAAAGCAGAAGTCGGTGCCGGCGGGGCTCTTGATGTACCCGGTCTTGCAGGCGGCAGACATCCTGATCTACAAGGCCGACACCGTTCCCGTCGGCGAGGATCAGCTGCAGCACCTGGAGCTCACCCGCGAGATCGCCCGCCGCTTCAACCGCGCCTTCGGCGAGACCTTCCCCGAGCCCAAGGCGCTGCTCAATCCCCAGGCTCCCCGGGTGCCGGGGATCGACGGCAAGGCCAAGATGTCGAAGTCGCTGGGGAACACGATCGGGATCCTCGAGGACCCGGAGTCGATCTGGGAAAAGCTCCGCACCGCGCCCACCGACCCCGCCCGGGTCAAGCGGAGCGACCCCGGCGAGCCCACCCGCTGCCTGATCTGGCGCTACCACACCTACTTCTCGCCGCCCGAGCTGGTCAAGGAGGTGATCGAGCCCGAGTGCCGGCGGGCGGGGATCGGCTGCGTCGAGTGCAAGCGGATGCTCTT
>JAMOVS010000049.1 GCA_027061845.1 Thermaceae bacterium
AGGCAGAGGGCGCCCTCGAGTTTGCTCTCGGCAAAGCCCCGGACGGCGGCGTGGGCGTCGTTCATCTCCACCGGAAGGGGTTTTCCCTTCCAGTAGTTGGCCTTGTCCACCTTGGTCATCACGTTGGCCTCGATCCGGCCGGGGCGGAGCCCGGCGCGGATCTCGGCCAGGAGGGCTTCGCCCGGCGCCGCCTGGTAGCGGCGGTAAAGGCGTTTAAGGCTCGATTCCTCGGGCAGAAGCTCGAGGTAGCGCAAGAGCTCGCTCCCCGCCTTGAGGGGCGCTTTTTTGAGCGCCTCGAACTCGCTTTTTACGATCTCGGCCACCAGGTCGAGGTAGGCGGCGATGCGGCGGGCGCGGGAATCCTTGCTCAGGTCCTTTTCGATCGGCCGGTAGTCGGCCCCGACCTTCTTCGCCCAGTGGCGGCGCATGCGCTCGGCGAGGTCGTCGTCCACCGCCGAGAGGGTGGAGGCGATCCCGTACTTGGCCACCTTGAGGGGGGTGTCCACCGAGAAGGAGGTGCCCATCACCGGGATGTGGAAGCGGTGCATGGCTCAGCCTATCCCGGGACCAGATGAGGAGACTTTGGGGTCTTGGGGTCGCGGCATGCCGGGAGCATAGCAAAGCCCCGGCCCAAAGGACCGGGGCACGGCTTACCCTTTCGGTTATTCCCAGCGGAAGTCCTTGAACTGCTCGCGGAGTTTGGACTTTAGGAACTTGCCCGCGCTCGTCCTCGGAATCTCCTCGACGAAGACGATCCGGTCGGGGATCCACCACTTGGCGAACTTGGGCTCGAGGAAGGCTTTGAGCTCCTCCTCGGTGGCGCTCATTCCTTCCTTCAAGACCACCACCGCCAGCGGCCGTTCCTGCCACTTGGGGTGGGGGACGGCGATCACCGCCGCCTCGGCCACCGCCGGGTGGCCCATCAGGGCGTTTTCCAGCTGGACCGAGCTGATCCACTCGCCGCCCGACTTCACCAGGTCCTTGGTGCGGTCGACGATCTCCATGTAGCCCTCGGCGTCGATCGTCACCACGTCGCCGGTCTTGAACCAGCCGTCCTCGGTCCACTTGTCGGCGCCCTCGGGGAGGTCGTAGTAGCTGGCGGCGATCCAGGGGCCCTTGACCTGGAGCTCGCCCATCGTCTTGCCGTCCCAGGGGATCTCGCCCTCCTCGCCCCAGCCGCGGATCTCGACAAAGGGGACGGGCAGCCCCTGCTTGGCCCGGATGCGGTACTTCTCGTCTTCCGGCAGGTCCTCCATGTAGCTCTTCAGGTAGCTCACGGTGCCGAGCGGGGTGGTCTCGGTCATGCCCCAGGCGTGGATGACCTTGAGGCCGAACTTGTCGAAGGCCCGGATCAGCCCCTCGGGCGCCGCCGAGCCGCCCACCACCATGCGCATCCCGGGCACCAGCTTCCAGCGGTCCGGGGCCTGCTCCAAGGCCTGCAGGATGCCCAGCCAGATGGTGGGCACGCCGGCGGTGGCGGTGACCTGCTCGCGCTCGTAGAGGTCGAGCAGGCTCTCCGGGTCGAGGTAGGGCCCGGGGAGGACCTGCTTGGTGCCGGTCATGGTGGCGGTGAAGGGGAGGCCCCAGGCGTTGACGTGGAACATCGGCACCACCGGCAGGAGCACGTCGCGCTGGGAGAGGTTCAGGGCGTCGGGCAGCGCCGAGGCCAGCGAGTGGAGGACCACCGCCCGGTGGCTGTAGACCACCCCCTTGGGCCGGCCGGTGGTGCCCGAGGTGTAGCACATGCCGAGCGCCTGCTCCTCGTCGGCGATGCGGAACTCCTCAAGCTCGCCGGCCGGCGCGATGAACTGCTCGTAGTCCAAAAAGCCCTCGGGCACCGGCTTGCCGGTGAGCGGCACCACGATCACTTCCTCGACGTTTTTCACCAGCGGGGCGACCTTTTCCCATAGCGGCAATAGCACGTCGTCGATGATCAAAAAGCGGTCGCCGGCGTGCTCGATGATGTAGGCGAGGTCGGCGGGGTGGAGCCTCAGGTTCAGGGTGTGGAGCACGCCGCCGGCGATGGGGATGCCGAAGTAGGCCTCGAGGTGGGCGTAGTGGTTCCACATCAGGGTGCCCACCCGGTCGCCGTCCTTGAGCCCAAGCTTCAAAAGGGCGTTTGCGAGTTTCCGAGCCCGGCTGGCGAACTCGCCGTAGGTGTAGCGGTGCAGCGAGCGGTCGGGCAACCGGCTGACCACCTCGACCTTGGGGAAGAGCTTCTCCGCCCGTTCCAGGAAGTGGCCGATGGTGAGGGGATACTGCATCATCTGACCTTTCATCTCGTCCTCCCTTCCTTTTTCTTGGCCCTGAGTATACCCGGTGCCTGCCGCGCTTTTTGCGATGATAGGCGGCCTTGACAGGGTTTTCTTGCTATGCTAGCGTGGGAGTTCGGGCAGGGGTCCCACCCCCCGGCCCAGCCCCCAGGGTGCCACCCTAGCTCAACCGGTAGAGCACCCGACTTGTAATCGGGGGGTTAGGGGTTCGACTCCCCTGGGTGGCTCCAAGTGGCGTGGGCAGGTGTCCCGAGTGGCAAAGGGGGCGGTCTGTAAAACCGTTGGCGTATGCCTTCGTGGGTTCGAGTCCCACCCTGCCCACCACGCGCGGGAGTAGCTCAGTTGGTAGAGCATCGGCTTCCCAAGCCGAGGGTCGCGGGTTCGAGTCCCGTCTCCCGCTCCACGAGCTCGCGTAGCTCAGCAGGTAGAGCACACCCTTGGTAAGGGTGAGGTCGCCGGTTCAAGTCCGGCCGCGAGCTCCAAAGCGAGAAGGACCAAGCCACGCCCGCCTCGCGCGGGCGGGCTTGGCCTGCAGGGAGGAAGAAGGATGGCGAAAGAGGAATTCAAACGAACGAAGCCCCACGTGAACGTCGGGACGATCGGGCACGTGGACCACGGGAAGACGACGCTGACGGCGGCGATCACCTACGCGGCGGCGGCGGAAAACCCCAACG
>JAMOVS010000050.1 GCA_027061845.1 Thermaceae bacterium
AGCTTTTTAAGCGCCTCCCGGACGCGGCTCTTCTTGAGTCCCCGGCGCTTTAGGGCCTCGGCGTAGGCCTCCCGGTCCACGAGCTCGGCGAGGGCAGCAAGCTCGCTTCTTGAGAGGTTTGCGCCATAAAGGACGTGCTCTTCGAACGCGGCCCAGGCCAGGGGGACCTTTTCCTTGACGATTCCCGCGATTGCCCTCGCGTATTCCCGGATCTCAAACTGGGCGTCCTCGGCTAGGCGGAGCTTCAGGAAGTGGAAGAGGTTATGGAGGTCCTGCTTGAAGTAGAACTCGGTGTAGAGCCCGAGGGGGAGCACGACGCGGGCCTCCTCGCGGGCGACGCCCTTTTTGAGGAGTTTTTGGTAGGTTTCGTAGGCCTTTTGGTAGGCCTCTTCGAGGAGCCGGTCGGCCTCGGGGTCTTCGTGGGCCCCTTTTGAGCCCTGCTTGTTGACCTCGTCCTGGCTCCGCCAGGCGGCGGGGCGGTAGAAGCGTTCCTCCAGCACCGAGTAGCGGCCGGAGATCTCGTTGTAGCTCGCGGTGCGGTGGCGGAACCACTGGCGGGCGACGAAGATCGGGGCCCGGACGTGGAAGACGAACTCCACCATCTCGAAGGGGCTGGTGTGCCGGTGGCGCATCAGGTAGTCGATCAGGGCGGCGTCCTCGCGCACCGACTTGGTGCCCTCGCCGTAGGAGACCCGGGCGGCGCGGACGATCGCGGCGTCCGAGCCCATCGCGTCCACCAGGCGGACGAAGCCCCGGTCGAGGACGGGACGCTCAGTAGACATGGAACCCCCGAAGCCCCACCGGCTCGGCCCAGGTGACCTCCACCGCCTCCACCTGGGCCAGCCGGGGCCCGCGTTTCAGAAACTCGATGAAGAGCTTCAGGTCCTCCTCCTCGCCCTCGGCTACCACCTCGACCCGGCCGTCGGGGAGGTTTTCAGCGTAGCCGGAAAGCCCGAGCTCCTCGGCCTTTCGTTTGGCGAAGGCGCGGTAGCCCACCCCCTGCACCCGACCCGAGACCAGGGCCACGATTCTCCGCTTCATACCGTTAATCTATCCCACTCGAAAGGCCGCTACCCTGGGATGTTGTGCGCCGCCTCTGGCCGGTGATCCTTGCCCTCATTCTGCTTTTGCCCGGGTTGCCCCCGCTTCTGGAAGCGGGGCTCGGCTACCTGGCGAAGAAGGCGGGATACCAGCTGGAGCTGGGGCGGGTGCGCGGCTACGCCCTTTTGGGCCTGGACCTGGACCAGGTTCGCCTCGAGGGCCCCGGGGTCGCGCTCAGGGCCCGGCATATCGCCGTGGATTACCAGCTTCTGGGCCTGTTTTCCGGCACGCTGCCGCTGCGGCTCGAGCTCGAGGGGGTACGGGCCGAGCTCGATCCCAAGCTGCTTATCGAGGGGGGCGGCGGCCAGGGGGGTGGCGGGGGCGTTCGCCCGGTGCTCACCGGTCTGGTCCTCGAGGACGTCCATCTTCGCACCCGGGCCTACGAGCCCTGGTCGCTCCCCGCGATCGAGCTCTTCGCTTCCGGAAGCGGCCCCCACCGCTTTACCGCCCGGCTTCCGGGCGGGGAGGTGCGGGGCGAGTTTGCGCTCGAACCGGGGCTCTCGGTCCGCTTCCGGGCGCCGGCCACGGCGCTCTCCGCCTGGTACCCGGAGGTCCTGGGCGGCGCGCTCTCGGGGAGGGTCTGGCTCGCCCGGGACGGTCTTCACGGCGAGGGCCGGGTCGAGGACGGCCGGGTCCGGGTGGTGGGGTTCTTGGTCGAGGAGATCTCCGGGACCTACCGGCTCCTTCCCGACCGGCTCGAGGCCGAGCTCGCCGGGCGCGGCCTCGAGGGCCCGGTCCGCGCCCGGGCGGAGGTGAACTGGCAGGAGGAGCGCTACCGCTTTTCGGTGGACGCCGAGCCCACCTGGCGGGCGGTGGCGGCGCACTTCGGCGCCCGCCTGCCGCTCGAAGGGCGGGGGACGCTCGAGCTTTCCGGCGAGGGGTGGGAAAAACTTCGCCTCTCGGGGCGGTTTTCCGGGGAGCCCCGGCTCCTCGGCTACGCGCTTCCCACCGCGGGTGAGCTTTCGTACGAGGACGTCTTCAAGCTTTCAGCGCGCACCCGCGGCCGCTTTTACGACCGCGGGCTGGCACTCGACTTCGACCTTACCGGCGAGGACTGGACCCTTCGCTACCGGGACGACCGGCAAGGCGGCTTTGCTCTGCGAGGCCGGGGGTCCCGGGCCGAAGGGGAGGGCGAGCTCGCCCTCCCCGAGCCCCTCGAGGGCCGCGCCCGGGTGGTGGCCCGGGTCCAGGGGAACCGCTGGCAGACGCGGGTCGTCTCCGAAGACGTGCGGTTGCTCGGTTTCAAGCCCTTCTCCCTTTCGGGGACGCTCTCCGGCCAGGGGGACCGGGTGGCGGGACGGCTCGGCCCGGTGACGGTGAGCGGGCGTTGGTCCGACCTCCTGCTCCAGCTCGCCCCCCTGCCCCTGCAGCTGGGCACGCTCTCCGGCGAGCTTCGCTGGCGGGGACACTTCTTCGGTCGCTTCGACTACGCCTCGCCCTACGTGAGCTTTCCCGTTCAGGTCGAGGAGGAGGCCGGGCGCTGGCGCTTTTTGGCCCCCTACGGCGAGGGCCGCTACGCGGATGGGGTTTTTACCCTAAAGGTCGCGTCCCTCCCCATCCGCTTTGGCGAGACGATCGTGGTCTCGGGCGACGCGGTTTACCGGAACGGAAACTGGCGTGGGGCGTTTTCCGCCCGGGGTTCCCACTTGCGGGCCGAGGCCGAGCTCCGGGGCCGCGAGGCCGGGATCGAAGGGGCCTTCCTCGGGCCCTACGGGCCGCTTCCCTTCGCCGGCCGCTACGCCGAGGGCGCCCTCGACCTCGCGGGGGAGGGCTTTTCCTTTGGCTACCGGGAGGGGAGCCTTTACTACGCGGGGAACCTCGTTTACGGTCCGGTCGAGCTCGCGGGCGAGCTTCGTTACCGCGGCCGCTTCGACGGCGCGGTCTCGCTGCGGGCGCCCGAGCTCGAGGCCCGCCTTTTTGCCCAAGACGGCGATCTCTGGCTTAAGAGCAGGGGTCTTTTGGGCCTTTCCGGGCGCCTCTGGCCCGAGCCGCGGCTCTCGGGACGCTTCGCCGGTCTTTCCCGGGGGGGCCTCGAGCTCCCCGCGCTTCCCCTGCGGGTGGAGGGCGCGCGGATCCAGCTCGGGAAGGGGTACCTGGACCTGGGAGCGCGGCGTCTTTCGCTGGCGCTCCCCTTCACCCTCTACCGCCAGCCCGGCGAGCTCCGGGCCGAAGGCGGATTCGAAAGCGGCCGGCTGACCCTTCGCCTGCCCGAGCTCGGGGCCCGGCTTACCGCCACCGGGCCCTGGCGGGCGCTCAGCGTCGCCGGCGGCTGGCCCCAGGCCAAGCTCTCGCTTTCCGGCCGGCTGGACCTCTTTGCGCTCAGCTACCGGGCCAGGCTGGAGCGCCAGGGCCTCGAGGGCGCGCTGCTGCTCCGCGGCCGGGGGCGGGACTTTCGCTTTGGTGGCACCTTCCGCTCGCAGGGGACGCTGACGATCCGGGGCGATCCCGGCGGCTTCGAGGCCCGGGCGCGCGGCTTCGCCCTCGAGCCGCTCGGGCTTGCCGCCCGGCTCGAGGGGGCCTTCGGCTACCGGGGCGTGCCCTGGGCCGAGGCCTCCCTCCAGGGCCGGGACCTCCGCTTCACGGCGCGGGGGCGGGAGCGCGTCCTGCTCGCCCTCGAGGGGGCGTTCGCCCGGGGCTCGGGCGTGCTGGAAGGAAACCGTCTCGGTTTCGACCTTGTGCTCCGCCACCCCTACGCCCGCGGCAGGCTCGCCCTCCGCGCCGGCGGCGAGGGGGTGTCTGCCGAAGGGGAGGGAACGCTCCAGCTCCCCGGTTTCGAGCCGGCCCGCGAGACCTTCACCCTTCGCGGCTCGAGCTGGCGGCTGGCGGGGCCGGTTTCGGTTCGGGGCCAGGGGCTCCGCTACCAGGGCGAGGTCGGCCTGGAAGGGGTGCTCGGCAGGCTTTCCGGAAGCTTCTCCGGTCGGGGCCGGGAGGCCCGTTTCCAGGGCCGGCTGGCGATGCCCCGGGGGGCGGCGGAGGTGCGGGCGGAGCTGACCGAGGACGGCGCCCGGCTTCGGCTTGGGACCCCGGGCGGCGAGCTCCGCTACGCCGACGGCGTCCTCCGGGTGGGACGCCTGGACCTGGGGCGCTTGCTCGCGGCCTACGGCCTGGCCGCCGAGGGCGAGGCCCGGGGGGCGCTGGGGAAGGGAGGGCTTCTCCGGGGCTACCTGCGCGCCTACGGCCAGGAGCTCCGCTTCGCCCTGCGCCAGCGCGGGGGGATCCTCTGGCTTCCCGGTCTGGACGCCGGCGCCCGGCTGCGCCTGGGCTCCGACCCGCTGCTCCGGGGCATCGGGGCGCTGGAGGGCGCCCTCTCCCGCACCGAGGAGGGCTGGCGGGGCGGTTTCCGCCTTAGCGGTCCGCTCTCCGGCCGCTTCCGGGTCGAGGGGCCGCGCTGGAGCCTGGTGCTGCGAAACCCCGAGGGGACGCTCTCGCTGGCCGGCGAGGGCAGCCGCTACCGGGGAGGGCTCTCGCTCTCCGGTCCCTACCTCGACGGGGAGCTCCGCCTCGCGGGCAAGGGGCTCCGTTACCGGGGCGCCGGACAGCTGGCCAGCAAGGTCCTGCTGCAGCAGTCGGGGCCGGTGCGTTTTTCCGGTGAGGGCGCGCGGGTCGAGGCCCTTTGGGAGGCGCCGCTCCGGGTGGGCTACCGCGACGGGGTCTTCTCCTTCCAGGGCTCGGCGCCGCTGGCCGGGGGCGGGAGCCTGAGCGCCAAGCTCTCCTACCGCCGCCAGGCGGGCTTTTCCGGCCGGCTCGAGCTCGCCCGGGGACCCTTTTCGGGGACGTTCGTCGGCGAGGGGGCGTTGCGCGGCCGTCTCCGCTACCCCGGCGGCGAGCTCCGGGGGCAGGTGCGCCCCGACCTCTCGCTGCAGGGCTCCGGTGGCTACCGGGCCGCCTTCTTGAAAAGCCGCCTGGCGCTCTCCTTCGACCTCGGGGGCAGGCTCTTCGACCCCCGGCTCGAGGGCCGGGGCGTGCTCGCCGGCGAGGGGACCGAGACCTCCTTCGCCTTCGGCTACCGCCAGGGGGCCTGGGCCCGGGTTCGCGGCCCCGGGCTCTACCTGCGCCTCGACGGCCGTTTCCTCGAGCTGCGGGCGGAGGATTTCTCGCTCCAGCCCTACCTCGGGCTACCCCTCCGGCTGCGGGCCGGGGCCGCCGGCGATTACCGCGAGCTCACCCTCCCGCTGGCGCTGGTGGGACCGGGCACCGAGCTCCGCGGCTGGGCGCGGCCGGCCGGCCCCGAGCTCCGCCTCTCGGGGCGGCTCTGGCGGGGCACGGCGGCGCTCGCGGCCGGCCCCGACGGGGTACGCCTCGCCCTCGATACCCAAAGCCCCCGGGTCCAGGGCACGCTGACCTGGCGACCGGGGAGCGGGCTGGGCGGCAGCCTCGCCTTCCGCCAGCCGCTGCCGGGGGGCGCTCTCAGCGGCCGCTTTTCGGGGGAGGAGGGCGTCCTCGAGCTCGGCGGCGAGGGGGCGGTCTCCGGCGCCCTCTCGATCTGGCTCGCCGACCGCCGGGCCCAGGGCGGACTGCGCTACCGCCTGAGCGCGTTGGGGGAGATCCGGCTGCGGGGCCAGGGCTCTCGCATCCAGCTTTGGGGGGAGGACGGGCTCGCGCCGCTGCGGGGGGTCCTCGACCTCGAGCAGCCCGCCTTCGCCTGGCACTACCGCGGGCCGCTCCCCGGGGGGGTGGGCGCGCTGCGGGCCCAGGGGCGCTGGCCGGGGCGCTGGCTGGAGGGCGAGCTTTCCCTGGGGCGGACGACGCTCGCCCTCCGGGGCGAAGGCGGCCAGCTCTCCGGCTGGGGCGAGGGGGTATCGCTTCACCTCTCCCGGGACCGGCTCGCGCTTTCCCTCGAGGACTTCACCCTGGGCCCGCTGCGGCTACGCGGCGGGCTCGAGGGCAGTCCCGAGCACTTCTCCGGGGCGCTCGACTGGCGGGCCTGGGGCCGCGCCGGCCGGGCGGCGGTGCGTTTCGACCGGCAACTTTCCCTGACCTTGAGCGGCGACCTGGCGGGCTACCTCCGGGTCGGCGCCGGGGGCTGGCGGGGGCGGATCGAGGGTCCCGGGCTCTCGCTCGCCCTGGAGCCCCGCTTCCGGGCCCGCGGCCGCTTGCTGGGGGCGCCGCTCTGGCTCGACCTCGAGGCCCGCAAGGCCCGGCTCGACGGGCTGGAGATCGGCTACCCCTGGTCGTTTTCCGGCACCGCCCGGATCCGCGGGGTTCGCCTCCGCGGGGCCGGGGACCACCTCGAGGCCGAGGCCCTCGGCTTCCGCCTCGCTGCCTGGCCCAGCCCGCTGCACCTCGCGCTCACCCGGAAGGGGGGCCGGGGGGCGCTCTACTACCGGGAGGGGCGGCTCACCGGGACGCTCGCCTTCGCCTGGCGGGGCGTCCGCTTCGAGCTCGTGGGCGCCGGAGACCGGCTCCGGCTCTCGGGCCGGACGCCGGAGCTCCCCGGGTTCGCGCTGGCGGCTGGCCGGCTGAACGGGAGCTACCTCCTGGACGGCCGCTGGTGGCTTGACTTCGCCGCCGGCCCAGTGACCGCCCGGGCCGAGGGGCGGGGGCTGGGGGGGCGGTTGCGCCTGGAGAGTCCCTACGGCGGCGGGACGGTCGAGTTCTCCCAGGGGATTCGGGGCGACCTCTCCCTGGCCGGCTGGCCGTTTTACGGCCAGGCGCTGGACCTCGGCGTCTCCCGGGACCGGGTCCGCTTCCGCCTGCGGGGCCCGGCGGGCACCGCCGAGGGCTTCCTGCGCTTCGCCGGCTACCGCCTGGTCGAGGGCGGCGCCGAGGCCTACGCCCTGGACCTGGCCGGGCTTCCCTGGATCCGCCAGCACCTGCCCCATCTGGTGGGCCGGGTGGGGGCGGTCTGGCGCTACGACGGCGAGGACGGGCTGCTCCAGGTGGGCTCGGCCGGGATCGGGACCCAAGAGGAGGCCTACCCCCTGGCGCTGACGCTGCGCCACGGCGAGGAGGTGCGGGGCACGCTGGTCTGGGCCGGCCTCAAGGCCGACGTTTCCTACCGCCAGGGGAGCTACCGTTTCGCCGGCGAGGGGGCGGACTTCCCCCTGGACCTGCCGGTCCGGCTGGTGGTGGGGCCGATCGACGGCGGCGTCCGCTTCACCGGCCGCTTCGCCGGCGGCGGACCCGAGCCCTGGCTCGAGCTCGCCGGCGAGCGGGTCCGGGTTTACTCGCCGGGCCAGGAGATGGTCGGTCGGGTGGCGCTGGCCTACCGCCGGGGGACCCTCGAGCTCCGCCGCCTCTCCTTCGACGGCGACGGTCGCATGCAGGGCGAGGGCGTCTGGACCTTCGGGCGGGGGGGCAACCTGCGGCTCTTCGTGGAGAACGCCGACTTCTCCCCGCTCCTGATGCTCGACCCCCGGCTGGCGCGCTGGCGGCCCGAGGGTCGCGGCAGCCTCGAGCTCCGGGCCCGGGGGGAGCGCCTCGAGGCCGAGGGCCGCGGTCGCTTCCGCCTGGCCAGCGTCGAGACCGAGGTCGAGAGGGTCTCGCTCGTCTATGACGCCGCCGGCGACCGGTTCGAGCTGCACGCCGACGGCCGGGTGCGGCAGCCGGTGGAGAGCCGTTTCCATCTCGAGGGCGAGGGCGGCCTCAAAGCCATGCGCTTCACCGCCACCGGCGACCTCAAGGCCCCCTTGCTGGCGCCGCTCCCCGAGGTCCGGGCGGAGCTTTCCTACCCCGGCTGGAAGGTTTCGGCCCGGGCCGGGGAGGCCCGCCTCGAGGGGACGCTCGTGCCCTTCGACCTCACCCTTTCCGGGGTGCTGCCGGTCACCTACCCCCGCTACTACCTCACCTCCGGCGAGGCCGAGTCGGCGCTCCGGCTGGTACTCAAGGACGACGGCCTCTACCACCTCTCGGGCGAGGTCCGGGTGCTGCGGGCGCTGGTCTCGCTTCCCGAGGAGCGCCCCCAAATCGAGACCGGCAAGGAGAAGAGGGTCTACCCGATCGCCTTCGACCAGGTCCACCTGCACGCCGACGGGGGCGTGGTGCTGAACAACCCCCTGGCCCAGGGCGAGGCCGCCGGCGACCTCTACCTGGGCGGCACCGCCGCCGACCCCTACCTGGTGGGCCGGGCCTGGGCGCTTTGGGGCAACTTCCTGCTGCTGAACCACCGCTTCGAGGTGGAGGAGGGCTGGGCCCGCTTCTCGCCGGAGCTCGGCATCTACCCCGAGATCTACCTCAGGGCCCGGGCCGAGACCCCGAAGGGCCCCCTCTACCTGATCGCCGAGGGGCGGTTCGTCCGCCGCCAGGACCGGGCCGAGCTGGTGCTCGACACCTGCCTGGCGGAGGAGGAGGTGAGGCGGCTCGAGGCCTGCAAGCTGCTGCCCCAGGAGGCGGCGGCGGCCCGGCTTTTGGGGCTGGGGCAGGGCCAGCTGGCGGAACAGATGCTCGAGGCCGCGGTCAAGAACCTGCTGATCGGCCAGCTCGAGAGCGAGCTGGCGAAGAGCCTGGGGCTGGACCTCTTCCGCTTCGAGACCGGGGCCTTCGAGGGGGGCGGCCTCGAGTCCACCCGCTTCACCCTGGGCAAGTACCTGAGCCCCGAGCTCTTCCTCGCCTACCGCTACGACTTCGCCAAGGGGTCGCGCATCTACGCCAGCTACCGCAGCGGCGGCTTCTCGCTCACCTTCGCCACCGACCTGTCCCCCGACCCCAACCCGGAGTTCTCCCTGGGGTACACCTTCACCTCGTGGCTTTCCGCCTACCTCCGGCTCGAGGAGGACCGCTTCGAGCTGGGTTTGGAGTGGCGTCCTTAGACAAAGGTTAACAAGGGTGTTATCATATCCCTTGAAGGGAGGAGTTCTATGGCGGAGCGTGATCTGACCCAGGAAGTCGAGCAGCTCAAGGAGGACCTGAGCCGGCTCAAGGAGGACCTGGCCAAGCTCAAGGACCTGGCGGCGGAGCTCGGCCGCTCCGAGGTGGAGGAGGCCAAGCGGCGGCTGGAGGAGGAGGCCCGCCGGCTGCTCAAGGAGCTGGAGCGGGCCAGCGAGGAGCTCCGGGTCAAGCTGCGGGACCGCACCGAGGAGCTCCGGCGCGAGGTCGAGGAGCACCCCCTTCTGAGCCTGCTGGCGGCGTTCGGCGTGGGGCTCTTGGTGGGCAAGCTCTTCGATCGGAGGTAGCCGTTGCGCGAGATCGCCGAGTTCGTCGCCGCCGTCGCCGACTACGTCCGGGCCGAGAGCCGGGCCCTGAAGCTGGCACTGGGGCGGGTGGCCTGGGCGGTGCTCTTGCTGGTGGTGGCGGCGGTGATCTTGCTGGCCGCCTTCGGTTTCCTGCTCTACGCCCTCTTCCTGGCCCTGTTGCGGGTCGCCGACCCCGCCCTGGCGGCCCTGGTGGTGGCCCTGGTGGCCCTGATCCTTTCGGGAGGCGTGGCGTGGTACGCCCGAATGAGCTTGAAGTAGAGGCCGCCCGCCGGCGGATGTTCGAGGCCGCCGAGCGGGCCGAGCAGGCGGTTCGGCGAATCCCCTGGGAGCGCCTGCTCCTGGTGGCCTTCGCCAGCGGGCTCCTGATCGCCCGGGCGCCGGCGGCCCGGACCCTCTTGCGGGGAGGTCTTTGGTGGCTTTCGCGAAACCGAATTTTGAGGCCCTGAAGCTGGCCAGCGAGGCGGTGCGCGAGGCTCCCAAGCTCGAGGGCGTCCCCACCGGCGTTCCCGGGCTCGACGAGCTTTTCTTCATCACCGAGTTCAAGGGGGACAAGCCCGTCACCCGGCCGCTCCCGGGCTTCCCCCGCTACGCCGCCATCCACGTCACCGGCGTCTCCGACACCGGCAAGAGCCTGCTCGCCGAGCAGTTCACGCTGGCCCAGGCGGAAAGGGGCGAGGGGGTGATCTTCGTCACCGTCGAGGTGCCGGCCAACTTCGTCAGCGTGGGGCTGGAGCAGCGGCGCCAGGCGATGCGCATCGACAAGAAGGCGATGGACCACGTCCTCCTGGTGGACGCGGCCAGCCACGACGAGCTCCGCGAGGACCTGCCCTCGCTGCTCTCCACCCTGGACGTGGCGCTGGGCAAGGTGGAGGCCCGGCACCTGGTGGTGGACTCGCTGACCGGGCTCTACGAGGCCAAGGAGATCGCCGCCCGGGCGCTGGTGCGCAAGCTCTACGCCTACACCAAGGACCGGGGGCTGACCGCCATCTTCACCTCGCAAAAGCGCTCCGGCCACGAGGAGCTCTCCGCCGAGGCCGCCGGCGGCTACGTGGTCAGCCACGTGATGGACGCCACCCTGGTGCTGGCCAAGAAGCTGGTGATGTCCACCGCCCAGGCCAAGATCTGGAAGAAGCCGATCGGCGAGCTGGTTCGCTTTTTCCGCATCGACGGCTCCCGCATGTGCGGCCACGACAGCCGCACCCACTTCATGGAGATCACCCCCGAGGGGCTCTTGGTGGTGGGACCGCCGGTGGGAGGGGAGGAAGCATGATCGAGGTCATGCCGAGAAAGGCCGAGGACGAGATCGAGGCCACCGTGCTCCGCGTCTTCCTGAAGACGATCGACCTGGTGGGGGGGCCGCGGGCGCTCGCCGAGCGCCGCCACCTCACCTGGGCCAACTCCTTGATGGCGGCCTCCTACGTGGTGGTGCTGCACGAGGAGGCCTTGAAGACCGCCGACGAGATCGCCGCCTACCTCGGGATGTCCCGGGCCACGGTCCGGAACATCCTCCGGGCCGACCCCGAGGCGGCGCTCAAGAAGCTGCAGGAGATCGAGGAGGGGGAGAACCTCCGGGTGCACCTGGCCGGGGGCCTGGCCAAGGCGGCCTACCGGTTGATTCGCCAGGGCCAGGAGGAGCCCCGGGTACTCCGCTACTTCCTGGAGCGCTTCGTCGAGCTCTTCGACCTGCCCTGGGCCTACCTGGTCCTGAAGGCGATCAAGGGGCTCGACTTCCCGGTCGAGGGGCCCGAGGAGCTGCTCCCCCGCTTCGAGGGGCTCAAGCTCGAGGGCCTGGACGCGACCGAGATCGTCCGCGGGTTGGACTACCCGATCCAGAACCCGGCCGAGCTCCTGCACCAGATCAAGATGCACCTGGCGGGGAGGTAGGGAAAGTACGTGGTGCGTGGTACGTAGTGCGTAGTATTCCCTTCACTACGCACCACGCACTACGCACTACTTACCGACGCAAAAGTTTTTGAATATCCGCCCGATCGCCTCTTCCACCACCTCGGTGCCGGTGATGCGGGCGAGGGCGGAGAGGGCGGCCTCGAGCTCCATCGCCATCAGGTCGTCGGGGGCCTCGAGGGCGGCCAAAAGGCGCGCCTTCGCTTCCCGGAGCGCCTCGGCCTGGCGCTCGCTGGTGAGCCAGGCTTCGCCCTCGCTCGCGCCCCGGAGCAGGCGTTCTTTGATCGCGGCCTTGAGCTCGGGGATTCCTTCCCCGGTTCGGGCCGAGACTTTGAGGTAGCCGGGGTCTTCCCAGACGGGCGGGAGATCCGCCTTGCTGGCGACGAAGAGGGTGCGCCCCTGGGGCAGCTCCTCGGGGAGCGGGGGCCTTTCCTGACTTTGGTCCGCCACCCAGAGCACCAGGTCGGCTTCCTTTGCGAGCTCGAGCGCCCGGCGGA
>JAMOVS010000051.1 GCA_027061845.1 Thermaceae bacterium
GCGAAAAGGGCCCAGTGGTCGGGAAGAAGCTCGGGGTGCCACTGGACCAGGAAGTAAAAGGGGTGGTCCTTGAGCTGGGCCGCCTCGGGGACGCCGTCGGGGGCCTCGGCCAGGAGCTCGAGGCCCCCGGGCAGGGTCTTCACCGCCTGGTGGTGGTAGGAGTTCACCCGGAAGCGCTCGCCGAACAGCCGCTGCAGCAGGCCGTTCCCGGTTAGCCGCACGGTATGCGCCAGCGCCGGGGGACCCGAGTCCTGGTAATGCTCGATGTCGCGGTAGCCAGCCCGGGCCAGGTCCTGGTGCAGGGCCCCACCGAGCGCCACCGAGGCCACCTGCATGCCCCGGCAGACCCCGAGCAGGGGCAGGCCGTGCTCCGCCGCCCAGCGGGCGATGAAGAGCTCCTGCCGGTCGCGCTCGACGCAGACCTCACCGAGCTCGGGCACCGGTTCCTCGCCGTAGAGCGCCGGGTCGGGGTCGCCGCCGCCGGTCAGGACCACGCCGTCGAGCTTCCTTAAGGCGAGCTCGAGGCGGTCCTCCTCCATCGGGGGCAGGATGACCGGCACCCCGCCGACCGCGCGAATCGCCTTGACGTAGGGCTCGAGCACCCCCCAGATGCGGGCCGGCATACGCTTGGCGGCATTCTTCCGATACTGCGCCGATAGGCCAATGACGGGCATACCCCAAAGCCTAGACCAGTGCGAAGACCCCCGCAACCCATCCGGGTAGGATGGGCGGTATGAAACCCGACCTGCGCGCCGGCTGGCAAGCCGCCGCCGTGGGCTACACGGTGGGCATGATCGCGGGAACGCTGGCGGGGGCCTGGCCCCAGTCGGCGTTTTTGAACGCGCTCGCCCTCTTCGGCCTGCTCTACTTCCTCTACGGCCTCTGGCGGGTGGCCAAAGCCAGCCAGCGACCGGAGGTCTTTTACCTCAACCTTTGGGCCACCCTGATCGAGTTCGCCAGCATGGTGCTCTTTGGCCTCGCGCTCATCCCCATGGTGAGCGAGTCCGGCTTTCAGCTTTCCACCGGCTCCCTCCTGCTCGCCCTTCTCGCCTACGCGGGATTCGTCTACGGCGTCTACCTCGAGATGAAAGGGCTCACCGCCCTGTCTCAGGTAGGCCAGGTGCCGTTGCTGGCCAAGGCGGCCCGCTGGGTCTTCATCGGGGCCCTACTTGCCCCCGTCCTGATCGGGCTCTTCCTCATGCTGGGGGGCTACGTGGCGGTGGCCGTCGGTCTCTGGCAAGGGCCTAAACTGAGGGCCGATGCTGAACCGGAAGTTTGAAGCGGCCCTGAGGCAGCTCCTGGCGGAAGCCGAGACCCCCTTCTACGCCTACGACCTGCCCGCCGTCTTGCGAGAGGCGGAGGCCTTTCAGCGGGCCTTTCCCGGCGTCCGCCTCCTTTACGCGGTCAAGGCCAACCCCAGGCTCTTCTTGCTGCGGACCCTCCGGGAGCGGGGATTCTTCGCCGAGACCGTCTCGCTGGGCGAGGTCTTCCGCAGCTACCGGGCCGGGTTTTTGCCCCAGGAGGTGGTCTTAAACGGCCCGGTGAAGCCGCCCCCGGTGCTCCGGGCCTTGAAGACCGCGGGCGTGCCGCGCCTGGTGGTGGATTCCCGGGCCGACCTCGAGCGCATCGCCCGCGAACTCCCGGGGGCCCAGGTTTTGATCCGGGTGAACCCCGACCTGCCGGTCTCCACCCACCCCCACCTGGCGACCGGGAAGGGGGAGAGCCAGTTCGGCGTGCTTCCAAAAGAGGTGCCCGCGCTCGCGAGGTTGGCGCGTGAGCGGGGCCTCGAGTTGCTCGGGCTCCACCTGCACCTGGGCTCGGCGCTCGACCGCCCGGAGGACTTCGAGGCCGGCTACCGGGTCCTCGAGGAGCTCCTGGACGAGCTCGGGCGGCAACCGGTGGTGGACCTAGGCGGCGGCTTCGGCCTCGACCTCGACCTGGCCGCCCTTTCGCCCCGGGTCGCCAGGGTGCGGCAGCGGACGGGCGAGGTCTGGCTGGAACCCGGCCGCCGTCTGGTGGCCCGGGCCGGGGTGCTCGCCACCCGGGTTTGGGGGGAGAAACGCACCCGGCGCCGCTACCTGCTGCTGGACGCGGGCATGAGCCAGTTCCTCCGGCCGGCGCTCTACGGCGCGAGACCGCCCGTTTTGCCGCTTTACGAAGCGGCCGAGACCGGGGTCTTCGACCTCGCCGGACCCGCTTGCGAGTCCGCCGACGTGCTCGCTCGAGACGTCCGGCTACCGGTACCCAAGGAGGGGGACGCGCTTTTAATCCTCGAGGCCGGCGCCTACGGGGCCTCGATGGCCAACCGCTACCTCGATACCCCGCGTCCCGCCGAGTATCTCTGGGACGGGGCGCGCTGGCACCTGCTCCGCCCGCGCGAGGGCTACCCGGAGCTCTTCGAGGGGGAACGATCGTAGCCTTTGCCCACCCCGGGATCCTCCTGCTCCTGCCCCTGGCCCTCCTGGCCAAGGGCGGGCTTCGGAGGCTTGCCCTCGTCCTCCTGATCCTGGCGGCGGCCGGCCCTTCGCTTCCGCTCCGCCCCGGGCTCACCGTGGTCCTGCTCGACCAGAGCCCCTCCGCCCGGGAAGCCACCCGAGCCGCGGTCCCGGCCCTGAAAGTCGCCGGCCCGGTGCGCTACCTGGCGTTCGCCGAGCGGGCCGCCTGGGTCGAAAACCCCCACCTGAGGCCGCCCCTGGGCCGCGCCACCGACCTCGCCGCCGCCTTCGAAAAGGCCCGGGAAGCCCACCCGGCCCGGATACTGCTGATCTCCGACGGCCTCTTTACCCCGGCCCCGCCGCCGGCGGCGGTCTACGCCTACCCGGTGGCGGCCGCGCCCCACGCCGAGATCGTCTCGCTGCTGGCCCCACCCTTCCCCCTCGAGGGCGAGCGCGTCGAGCTCCGGGTCCGCGTCCTGCTCAGCCAGCCGGCCCGGGTGCGGCTGCACTTCCAGGCGGGCGGGGAAACCCGGGAAGTCGTACGCGACCTGCCGGCGGGGGCGCACGGCGTGGGGTTCACCTTCGTGCTGCGGGAGCCTACCCCGGTCCGGGTCCGCCTGGAAACCCCCTTCGGCGACGACACCGCCGCCCTGTCCCTGAAGCCGGCGGGAAAGGCCCGGGCCCTGGTCCTGGGCGACCCGGCCGCCGCCCGCTACCTGCGGGCACAGGGGTTCCTGGTCGAGGAGGCGGAGCGGCTGCCCGCCACCCTCCCCCGCCTGCTGGTCGTGGGGACCTCGGTGGAGCAGCTCGGCCAGGGGGCCGCCGAGCGCCTTGCCCGGCACCTCGAGGAGGGCGGCGGGCTGCTCTTCACCACCACCCCGAAGGGGCTCTTCTTCGGCGGCTGGCACCGCCGCTTCCCCCTGCTGCCGCTGAAGCCCAAGCCGCCCGAGCCGGCCGCCTTCGTGCTGGTCCTGGACGTCTCCGGCTCGATGGCCGGGGAGAAGCTCGACCGCGCCGTCGAGGGGGCGCTGGCGGCGGTGCGGGCGGCCCGCGAGAGCGACCTCCTCGGGATCCTGGTCTACAGCGACCGCCCCCGCTGGCTCCTGCCCTTAGGCTCCGCCAGCGAGGCCCGCCGCCGCCTCGCCGAGAGGCGCCTGCTGGCGCTCCGAGCAGGCGGCGGCACCCGGCTCGCCCCCGCCCTCGAGGCCGCCCGGCAGGCGCTCGAGGACCTAAAGGCCAGCCCCAAGAAGGTGCTGCTGGTCACCGACGGCGCCACCGAGGAAAAAGCCGGCGCCCTCGCCCAGGCCCAGGCCTTTCGCCAGGCCGGCATCGGGCTGCGGGTACTCGCGGTGGGAAAGGACGCCGACCGGGCGTTTTTGAAGACCCTCGCCCAAACGGCCGGCGGAAGCTACGCCGAAGCCGGCCCCGCGGCGCTCGCCGAGGTGCTGAAAGACACCGCCGAGGAGACCTTCCGGACCCAGTTCGAGACCGGCCCCTTCCCGCTCGCCCTCCGCCCCCACCCCATCACCCGGGGGCTCTCGCCGCCGCCCCCGGCGGGGCGGCTGCTTCCGGCCCAGCGGAAGCCCTGGGCCACCGCCGTCCTCCAGAGCGGGGAATACGACGTCCTGGCCCTCGGCGAGCGGGGCTACGGCCGGGTGGCGGCGCTGGCCCTCGACCTCGGCCACGACCTCAAGGACTGGCGGGACACCCCCCGGCTGCTCGCCAACCTGGCCCGCTGGCTGCTCGACACCCCCGCCCGTCCCCGGGCCAGCCTCTACCAAGACCGCCTCCGGGTCCTCGGCCGTTTTCGGGAAGACCTCTGGCTCAGGACCGAGGGCAGGACCCTGCCCATCCCACCGGTCGGGAGGATGGTCTACGAGGTGCGGGTTCCCCCCGGGAGCAGCGACCTGCTGGTCTACGAGGGCCGCCGCCTGGTGCTCCGCATCCCCCGAAAGACGAGCCCGGAGTGGCCGCTGCAAGACGGGCGCGAGACCCTGCGCCGCCTGGCCGAGGGCTCGGGGGGCGGGCTGCTCCCGAGCCCCGAACTCGGCCCCCCGCCCCGGATCCCCACCCCGCTCTCGCTGCCCCTGGCGCTGCTGGCGCTTTTCGCGCTGGTGGTCGAGCTGGCCCTGCGCCGGCGCGTAAACTAAGCGCGTGCGCCTTTGGCTTTGGGGCCTGCTGCCCTTGCTGGTGGCCTGCAGCCTGCCGCCGACCGCCGGCGAGGTCACCCTGGACCCCTCCGGATTCGGCTCCCTAGAAATCCGCGGCCGGTCCAGCTGGTCGGTGGACCCCCCGCGCTGGCTCGCCGCCTACCCCCAAAGCGGCACCGGCCCCGGCCTCGTCTACCTCCACGGCGACGGCGAGGGCATTCCCGACCTTCCCGAGCTCACCGGCGAAATCCGGGTCCACGCCGGGGGGTCGACGGCCCGCGTCCGGGTGCGCTGGCCGCTCCTCTTGCTGCGGGGGGTGGTGGACGCCCCCGCGCCCCCGGCGGCGCTTCCCGCCGTCCCGCTGGCCCCGCCCCGGCCCCCGCCGCCCCGGGAAAAGCTCGTGAAGCTCGGGGACGGCCGCATCCTGCGCCTGCCCCGGGACGCCCCCGAACCCGCCGGGGCCCTCTGGAGCGAGGAAAACGGCTACGTCTGGCCGCTGGCCGAGGCCGCCGACCCCTACCTCCCGCTCGAGGCCCACCTGATCCCCACCGGCGCCCGCCACGTGGGGCTCGGCGCCTACCCCGAGCCGGTGGTGGTGGCGGTGATCGACACCGGCGTGCGCTACGACCACCCCGACCTCGAGGGAGCGCTGCTCACCGGCGCCGAGGGCGCCTACGACTTCGCCGAGAACGACCGCGATCCCACCGACCGCGGCGGCCGGGGTCCGGCGGGGAGCCACGGCACCCACGTCACCGGCATCGTCGCCGCCCAAGCCAACGGCGTCGGCGTCGTGGGCGTCGCCTGGCCGGCGCCGGTGAAAATCCTGCCGCTTCGGGTCATTGGCGAGAGCGGCTACGGCAGCTTCGCCGACGTCGCCGACGCCATCCGCTACGCCGCCGGTCTGCCGGTCGAGCGCAACGGAGCGGTTTTGGAAAACCCCAACCCCGCCCAAATCATCAACCTCTCGCTGGGGAGCCCCACCCCCTCGCGCACCCTCTGCGAAGCGGTGGCGGCGGCTACCCGGGCCGGCGCTTTGGTGGTGGCGGCGGCGGGGAATACCTACGGGGAGCGGAACCTCCGCTTTTACCCCGCCGCCTGCCCGGGGACGCTGGCGGTGGCGGCCACCGACTTCGGCGGCTGGCGCCCCCCGGCGGTGGCCTGGTACAGCGTGCGCAACCCGCAGGTCGCGATCGCCGCCCCCGGCGGTGACCTGGCCCAGGACGCCGGCGGCGACGGCTACCCCGACGGCGTCCTCTCCACCACCTGGAACTACGACGAAGACAAGCCCTCCTACGGCTTTTACATGGGCACCTCCCAGGCCGCCCCCCAGGTGGCGGCGGCGGCGGCGCTGCTGCTCTCGAGCGGGCGGGTGGAAACGCCCGGGGAAGCGGCGGACCGCCTGCTCCAGACCGCCACCGACCTCGGCCCCCCGGGCCCCGACCCCGACTACGGCCGGGGGCTTTTGAACCTGGTGGCCGCGCTCGGGCTGGCGCCTCCGCCGGGCCGCCTGCGGGTGGTCTTCCAGGGGCCGGCCGCCCGGAGCCTCGCGGTCAACCCCGGCGAACCCTTCGCCACCTACCTTCCGGCCGGCGACTACCGGGTCCTGGTCTGCCGCGACGACTCGCAAAACGGCCTCTGCGACGCCGGGGAGCCGGCGAACGAACGCCGGCTGGAGCTGAAGGAATCCTCACCCTTGCGCTTACGGCTTTTTAATCCCGCGGTGCGATAATCGTTCCATGTATCGAGCCCGCCTGGTTATCGGCGCCCTGCTGGCGCTGGCCTTGCTGCTGGCCGGCTGCGACCAGAAAGAACCTCCCCAGGAAAGCGACCAGCCGCCCCGCCTGCAGGTCTTCCCCGGCGCCGCCGAGGGCCTCACCCTCAACCTGATCCTCTACGGCGAGGACCCCGAAGGCTCCCGCGTCCGCTGCGAAATCGACTTTGGCGACGGCAAAAGCGAGCAAACCGACTGCAGCCAGCCGACCCGCGTCCGCCACACCTACCCCGGCTCGGCCAGCTACACGATCCGCGTCCAGGCCCGGGACGCCGGCGGCAACACCGCCTCCGAGAGCCTGAGGGTCCGGCTGCCGGCGGACCCCCGCACGGACTGCCCGGCGCCCCAGGCGCGCACCACCGCCGCGGTGCAGGGCGATCCCGCGCCCCAGGGCTGGAACGAGGCCCGGGCCAGCCGGATACCCGGGCTGCTGCTGGTGCGGCCGGCGAAGACCAGCAAACTCACGCTGGCCGCTGGCGTGACCGTCATGGGCGAGCCCCAGCCCGGCTGGCTATTGATCAAGACCCGCCCCGGCCAGGAACGCCCGACGGCGCAGGAGCTGCTCGCCGCCGGCGAGATCCGCTACGCCCAGCCGGTCTATCGCTACCGGCTGCTGACCACCCCCGACGACCCCCAGTTCAATAACCAGTCGGCGCAGTTCGCGATGATGCAACTCACCGAGGGCTGGGACTGGCTGAGCTATCAGGCCTGCCGCCCCAAGGTGGCGGTGGTAGACACCGGCGCCGACCTCGATCATCCCGACCTCGAGGCCAACCTGCTGCCGGGCTACGACTTCAACGAAAACGACGACACCCCCGACGACGAGAGTGGACACGGAAGCATGGTCGCGGGCATCGTCGGAGCGGTCACCAACAACGGCCAGGGGGTTGCCGGCAGCACCAACAACCTGGCCTGGGTGGTGCCGCTAAAGGTCTTCGGCAGCGAAACCGCCTCGAGCGTGACCATCGCCGACGCCATCAAGTACGCGACCAACCACCGCTACCACCTGATCAACCTCAGCCTCTGCCTGCTGACCGACCAGGGGGACGCCTGCTCCAGCGAGCAGGACGCGTACATCGAGGACGCCCTGCGGCAGGCCTACAACGCCGGGCTGATCGCGGTGGCCGCCAGCGGCAACTACGGCCACAACTTCGTCGGCTATCCCGCCAACTCGAAGTACACGATCGCGGTGGGCGCAGTGGGCCCAAACGGCGAGCGCAGCTCCTTCTCCAACTACGGGGATGACCTGGACTTCGTTGCTCCCGGCGAGAACGTCCCCAGCACCTGGTATCAGGGCGACTACAGGCAGGGAAATGGAACCTCGTTCTCTACCCCCTTCGTCACCGGCGTCCTGGCCCTCTACCTGGGTCAGCACTACGCGGCAAAGGGCACCCTGCCCTCCTTCAGCCAGGCCTACACCTGCCTCGCCAACAACACCAACCAGTCCACCTGGAACAAGGAAACCGGCTACGGCGTTCCCCAGGCCGACCAGGCGCTCGACCCCACCGACGGTACCTGCTACCCCTAGGCCGGCCGGCGCCCGCCCCCTAGCCCTTGACCACGATCAGGGGCCGGAGGCGGGCGACCTTTTTGCCGATGCCGGCGCCGTGGACCACCTCGACCACCTCGGATACGTCCTTGTAGGCCTCGGGAATCTCCTCCCAGACGGTGGCCCGGGTTTTGGCCCGCACCACGATGCCGCGGCGGGCGAGCTCGCCGACGATGTCGCTATTCCGGGCGAGTTTCTTGGCCTTGGCCCGGGAGAGCCGCCGGCCGGCGCCGTGGCAGCTGGAGCCGAAGGTCTTCTCCATCGCTCCTCTAGTGCCGGCGAGGACGAAGGAGTAGCGGCCCATGTCGCCGGGAACGAGGACCGGCTGGCCCACCGGCCGGTAGACCCGGGGAAGCTCGGGATGCCCCGGTCCGAAGGCCCGGGTCGCCCCCTTGCGGTGGACCAGGAGGCCCCGGCCCTTGTGCTCTTCGAACTTGGCGTTGTTGTGGGCCAGGTCGTAGACCACCCGGAGGCCGTGGTCTCTCGGGGCAAAGCCCGCCGCCTCGAAGGCCTCGCGGGTGAAGTGGGTGATCAGCTGGCGGTTGGCGAAGGCGAAGTTGGCCGCCGCCGCCATCGCCCTTAAGTAGTCGTCGCCGTCCGGGCTCTTGATCGGGGCGGCGGCGAGCTGGCGGTCGGGGAGCTCGATCTTGTAAAGGGAAAGCCGCTTCAAAAAGCGCTCGACGTAGTCCTCGCAGACCTGGTGGCCGAGGCCGCGACTGCCGGTATGGATCAACACCGTGACCTGGCCCTCGAAAAGGCCAAAGGCCCGGGCCGCCTCCAGGTCGTAGATCGCGTCGACGTACTGGACCTCGAGGAAGTGGTTCCCCGAGCCCAGCGTCCCGAGCTGGGGAGCGCCCCGCTCCATCGCCCGGGGCGAGACCCGGTCGGGGTCGGCGCCGGGGAGCCGGCCCCGGGACTCGATGAACTCGAGGTCCTCCGGCTCGCCAAAGCCCCGCGTCACCACCGCCTGGGCCCCCTCGCGGAGGACGTCTTTGAGCTCCCGGCGGGAAAAGCGCACGTCTCGCCGCTCCGAGCCCACCCCCGCGGGCACCCGGGCGTAGAGGTAGTCGGCGAGCCTTTCCTTAAGGGGCTCGAGGTCCTCTTTTGATAAGGAGGAGCGCAACAGTCTTACGCCGCAGTTAATATCAAAACCTACACCACCCGGGCTCACTACGCCCTCGTCGGCGTCCATGGCGGCGACGCCGCCGATGGGGAAGCCGTAGCCCCAGTGGATGTCGGGCATGGCCAGCGCCGGCTCGACGATCCCCGGCAGGGTGGCGACGTTGACGAGCTGTTTGAGCGAGGCGTAGTCCTCCTCCTCGAGCTGGCGGAGGATCGTCTCGGAGGCGTAGAAGACCGCGTCCACCCGCATCTTCCCGTGGCGGGGGATGCGGTAGGTGTAGGGGGCGATCTTTTCGAAGGGAACGCTCATACGTCGAGCACCACCTGGGCCTGGTAGCCCGCGTCGGTCTTCTCGATTTTAAGGCCGTGGAAGGTGGCGCTCTTGACCTCGCCCAGGAAGCGGTCGGCCACCCGGGAAAAGGGCACCCAGGCCAGGCGGGCCTCGAGCGCGCAGCCCCGGTCCCCGGGGAGGAGCCGGATCGCCAGCCCCACCGGCACCTCCTCCCGGGTCAGGGCGAGGTAGATCAGCTCGTTCAAAAACCGAACCAGCAGGGTTTCAAGGTCGTCGGCCGAGAGGCGAAGGATGCGATGCCCATGGGGCGGAGGTAGGGGTCCCTCGAACATGGCGGCGAGCAGCCCCCGGCCGGCCCAGTAGAAGAGACCGGGCAGGCTCCGGGCCCGCACCCGAAAGCCCAGGTCGGCGGTGTGGGGAAGCTCCTCGAGGTGCCTCATTGCATGGTGTTCTCCCCACATTTATCCACAGGTATGCATAGCGCAAGATTTGCGTCGTGGAGGGTGCGGAAGACCTTTTCCACAAAGTTTTCCACAGCTTATCCACACCTTTCCACAGCCCGCAAGAAAGCCTCGACCCGCTGGCGATCCTTTACCCCCGGCTTGGACTCAATCCCGGAAGAGGCGTCGACGGCATACGGGGTGAAGCGTTGCAACAACCGGCAGACGTTCTCCGGCGCGAGCCCCCCGGCGACGACCACCCGGGCGTCGTCGGGAACGCCGGCCAGCCAGCCCCAGTCGAAGGCCTGGCCCGAGCCCGGGCGGGGCCCGTCCAGCAGGTAGGCGTCGGCGGGGTAGGAAAAAAGCGAGGGATCCGGCGGGCCCTGGAGCTTGAAGGCCTTGAGCACCGGAACCCGGCGGGCGAGCTCGCGGGCCTGCTCGGGGGGCTCGTGGCCGTGAAGCTGAACCGCCCCGAGACGGGCCTCCTCGACGATCTCGAGGATCCGCCCCGGATCCTCGTCGACGAAGACCCCGACCCGGACCACCAAGGGCCCCAGCGCCCGCGAGAGCTCGGCCGCCCGCTCGGGCGTGACCCGGCGCTTGGAGGGGGCGAAGACGAACCCCACCGCGTCCACCCCCAGGGCGTCCAGCATGGCGGCGTCCTCGGTCCGGGTGACGCCGCAGACCTTGACCCGTACCACGGGGCCATCTTACGAGGGTTTCAGCCCCTCCTCAGCCCCGGCCGGGGATCGAAGCGGCATACTAGGGAGGATGCCGACCGTCTTCTTGGTCTTCGCCCTCCTGGTCCTGCCCCTCCCCGGGGTGCCCCAGCTGCCGCCGGGAAGCGAGCTCCGGGTCACCAGCCCCGACCTCCGGGCGGTCTACCTGGCGCTGCGCGTCACCGAGAAGGGGCTCGCGGTCAAGCGGTCCGGCGAGCTCGAGCCCGGCCAGCCGGTGGCGCTGGTGGTGCGGGTGGGCAAGGAGGTCAAGGTCTTCCAGGGCCGGGCGGCGCCCGGCGACATCGTGCTGCTCCTCCCCCAGGGCGAGGCCTCGCTTCGCAAGATCCTGGAGAAGATCTACCGACTCAGCTGGCCGGAGGTGCTCGGTGGCCCGCATTCTGGTGATCGAAGACGACCGTGAGCTGGGCAAGATCCTAAAGCACCTGCTGGAGGACGCCGGGCACTCGGCGACCCTGGCGGAAAACGGGGTCAAGGGCCTGGTCGCCCTCCGGGAAGAGCCGCCGGAACTGGTCGTCCTGGACCTGGCGCTGCCCGACCTCGCCGGCGACGAGATCCTCTCCCGGGTGCGCGCCACCAGCGACCTGCCGGTGCTGGTGCTCACCGCCATCCGCGACCTCGACCGCAAGGTCGAGCTCTTGAAAAACGGCGCCGACGACTACCTGGAAAAGCCCTTCCACCCGGAAGAGCTGCTGGCCCGGATCGAGGCGCTGCTCCGGCGGCGGGGCCAGGGCAAGCGGCTGGCGGTGGGGCCGCTGGTCGTCGACCTGGAGCATTCGGCGCTCCGCTTTGAGGGGGCGGAGGCGCCGCTCTCCCCCCGCGAGCTCGCGGTCGTCGCCCTGCTCGCCCGGCGGCCGGGACGGGTCTACACCAAGGAGGAGATCGCCGAGGCGGTCTGGGGGGAGGACGCCCCCAAGTCGAACGCGCTCGAGGTCCACCTGGCCAAGCTCCGGGCCAAGCTGGCCGAGCTCGGCGCCGAGGGCTACCTGCGCACCGTGCGCGGCCGCGGCTACGCGCTCTTGGAACCGCTGGAATGAAGCTCGGCTTCGGCGCCCGCCTCGCCCTCCGCTTCGGCCTGCTCTGGGCCCTGCTCTGGGGGCTGGGAACGCTGGCCGGCTACCTGGCGATCAAGGAGGGGCTGGAAAGCCACCTCACCGCCCAGCTCACGCGCGACGCCCTCAAGGTGGCCGAGTTCTACCGCCGCGGCGAGACCGGTCGGGTGGCCGCCACCGGCGGGGCCGAGATCACCCTCTACGACTACCGGGGCCGGCCGGTGCTGCCCCAGGACCCGCTCTACCGGCTGCCGCCCGAGCTGGTGGTCCAGGCCGGCCCGACCCCCCGGCTCTACCGCGGCCGGGGCTTCCTCGCCGCCTACGCCGACGCCGGGGTGGGGGTGATCGCGGTGGTCCAGGACACCGCCTTCGTGGCCCAGGTGGCCACCCGGGCGGCCCGGATCCTGCTGCTCTTCTGGGGGGTGGGGCTCTTCCTGGGGGGCACCCTGGTCTACCTGCAGGCCCAGGCCGCCGCCCGCCCCCTGGTGCTCGCCGCCCGCGAGGTCGAGACCCGGGGCTGGCACGACCTCCGCCCCATCCCCTACCGCGGTCCCGACGACGAGCTCGCCCGCATCGTCCACCGCTTCAACGCGCTCTTGAACGAGCTGGGGGCGGCCCGAGAGCGGGAGCGGGTCTTCCTGGACGAGGTGGCCCACGAGCTCTTTACCCCGATGAGCGTGCTGCTCGCCGAGCTCGAGCGCGGCGACACCGCCGCCGCCCGGGAGAGCGCCCGCCACCTGCTGCGCCTGGCCGAGGACCTCTTCGCCCTGGCCAAGGGCGACCTCTCCCGCAGCCTCGAGCCCCACCTCCTGGACCTGCGGGAGGTGGCGCGCTCGGCGGCCCGGGAGTTCCCCGGGGTGGGCCTGGAGCTGCCGCAAAAACCCCTGCCCGCCGTCGGCGACCCCGACCGGCTGCGGCAGCTTCTCCGCAACCTGCTCGCCAACGCGGTCCGCGCCGCCGGGGAAGAAGGGGTCACCCTTCGGGCCGGCGAGGACGCGGCCGGCGTCTTCCTCCGGGTCGAGGACAGCGGCCCCGGCATCCCCGAGGAACTGCTTCCCAAGGTCTTCGACCGCTACCAAAAGGGCCCCGGCGGCCGCCGCGGGCTAGGGCTCGCCATCGCCCAGGAGATCGCCAAGGCGCACGGAGGCGAGATCCGGGTGCGCTCGCAACCGGGGAAGACGGTCTTCGAGGTCCGGCTCCCCGGCCTCGAGGAGGAGTAGGGCGGCCTTTCGCCAGGGGAAGAGGCCGTAGCCCCCGAGCCGGCCGCTGGCGGGAATCACCCGGTGGCAGGGCACGAAGAGCGGCAGCGGGTTTTCCGCCATCGCCCGGCCCACCGCCCGGGCGGCGCCGGGCCGGCCCGCCCGGCGGGCCAGCTCGCCGTAGGAAAGGACCTCCCCCGGCCGGGTCTTTGAAAGCTCGCGGTAGACCCGGGCGTAAAAGGGGGACACCCGGGGGCGGAGCGGAAAGGACGCGAGCGCCTCACCGGCGAAGTAGCGGGCCACCGCCTCTCCGGCGGCCTCGGCCAGGGGGCCCGGCGGCAAGGGCGGGGCCTCGCCGAAGCCGCTTTGCACCAGGGCGCCCTCCTCGGCGACCACGAAGAAGGTCCCCAGCGGGGTCGCAACCGCCGCCGCCTCGCGCGCCACGCTAGTCCGCCTCCTCGAGGCCCACCGCCCGGTAAAGCTCGTCGATTTCCTCGGGCGTAAGCTCCCGCACCTCCCCGGGGGCGAGGGGCCCGAGCTCCAGGGGCCCGAGCCGGGTGCGAACGAGCCTTTTCACCTCCCGGCCCACCGCCCGGAACATGCGTTTCACCTGGTGGTGCTTGCCCTCTTCAATCGTCACCCGGGCGCGGGCACCGGGCAGGGGCTCGAGCCGGGCGGGCCGAAAACCCGCGACCCCCTGGGCGAAGGCCCGCACCTCGGCCTCGCCGACGGGGGCGTCCAGGTCGACCTCGTAGACCTTCCCCACCTTCCAGCGGGGGTGGGTGAGGCGGTGGGCGAGCTCGCCGTCGGTGGTCAGGAACAAAAGCCCCTCGGCGTCCTTGTCCAGCCGGCCGGCGATGCCGAGCTCCCGGCGCCAAAGCGCCTCGGGCACCAGGTCGAGGGCCACCGCTTCCTCGCGGTCGCGGGTGGCCGAGAGCACGCCCGGGGGTTTATGGAGCAAGAGGTGAAGGTGGCGGCGGTAGAATAGCGGCTCGCCGTCCAGGAAGACCGGCTCGGCTTCCGGGTCCACCTTCTCCTCGGGACGCCGGGCGAGGCGGTCCCCCACCCGGACCCGGCCGGCCTTGATGAGCTTCTTGACCTCCTTCCGGCTCCAGGGCCCCTGGGAGGCGATCAGACGGTCGAGGCGAATCCGCACGCCTCTAGGGTACGAAAAGCGGCCCCGCCCGGAGGCGGGGCCGCCGAGCCCTCGGGCCCTTAGTGGATTCGCCGGAGGTAGACCTCCACCACCGCGGTGGCGCCCGGCCTGAGGGTGATCTGGTTGACGTAGGGGGCGTACCCGGGGGCCAGCACCACCAGCCAGCGGCGCCCGCCCTGGACCGTGGTCACGAAGCGGCCGTTCTTGGTCCAGCCGAGCTCGTAGCCGTCCAGGAAGACCCGGGCGCGCACGTTGGTACGGACCTCGAGGCGGGCCTTCTCGGAGGCCAGGCGGGCGTAGACGTAGGTGGTCTCGCCGGCGTTCACCCGCACCCGCTCGCGGTACTCGGCGTAGCCCGGCAGGGTGAGGCGGAGGTCGTAGACCCCGGGCTCCAGGTCGAGCACCAGCGGGGTCTTGCCCCGGTAGCTGCCGTTCAGGTAGACCTGGGCGCCCGCAGGCTCGGAGCGCACGCTCAGCCGCCCCCGCTGCACCGCGGGAACCAGCCGGGCGTAGACCTGCACCCGCTCGCCGGGGTTGAGGCGCACGTTGACCTCGTAGGGCTGATAGCCGGCCTTCTTCACCGTCAGGTGGTGCCGGCCCGCCTCCACCGTGGCCACCAGGGGGGTGTGGCCGAGGTAGTCGCCGTCCAGGTAGACCGAGGCGTTGCTGGGGTTGGAGCGGACCTCCAGCGTGGCCACCTGCTGGCTGGGGGCCGGCGGGGGCGCCGGGGCGGTGGTGCGGCCGACCACGGTGAACCGCGCCCAGTCGCTCGCCCAGTCGCGGTTGGGCAGGGGGTCGACCGCGATCGAGAGCGCCCGGGCCAGGGTCTTGAGCCCGCGCACCCGCACCTCGCCCCGCTCCAGGTTGCCGATCTCGCGGCTGGTGAGCGGGCGCCGGGTGGCGATGGCGAGCACCAGCTCCTCCCCGGGCGGGCCGTCGACGGTGAAGGCGTAGCGGGCGCCCGGCGGCGGGAAGCGCCGGGTCTCCCCCGCCCGCAGGTGGTTGTCGCGGTCGTAGGGGTTGGGCAGGAAGAGGTTGATCTCGCCGTTGGGCTTGACGTCGAAGAGGTAGACGTAGGCGTCCCGGGTCACGCTAACGAAGATGTAGATCCGCTCGCCGATGCGGTAGCGAGCCTTCCCGGTCTTGCCCGGGTCCTTGTCCACCCAGACCCGGACCTTCAAGTCCCCGGGCTCGGGGTTGATCACGATGCCCTGGGGGCTTACCTTCGCCCCCGCGAGGGCCAGCGCCAATAAAGGCAACAACGCCGCCAATAGCCAACGCTTCATGAAACACCTCCTACGCTTCTATGCTATAGGGCCCAATCCCGCCGGCCAGGTTGGAAGGCCTTAACGGGCCTTCAGCTTTCCTCGAAGGCCCCCAGGGCGCGAAACTTGCGGTAGCGGTCTTGCCAGAGCTCTTCCGGCGAAAGCCCCTCGAGCTCGCGCAAAACCGCGAGGAGCGCGCTCTCCAGCTCGCGGATGGCGCCCTCCGGGTTCTTGTGGGCACCCCCGCCGGGCTCGGGCACGATGCGGTCCACCACCCCGAGCTCGAGCAGGTCCCTGGCGGTGAGCTTGAGCGCCGCCGCCGCCCGCTCCGCCTCCTTGGCGTCCCGCCAGAGGATGGCGGCGCAGGACTCCGGGCTGATCACCGAGTACCAGGCGTTCTCCAGGATCAGGACCCGGTTGCCCACCCCGATCGCGAGCGCCCCGCCGGAGCCCCCCTCGCCCAGGATCACCGCCACCGCCGGGACCCTGAGCCGGCTCATCCGCTGGATCGAACGGGCGATCACCCAGGCCTGGCCCCGCTCCTCGGCGGAGACCCCGGGGTAGGCGCCGGGGGTGTCGATGAAGGCGAGGAAGGGCACCCCCTCGCGGTCGGCCAGGTCCATCAGCCGCATCGCCTTGCGGTAGCCCTCGGGGTGGGGCATGCCGAAGTTGCGGGCGATGTTCTCCTTGGTGTTGCGGCCCTTTTGGTGCCCCACGAAGACCACCCGGCGACCGGCGAACCGCGCCAGCCCCCCGACGATCGCCGGGTCGTCGGCGAAGGCGCGGTCGCCCCGGAGCTCGTAGAAGTCCTCGAAGATGCGCTCGGCGACGTCCAGGGTGGTGGGCCGCCCGGGGGCGCGGGCCACCTGCACCCGCTGCCAGGGGGTGAGCCCGGCGAAGATCTCCCGCTGGAGCCGCTCCAGCTTGCCCTTGAGCAGCTCGATCTCGTCCGAGAGGTCGAGGTTTTGCTCCCGGGCGGTGGCCTCGAGGGCGCGGATCTTCTCCTCGAGCTCGACCAGGGGGCGCTCGAACTCAAGCGGCATCCGGGTCCTCCGAGAAGAGGCGAAGCACCCGGACCAGCTCCTCCTTCAGCTTCCGCCGGTCCACCACCGCGTCCAAGAGGCCGTGCTTTAAGAGGAACTCCGAGCGCTGGAAGCCCTCGGGCAGGTCCTGGCGGATCGTCTGCTTGATCACCCGGGGGCCGGCGAAACCGATCAACGCGTCCGGCTCGGCCAGGATCACGTCGGCCAGGGTGGCGAAGCTGGCGGTCACCCCGCCGGTGGTGGGGTGGGTGAGGATCGAGACGTAGGGCAGGCGCTTTTGGAAGACGAACTCGAGCGCCATCGTGGTCTTGGCCATCTGCATCAGGGAGAGCGCCCCCTCCTGCATGCGGGCGCCGCCGGAGGCGGTGACGATGACCAGCGCCCGGTCCTCCCGGGCGGCGAGCTCGGCGCCGCGGGCGATCTCCTCCCCCACCACCGAGCCCATCGAGCCCCCGGCGAAGGCGTAGTCCATGACCAAGAGGACGCTCTTGACCCCACCGATCGTGGCCCGGCCGCCGTAGATCGCGTCGGGGCGACCGGTCTTCTGCTGGTAGCGGGCCAGCCGCTCGGGGTAGGGCTCGGTGTCCACGAAGGAAAGCGCGTCCACCGGGCGGACCTTTCCGGTGATCGCCTCGAAGCTGCCCTCGTCGGCGAGGATCCGCACCCAGTCCTCGACCGGGATGCGGTGGTGATGGCCGCAGTGGGGGCAGACCCCGAGGTTTTGCTCCAGGTCCTTCTTATAGAGCTGGCTGCCGCAGGCCTGGCAGCGGATCCAGAGGTCGGGAACCTCCCGGCCCTCGCCGCGGGTGCGCCGGCGGCGAAACAGGCGTTCGATGGCCACTAGCCACCTCCCGCTTCCGGGGCCTCCGGCGTGGGCACCTCGCCGGTGACGCTGCGGCCGACGAAGACCGCCCCCGCCTCGATGTCCAGGGCCTTGGCGCTGACGTCGCCCTCCAGCCGCCCGGTCTTGGTCAGGATCAGCTTGCCGGCGGCGAAGACCCGCGCCCGCACCTCACCGTTGACGATGACGTTCTGGGCGTGAACCTCCTCGCCCTCGACGCGGCCGGTGGCGGCGATCTCGAGGTCCCCCTCGACGAAGAGCGATCCCCGCACCGTGCCGTCCACCCGTACGCCCCCCTGGGCGTGCAGGTTCCCCTCCACCACGGTGCCCGGGCCGATGAAGGTGATGCCCGGGGGTCGCTTCCTGGCCAACATGCCCTCCCAGTTTACCGGCTGGCGAGCGGGGGCGACGCGAGGAAGGAACGGGGATCCACCGCCCGCCCGTTGACGAAGACCGAGTAGTGGAGGTGGGGGCCGGTGGAGCGCCCCGTGGAGCCCACGTAACCGATGACCTGGCCGCGCTGCAGGTACTGACCCCGCCGCACCGCGATGCGCGACAGGTGTCCGTAGAGGGTGCGGTAGCCGAAGCCGTGGTCGAGCTTCACGTAGCGGCCGAAGACGGTGGACCAGCCCGCCTCCACCACCCGCCCCGGCGCCGGGGCGTAGACCGGCGTTCCGTAGGGGGCGGGGAGGTCGACGCCGTCGTGGAACTCGTAGCCCCGGCCAAAGGGGTTCCTGCGCACGCCAAAGCCGCTGGCGATGTAGCTCTTGACCCGCAAGGGGTAGCCCCTGGGGGTCGCCGCCTCGCGCTTTAGCGCCCGCTCGAGGGCGGGGGCGACCTCGCCGGAGAGCTCCCGTTGCAACGCCCCGATGCGGGCGTCGAGGGCGGCGAAGAGCTCCTCCACCCCGGCCGGACGTCCGGCCCCTACCGGGACGCTAGGGGCTTTTTTTTCCTCCTCCACCTTGAGCCCGGCGCGCTCCCGCAGCGCCCGGATCTCGGCCTCGAAGCGATCCAGCCGGTCCAGCATGCGCGCCGCCTCGGCGGCCAGCTCGAGGTTCTTGCGGTCCTTCTCCACCACCGCGTTGGAGAGCTCGCGGACCTGCAGGGAGAGCGCCTTCACCTCCTGCTTCAGGGAGGCGGCCTCCCGCGCCGAGCGGTAGAAGAAGAGGGTGCTGCCCCCCCAAAGGAGCAGCAACAGGAGCAAGGCCGCGATCGCCAGCGGGGCGATCGAGAAGTTGAGGGGCGCTCGGCCGGAGCGCGTGATCAGGATTTGGTAGCGGCTCGGCAGTTTGATACGGCGCGGCACGGCGTTCCCCCACCGAAGCATGACACGCCCCCGCCGGCGGGGTCAAGGATCACGGGGCCCGGACGACCTCGAGGACGAGCGGCGGCGGCTCGGCGCCCGCGCCGATCTGGTAGGCATCCCGTAGCAGCGCGAGCGCCTCGGAAAGCCCCTTCTCCCGGTGGTAGACGCGGGCGAGCAGCTCGCCCTCCCTTACCGGGTCACCGATCTTCTTCTCCAGGTAGACGCCGACCCCGTGGTCGATCGGCTCGCCCTTCTTCTCCCGGCCCCCGCCCAGGCGGAGCACCGCAAGGCCCACCCGGTAGGCGTCGAGCTCGGCGACGACGCCGTCGGCGTTTGCCCGCACCTCGGCCACCCCGGGGGCGAGCGAAAGCCGCTCGGGCTCGTCGACCACCCGGGGGTCGCCCCCCTGGGCGGCGACGAACTGGCGGAACTTGGCCAAAGCGGCCCCGCTCTCCAAGGCCTCCCGGGCCCGCTCCTCGGGAATCCCCACCAGCCGGAGCCCCTCGGCGGCGAGCGCGAGCGAAAGCTCGGTGAGGTCCTCGGGACCCTCCCCGGCCAGGGTGCGGATCGCCTCCTGCACCTCGATCGCGTTGCCCACCGCCCGGCCCAGCGGCTGGTCCATCTGGCTCAGCACCGCCGCCACCCGCCGGCCGGCCCGCTCGCCGATCTCGACCATTAGCTCGGCGAGGGAACGGGCGGCCTCGAGGGTCTTCAAAAAGGCCCCCTTGCCCACCTTGACGTCGAGCGCGATCGCCCGCGCCCCGGCGGCGAGCTTTTTGGACATGATCGAGCTGGCGATCAGGGGCTCGCTCTCCACCGTGGCGGTGACGTCGCGGAGGGCGTAGAGCTTGCCGTCGGCGGGGGCCAGGTCGGCCGACTGGGCGGCGATCACCAGCCCCACCTCCCGGGCCAGGCGGAAAAACTCCTCTTTGCTGAGCTCGGTGCGAAAGCCGGGGATCGACTCCAATTTATCGATCGTCCCCCCGGTGTGGGCCAGGCCGCGGCCGCTCATCTTGGCCACCACCGCCCCCGCCGCCGCCAGGATCGGCGCCACCACCAGGCTGGCCTTGTCGCCGACCCCGCCGGAGGAGTGCTTGTCCACCGTGGGGCCGAGCTGGGAGAGGTCCAGAACCTCCCCTGAGTGGGCCATCGCCTCGGTGAGGGCGAAGGTCTCCTCCCGGGTCATGCCCTGGAAGAAGACCGCCATCAGCCAGGCGGCGACCTGGTAGTCGGGGACCTCGTCCCTGACGATGGCCCGGATCCAGGCCTCGATCGCCTCGGGCCGGTGGGCCTTGCCGTCCCGCTTCTCGCGGATGAACTCGACCGGATGCATCCCCTCTAGCCTACCCCGGTGACGCCCCGGTGACGCCCCCGGGGCGAGGCTGGCGCTGGAGGTGCACGATGCGAAGCATCTGGCTTGGCCTGGGCGCGATGGTCCTCGCCGCCTGCGGCGGCGGGCCCCGGCCCCAGGCCTCCGAATGGCAGAAGCCGGCACCGGGGGAATACCTCTCCGCCGGTGCCGCCGCCAGCCGCGTTCAGGCGGCGTTCGCCGGTCCGGTAGCGATCCTGGTCTGGACCGAGGACCAGCAGCTCTACCGGGCCGAGGACACCGGCTCGGGGTTCTCGACCCCGGAAGCGATGAACGCCCCTGGCACCCGGGTCTATGCCTACGCCCTCGCCGCCAGCCGCATGGGCCAGGCCGTTTTAGTCTGGCGCGAGGATTCCCGGATCGAGGTCGCCCTGCGAAGCGCAAGCGGTTGGGCCCCCACGATCAACCTCGGCCTCGGCGAAGGCTCCCGCCTGGCCGCCGCCATCGACAACTACGGCAGCGGCTGGCTGGCACGGCAGGTCAAGGTGGGCAGCGAACACCGGGTTCGGGTCTCGCACTGGGACGGCCAGAGCTGGAACCCGAGCTTCGAAACCCCCGCCGGCTCGACGGCAAGCTCGCCCTCGTTGGCAGCCTACCGGCGCCGGGCGCTGCTCGCCTGGGCGGAACCCTCCGGCGGCACCGCCGTATGGGCCAGCCTCTTCGACGGGGGATGGAAGGCGCCCAAGCGCTTTGCCCTGGGGTTTACCAACGGCAACCCGATGGCCGCGCTCGGGGACGCCGGCGCCGCGGTGGCCTGGAGGACCACCGATCCAGCGCCGGGCGCAGTGGGGAGCGCCCTCGCCCGGGAACGTTCGGGGAGCTGGGAGACCTCGGTCATCGGCTCCGGGGCCTCGGAGGCCAAGCTGGCCTCCCTGCCCCAGTCGCTGCTGGCGGTCTGGCAGCAGCGGCAAAGCGGCGTCAGCGCCATCTTCGCCAAGCATTACCGTCAGACCCCGGCGCAGGACCGGGTCCTCAGCCTGCCTGGCCTAAAAGCCGAGCACCCCGGCCTCGCCGCCTTCCAGGACCAGGCCCTGGTCGCCTGGGTCCAGGACCTTCCCGGCGGTGGCCGCGGCATCCTGGCCGCCGAGCTCGGCCCCCGGGGGTGGCGGCTGCCCACCCCTGACGACGTCCTCTCGCCGGCGGGTGGTGCCGTGCTGGACAAGACCCCGGCGGTGGCCCTGGGGGTGGGCGGCCGGGCGCTGGTGGCCTGGATCCAAAGGGACGCCACCGGCGTCCCCCGCGTCTACCTGGCCCGGCGGCGGTGACGGACGTGTAACGCCGCCGGGGCAAGGCTGGCTAACGATCCCAAACCGTCCCCACGGGAACGGGACGGCGGGGAGGTGACGGAAGTGAAGCGATGGCAGCTGGGTATCGTGGCGGTACTGGCGTCGCTCCTCTGGGCCTGCGGGGGAGGCGGCGGCGGTGCCGGGGAAAAGGTGAGCGTGCACCTGACGGTCCCGCTCGGGGAAGGCGGCCCGGCGGTCGCCGAAGTGGTCTACCAGGCCGGCGACGGAAGCTGGCAGCTGGCCCCGCAAACGGGCCTGGGCCGCTACGCCTTCTCCCTTCCCCCCGGGGAGAAACGCTACGGGGTGGCGATCGCCTGCTACCCCTACGGCACCGCCCTGGGAAGCGTGGGCTGGGTCAAGGTCTACCAGCTCACCACCGACGAGGCCCGGGCGCTGAAGGTGGCCTGCTTCGACCTGGAGCTCGGGTACCTGGAGATGACCGAGCTCCGGGTCCGTGCCCACGCCAAGAGCGGAGACCTCGGGTACGACCGGGCCTGGTACTACACCGCCATCGACCAGGAACAGGGCGATTTCTCGGGCAGCGTCAACCTGACCATCGAGGCCAAGCCCGACCGCGACCTGCTGGTGGTGGCCTACGCCGACGGCACCTCGCAGTGGCACCCGGACCTCATCCGCCGCATCCGGTTCCTCCGCGACTACGACGCCTCCGCCGCCCCGCCCCTGAGCCTGGACGTGGAACTGGGCCCCGGCGACCGGCCCGCGTCGTCCCGGGTACACGCCTTCAGCGTCCCCCGCTGGGCCGACGGCGGGTCCAGCTTCGGCGTGGGCTTCGTCTCCGCCCAGGGTCTGCGGGTGCCCCACACCAGCCACGACCCCGGCGAAAACCCCGCCCTGGGAGCGGGGGACGCCGCCGGGGGTAGCTACCTGCGAATCCCGGGCGCCGGCGGCGACGACGTCTACTACGCCGAGGCGGTGGCCTGGGACGCCGGCGGAACCCACTTCGCCAGCCAGGTCCGGATCCTCGGATCCTCGGGGCCGGAGATCGAGTTCAAGCTGCCCGAGGGCCGGTTCGACCCCCGGGTTGACGACAACGCCCTGCCCACCTTTGGTGGCCTGACCCCTTCTGGGACGAACCCGATCGCCTACGCCTTCTTCATGGGGTTCACCGGCTTCGGGATGGAGGCGGTGGTGAGCCCGGGCTGGCTGGCCTCGGCGGATCGCTACCGGTTCCCCGACCTCACCGGCGTGGAGGGCTTCCAGGGGTCCCGGCCCCGTAAGGGGGAGGAGGTCCACTGGCGGGCCACCGCGGTGATGTCGGAGACCCCCTTGGGGGAGATCCTGGCCGGCGATCCCCTGCCGGTGCCGGCCCCGGTGCCCCGGGCCCCGGGGCTCTCCCTCCAGCTGGTCAGCAAGGCCGGCAGGTACACCGTCCGCTGAGGGCAGGGGGTGCCGGGTCGCCGGCACCCCCGGTTCAGGCCTTGCCCGCCGAACCGAAGAGCTCGATCCGCTCCTTGACCACCCGCTTCATCTCCTCCCGGGCCGGGCCCAGGATCTTGCGGGGGTCGTAGACCTTGGGGTCGGTGTAGAGGACCTCGCGCACGGCGGCGGTGAAGGCGAGCCGGAGGTCGGTGTCGGTGTTGATCTTGCTGATCCCCTCCTTAATCGCCTGCCGGATGTCGTCGGGGTGGATGCCCTGGGCGCCCTCGATCTGGCCGCCGTACCGGTTGATCTTCTCGATGAGCTCTTTGGGCACCCCCGAGGCCCCGTGCAGGACCAGCGGCACGCCGGGGAGGAGTTCGGCGATCTTCTTGAGCCGCTCGTGGTCGATGAAGGGGCGGCCCTTGCCCTTGTAGGGGCCGTGGGCGGTGCCGATCGCCACCGCCAGGTAGTCGACCCCGGTCTTCTCGACGAAGAGCTTCGCCTCCTCGGGGTTGGTCAAAAGGGCGTCCTTCTCGTCCACCGCCACGTGCTCCTCGACGCCGGCCAGCTTGCCGATCTCGGCCTCGACCGGCACCCCCACCGCGTGGGCGGCCTCGACCACCCGCCGGGTCTCGCGCACGTTGGTCTCGAAGTCCTCGCCGGACTTGTCGATCATCACCGAGGTGAAGCCGTAGCGCAGGGCCCGGAGCACCGACTCGTAGGAGGAGCCGTGGTCGAGGTGGAGCGCCACCGGGATGCGCACCCTTTTGGCCATCTCGAGGGCCATCGAGACCAGGTAGTCGCCGCCGTACTTGAGCGCTCCCTCGGAAAACGCCAGGATCACCGGGCTCCTTAGCTCCTCGCTGGCCTCGAGGATGGCCTGGGTGATCTCCATGTTGTTGGTGTTGAAGGCCCCGACGCCGTAGCCCTCTTCCCGCGCTTTCTTCAGGATCTCCAACCCGCTTACCAGCATGGCGAACCTCCGCCGTCATCCTACGGCAGTCCCCGGCCCGGCGCCCGCTACTGCACGCTCTCGCCGAACTCCTTGGCCAGGAGGAGCTTGAACTCGTGGGGGCTGGTGGCCGCCGCCACCGCGTCCTCGCGGGTGATGAAGCCCTCGTGGTAGAGCTTGACCAGGTGCTGGTCGAAGGTCTGCATGCCGCGGACGTTGTCCTCGGCGAGCACGTCGTGGATCAGGGAGGTCTTCTCCTCGTCCTTGATGTAGTCGCGGATCAGCTCGGTGGCGAGCAGGATCTCGAGCGCCAGCACCCGCCCCTTCCCGTCCGCCCGGGGCAGGAGCCTCTGGGAGAAGATGCCGAGCAGGCTCTCGGCCAGCAGGATACGGATCTGCTGGTGTTCGTTCAGGGGGAAGAAGTCGATGATGCGGTTGATCGTCCGCACCGCGTCCAGGGTGTGCAGGGTGGAGAAGACCAGGTGACCGGTCTGGGCCGCCTGGATCGCCGCCTCCACCGTCTCCCGGTCGCGCATCTCGCCGATCAGGATGACGTCGGGGTCCTGCCTGAGCGCCCGCATCAGCCCGGCGTGGAAGGAGTTGGTGTCGATCCCCACCTCGCGCTGGATGACCAGGCTCTGCTTGTTTTTGTGCAGGTACTCGATCGGGTCCTCGATGGTGATGATGTTCTTGGCGTAGGTCTGGTTGATGTGGTCGATCAGCGAGGCCAGGGTGGTCGACTTGCCGGAACCGGTAGGGCCGGTGACCAGGACCAGCCCGCGTTCCTTCGAGGCCACCTCCTCCATGGTGGCGCGGGGCAGGCCCAGCTCGGCGAAGCCCGGCACCTCGTCGGGAACCACCCGCATCACGATCCCCACCGAGCCCCGCTGCCGCAGCAGGTTGCAGCGGAAGCGGGCCACCTTGGGGATGGTGTAGGCGAAGTCGAGCTCCTTGTCCCGCAAGAAGCGGTCCCATTGCTCGGGGGTGGTGAGCGCTTTGGCGATCGCCTCGGTGGACTCCGGGGTCAGGGGCTTCTCCTCGAAGGGGATCAGCTTGCCGTCCACCCGCATCATCGGCGGGGCCCCCGCCTGCAGGTGGACGTCGGACGCCCGCTCCCGCACCATCTCGGAAAGCATCTCGTAGAGGGTCATGGGTGGACCTCCATATTATCGATCAACCGCACCTCGGGAAAGCGACCGGCGACCAGCGCCCGCGCCCCCGCTTGCCATTCGGAAAGGGGCTCGAAGCTGGCGGGGTCGACGATGGCGAAGTAGTCGAGGGAAAAGTCGGGGATCGAATCGAGCACCTTCCGGGCCGCCGCCTCGGCCTCGGCCACCGACCGGCCGGCGGCGGCGGCCTCCCGGGCCGCGAGCAGGGCCCGGTGGATCTTGGCCGCCTCCCGGCGGTGCTCCGGGGTGAGGTAGAGGTTCCGGGAAGAAAGCGCCAGCCCGTCCCCCTCGCGCACCGTGGGCACGCCCACGACCTCGATGCCGAAATCCAGGTCCTTCACCATCCGCCGGATCACCGCCAGCTGCTGGAAGTCCTTTTCTCCAAAATACGCCCGGTCGGGGCGGACCAGGTTGAAGAGCTTGGCCACCACCGTGGTCACCCCGCGGAAGTGGCCGGGCCGGTGCGCCCCCTCGAAACGCTCGGTGAGCGGCCCCTTGACCTCGACGTAGGTGGAAAAGCCGGGGGGGTAGAACTCCTCCGGCGACGGCAGGAAGACCGCGTCCACCCTTGCCTCCTCGAGCAACGCCAGATCCCGCTCCGGGTCCCGGGGGTAGCGCTCGTAGTCCTCCCCGGGCCCGAACTGCAACGGGTTGACGAAGATCGAGACCACCACCACCGGGTTCTCCTCCCGCGCCCGCCGAACCAGCGCGAGGTGCCCCGGGTGCAGGTAGCCCATGGTGGGAACGAAGCCCCGCGGACGCTCGTCCCCGAGCGCCGCGCGCAGTTCCTGAGGACGCCGGAGAACGCGCACGTCTTCAGTATATTTGGGAGGTGGGAAAGAAGCGGCGGACGAAGAAGCTGCAGAAGAAGCTTGCCAGCGAGGCGCGAAAGCTGACCCTGGCCAAGGTCCTGAAGCTGATGGCCAAGACCTTCCTCCTGGTCTTTTCCCTCTCGCTCTTGCTGGCCGTCGGCATCGCCTACGGCCTCGACTGGTTGAAGACGCTCTGGGCCCAGATCCTGGTCTACGGCGCCGGCTACTTCCTCGCCTACCGCTGGCTGATGTCCGACTTCCTGCCCCCGCCTCCCGAGACCCTCGAAAAGAAGAAAAAGTAGCCCGTATAATCGGGCGCAATATGCAGAAGATCCTGGGCGAAGCCCTGACCTTCGACGACGTCCTGCTGGTCCCCGACTACTCCGAAGTCCTCCCCAAGGACGCCGACCCCGGCACCCGGCTGACCCGCCGCATCCGGCTCCACATTCCCATCCTCTCGGCCGCCATGGACACCGTCACCGAGGCCAAGATGGCGATCGCCATGGCCCGGGAAGGGGGGCTTGGCATCATCCACAAGAACCTCCCCATCGAGCTCCAGGCCGGGATGGTGCGCAAGGTCAAGCGCAGCGAGGCGGGCATGGTCAGCGACCCCATCACCCTGCCCCCGAACGCCAAGGCCGAGGACGCCGAGCGGCTCTTCGCCGAGTACAAGATCGGCGGCCTGCCGGTGGTGGACTTCCACGGCCGCCTGCTCGGCCTGGTGACGAACCGCGACCTGCGCTTCGAGCCCGACCCCGGCCGGCCGGTTTCCGAGATCATGACCCCGCGGGAAAAACTCGTCACCGCCCCGCCGGGCACCACGCTGGAGGAGGCCGAGGCGATCCTCAAAAGACACAAGATCGAAAAGCTCCCCCTGGTCGACGAGGCCGGCCGCCTCCGGGGCCTGATCACCCTCAAGGACATCGTCAAGCGCCGGAAGTACCCGAACGCTGCCAAAGACGAGGAGGGCCGGCTCCTGGTGGGGGCGGCGGTGAGCCCGGGGCCGGACCTTCTGGAGCGGGCCGCCGCCTTGGTCGAGGCCGGGGTGGACGTGCTGGTGCTGGACAGCGCCCACGGCCACTCCAAGGGCGTTTTGGACGCGGTCCGGACCCTGAAGGAGCGCTTCCCGGTGGACGTGATCGGGGGCAACGTGGCCACCGCCGAGGGGGCGCGGGCGCTGGCCGAGGCCGGCGCCGACGCGGTCAAGGTGGGGATCGGCCCCGGCTCGATCTGCACCACCCGGGTGGTGACCGGCGTGGGCATGCCCCAGATCACCGCCGTGATGGAGGCGGTGCGGGGCCTTGCCGGCACCGGCATCCCGGTGATCGCCGACGGCGGCGTCAAGTACACCGGCGACGTGGCCAAGGCGATCGCCGCCGGCGCCCACGCGGTGATGCTGGGCAGCATGCTGGCCGGGACCTACGAGGCCCCGGGCGAGGAGGTCATCAAGGACGGGCGCCGCTACAAGGTCTACCGCGGCATGGGCTCGTTGGGGGCGATGAAGCAGGGCTCGGCCGGGCGCTACTTCCAGGAGGAAGCGAAAAAACTCGTTCCTGAGGGCATCGAGGGCATGGTGCCCTACAAGGGCCCGGTGGCCGACGTGCTCTACCAGATCGTCGGCGGGCTGAAGGCGGCGATGGGCTACACCGGCAGCCCCGACCTCGAGACCTTCCGCACCAAGACCCGCTTCGTCCGCATCACCAACGCCGGCCTGATCGAAAGCCACCCCCACGACGTGGCGGTGACCAAGGAGGCGCCGAACTATTCGAGGTAGTGCATGGTACGTGGTTCGTAGTGCGTAGGAAGGGTTTTTATCCCCCGCACCACGTACTACGAACTACGCACCTTTTCCTCTACCGCCCGCACCTTCGCCTCGAGGCGTCCTAAGGGCCCCTTGCGGACGTCGAACTTGGCCACCAAATAGACGCGGTTGCAGTCGGGCTCGAGCACCCGGTAGGCGGCCTCGAGAAGCCGGGTCGCCTCCTCGAAGCGCTCGGTCTCCACGATCGTCCCCATGGCGGTGAGCTGGTGGGGGTGGCCGCTCTCCCTCACCACCCGGAGCACCCGGGCGACGTAGGGAGAGACGCTTTCCCCTTTGTCGGTGGGGAAGATCGCGAACTCCATCAAGACCGACATGGCCGTCCACCTCCAGTCTAGCCGGTGACGCCTGGGTGACGGGCCGGCGGGAGATTGGGCTTGGAGGTGCCCGATGCGAAAGCGACCGTGGACGGGCGCCCTCTTCCTGGTCTTGCTCTTTGCCTGCGCCCCCAAGGCTCCCCCGCACGTGGCGAACACCGACCCCGAAAACGGCGCCCGCGGCGTACGCCTCGACCGGACTTACCGCGTTCGGTTCTCGTCCCCGATCGCGCCCGAGAGTCTGGGCCGGGGCGCGATCCGGGTTCGCGTGGCCGGGGTCGGGGTCCGCTTTTCCGCCGAACTCGCCGAGGAAAACCGCCTCCTCCGCCTCCGGCTCGAGGAGGATCCCGCCACCCTGCCGGCCGAGGTCACGATCGAGCTCACCGCGCGCCTCAGGGACCCAAGCGGACGCGCCCTCCTCCCCTACACCTGGCGCTTCGTCCTGGCCGACTGGGTGCCGCTGGACCCGCCCCCGAACGGCGCGCCGCCGCAGACCGAGTTCGCCCTCCTGGGCGCGCCGCCGACCCTGGCCTGGACCGAGCGGCAGGCGGGCGGCGCCCTGGTCGCCCGGGTGGCCCGCTGGGCGGACGGCTGGGAATGGATCGCCGACCCCCTCGACCACCAGGCCACTTCCCTCCAGCTCGCCCGCGACCCAAGCGGCACCCTCCACGCCGCCTGGCACCGCCTGGACGACGTGAAGAGCGCCCGCTGGCAGGCGGGAAGCTGGACCCCCGCCGAGTCGCAGAAGGCGAACCCGGGCTGGACCGCGAGCGTACCCGTGCTTTCCCGAAAGGGACCGCTCGCGCTCGCCTGGCGGGAGTACGTCCAAAACCCCGGCCTCACCGTCGAGGGCAGGGCCGCCCGCTACCAAAACGGGTGGCGGGCGATCCCGGCCCCCTTCTACCGCGGGGACGCCGACCTTTGGCCCGGGGGGATCGCGGTCCAGGACCAGGGGGTCTGGGTGGTCTATTCCGGGCTGGAGGGCGGGCAGCCGGCGCCGGCGCGCGTCCGGGTCTGGACCGGCGCCGCTTGGGAGGACCGGGGCACCCTCGAGGCCGACGGAGACCCCGCCACCCCGAGCTACCGACCAAGGCTGGTCGCGACCGACGACGGGCGAATCCTCCTCGCCTGGCTGGAGGACCGCCGGGTCTTCGTGGCAGAGTACGGCGCCCGGGGCCTGGGCCTCCTCCCGCCGGTCTTCGCCGGGGAGGTGGAGGGCTTCGACCTGGCCGCCGGCCCGGAGCCTTACCTGGCCTTGGACCCCGCCTCCGGCCCGATCGAGGTCCGGCGCTTTTCCCGGGGCGCCTGGCAAAGGCTCCCGGGCTCCCCCGGAGAGGGCGGCGGCTACCTTCGCCTCGCCCTGACCGCCCGGGACACCCCGGTGGTGGCCTTCTTGAGGGACGGCGCCCTTTGGGTGCGCCGCCTGAACCGGGTCGCGCCCTAGGTCTCCTCGTCGATGAAGAGCTCGGCCTTGATCTCGGCCTCTTCCTCGAGGTTGCCGCCCATCGCCGCCGCCACCACGCCGAGGGCGGCGGCGAAGCCGGAGAAGGCGAGCACCGCCGGCCGCCCGGCCCAGGAAAGGAGCAGCTCGCGGGGGAAGACCAGGCCGGTCACCAGCGTGAGCCCGAAGACCAGCACCCAGAGCGAGAGCATGCCGAGGCCGAGCGTCAGAAAGAGCACGATCCGGGTGCGGGCGAGCTGCTCCCGCCAGCTGCGCTCGTGCCCCAGCCGGCCCAGGTCCTGCCCCCAGAAGAGGAAGAAGGTCGCGGCCAAAAGCGCGGCCAGGGTGAAGGCCGCGATCGCGCCCGGGGCCAGGCTCGCCGCCAGCGCCCAGGCGTCGGAGGAGATCAGGAGGTAGACGGTGGAGACCGCCGCCGCCGCGGTGAAGCGGCCGAGGTAGAGGGGCAGCCGCCAGGGGGCGTGCTCCACCACCTGGCGGAAGACGTCCAGGGGGTCTTGCAAGAAGGTCTGGAGGTAGAAGTTGACCGCGTTCCAGCGCTGGCTCTTTTCCTCCAGCCGGACCACCACCACCGCCTCGAGGTAGGCCCGGATGCGGGCGAGCTCGTCCTCGAGGTAGGGCTCGGGGACGAGATCCTCGGGGTCGTCGACCGGGCGCATGGGGCCCCGGTCCCGGTGCTCCAGGCCGAAGAGGTGGCCCAAGAAGTGGAGCACCAGCGCCACGATCTCCTCCACCAGCCGCTCCCCGGAGGAGAGCCTCGAGGTCGAGATCACCGCCACCTCGAGCGCCCGGCTGGAAAGCCCCAGGGCGTAGGGGCGGTGGTGGGCGAGCAGCTCGTTGGGGACGACGACCACCGCGAAGTCCCAGCGGCGGTGGAGCTTTTCGTCCACCGCCAGCTCCAAAAGCGCCACCGGGTCGAGCCCGCCCCGGGGCACGAAGACCCGGCGCTCGGCGTAGGGGGTCTTCCAGTCGTACTCGGGAAGCTGCTCGGCGAGGAGCTCTTTCACCCGCTCGCGGGCGAGCTCGTAGGCGGCCAGCAGCTCGGGGTCGCGCAGGTCGGCCCCCAGCAACCAGCCCACCACCACCTCGTCCCGGGCCATCGCCCGTTTAGGCTATCACCGCCGCCGGGTCCACTCCGGCCCGTAGCGGAAGAGCAGCGCCCCCAGCGGCACGCTGAAAAGCACCAGCAGCACCGCCACCTGGGCGACCAGCGCCTGGCCCTCGGCCAGCGCCAGCGCCCCCAGCACCAGGTTGAACTCCCCCCGGGGCACCAGGTAGAAGGCGGCCAGCAGCCCCCGCCGGTGGGAAAGCCCGGCGGCCCGGCCGGCCAGGTAGTCGAGCGGCAGCTTGAGCCCGACGGCGAGGAGCGCGAGCCCCAAGGCGAGACCGGCGTTCGCGCCCAAAAGGCGGACCGCCCCGGCCCCCACCGCCAGGAAGAAAAGCGCCGCCGCCAGGTCCCGCACCGGGAAGAAAAGCCGCTCGATCCGGTCGCGGAGGCCGAGCCCGGCGGCCACCACCCCGGCCAGGAAGGCGCCCACGCCCTCGCTGGAGCCGAGCAGGTGGAAGAGCACCGCCGTGCCCACGGTGAAGGCGGTGCCGAAAAGCAGCATCGGCTCGTCCCCCACCCGCTCCAAGAGCGCCGCCAGCCGGGGGGCCAGAAAGCGGGCGGCGAGCAAGAAGCCGAGCACCAAAAGGGCGCTCGCCGCCACCCCAAAGGCCCCGCCGTGGCCGCCGAAGAGCGCCAGCACCAGGGCGATCAGAAGGTCCTCGAAGACCAGCACCCCGAGCACCACCTCGCTCTCCGGCGCCGCCGCCCGGTGCAGCTCGGCGATCAGCTTGGCGATCACCGCGCTGCTGGAGATGTAGACCACGCCGCCAAAGAGCACCGCGGACTTCAGGTCGAGTCCGAAAAGAAGCCCGAGCGCCGCCCCCAAAAAAAGCGCCAGTGCGTCCACCGCTCCCGCCCGGATCGCCTTTTTGGAGAGCTCGGAGAGCCGGTCGGGCCCGAACTCGAGCCCCACCGAGAATAAAAGCAACATGAGCCCCAGCGTGGGCAGCGGCTCGAGCGCCCCGGGGTCCAGCCAGGGCGAGGCCAGAAGTCCCGCCAGCAGGTAGAAGGGAAGCGCCGGGAAGCGAAGCCGGGCGGCCAGCGCCGCCGCCAGCGCCAGGGCCGCCGCCGCTAGGGCGAAGGCCAAAACCGAAGGATGGAGACCTCCGGTTTCCAAGGCGCTAGCAGCCCGCCTCTTTGAACCGGTCGACGGCGGTGCGGGAACCGGCGACGATCAACACGTCGCCCACCTCGAGGACCAGGTCCGCCGGCGGGTTGGGATAGAGCGCCTGGTCCTCGCGCAAAACCCCGAGCACGTGCACCCCGGGCGCCTGGGCCAGCCAGTCCTCGAGCCGCCGCCGGGCGCAGGGGTGGCCGGGCTCGACCTTGACCCACTCGAGCACCAGCTCCTTGACCCGGGTGCGGGCGTCGCCGACCACCTCGGGGTGGTAGATCACCCCGGCCAGAATCGCCCCGATCTCCCGCGCCTCCTCGTCGGTGAGCTCGAGCTCGGCGGCGGGCTCGTCCTCGTCGTCCCGGTAAAAGTAGACCTCGCGGGGACCGGTCTGGTGGATCACGATCACCACCCGGTCGCCCCTGGCGGTGTAGACGGTGAACTTGTGCCCCACCCCCGGGAGCACCGCCTCCTCAACCCGCATGCTTGGGTCCCTCCGGCTGGTACTTGATCGCCAGCGTCCTCGCCGCCACCAAGACCAAGACCCCGGCGGTCCAGAGCAGCACCCCGGCGGGGTCGAGCAGCTGGTTGTGCAGCCCGATGAAGAGCTCCCGCAGCACGAAGACCGCGCCGGCGTCGAGGAGAACGTGGATGCGCACCCGCTCCCACTCGAAGTAGTCGACGAAGGTGCGCACCAGCTCGATCACCACCACCAGGGTGAGCGCGTCCGAAATCAAGAGGTGAAAGGCCTCGGCCAGGTTGTGCCCCCCCAGGGTCTGGCCGAGGCCGAGGAGAATCCGCGCCACCCCGACGAAGAGCCCGAGCACCAGCACCAAGACGACGATGTTGAAGGCCAGCTGAACGCTCAGGCGGTAAAACCGGGTGACGGACTCCTGCACCCCTTTAGCCTAAAGCAACAGGTCGAAGACGCGCTCCGCCCGCGCCCAGTGCTCGGTCTGGGGGTTTTTGAGCCGGGGGTCGATCTCCTTGAGCACCTTGGCCAGCGCCACCACCAGCGCGCCGGCCACCTTGGGGAGCACCTCGCGCACGTCGTCGCCGACCTCGAGGTCGAGCGGCGGCAGCTTGGCCAGCTGCTCCAGCACCGGCTCCAGCTTCAAGGCCACGTCCATCCGCTCGAACTGGTGGATCGTCTCCTCCAGCCCCTTGGTGATCGGCAGGTCGGGCCGGTAGATGATGTCCCGGGCGTTGTACTTGGCGTTCTTCTCCGCGATCACCAAGAGGTCGTAGATCTTCTTGGTCAAAAACTCGGAGACCCGCTTCAAATCGTCCTTGTCCACGTCCAACGACGCCGCCTCGCGGAAGAGGCGCTCGAACTCGGAAACCGCCATCAGCATCGCGCATCACCTCCCCTTCAAACGGGAGGGGGCCCGGCGGGCCCCCTCGGCCGCGAACTCCAGCTTACTGCTCCACCTCGATGCTGATCTTCTTGGGCTTCGCCTCCTCGGCCCGGGGCACGTCGAGGTAGAGCACGCCGTGCTTGAAGCGGGCCTTGGCCTTGGAGAGGTCGAAGGTCGCGGGGACCGCGAAGCTGCGCACGAAGGTGCCGTAGGGCCCCTCGACCCGGTGCCAGGTCACCCCCTCCTTCTGCTCGAAGGGGCGCTCGGCCTTGACCGTGAGGGTCTCGTCCTCGGCGACGATCTCCACCTTCTCGGGGTCGACCCCGGGGAGGTAGACCGCGAAGTGGAGCCCCTCCTCGTCCTCGAAGACGTCGACGAGCGGGGCGAAGGTGCGGCTCTCGGCGCGCTGCCCGCGGGGCACCACCATCGCCTGGGCCAGCCGTTCCTGCAGTTCCTCGATCTCCTTGAAGGGATCCCAACGCATCATTTCCCATCACCTCCCTTACCAGCGCACGAGCCCGGCCATGCCGCCGAGCTCGCGGGTAAGCATCTCCTCGGCCTCGCCGCGGACGAACTCGACGCGGGCGCCGTAGGCGTCCGCGAGCCTCGCGACGAGGTCTTTCAAGGGGCGACGCTCGGGGGCGTCGCAGACCGCCCGAGCCGCCTCCAAGCTCGCGGCGGCGAAGTTTTCCTCGGGGCAGTAGTAGACCGCTTCCTCCAGCTTCCAGGGGAGGACCCAGAGGTAGACCCGGCCGATCATCAGGGCGTCGAGCACCCGGTCGCGGCCCGCGATGCCCTCCTCCCGCACCCGCTCGAGGAGTTTCTTCTCCTCCTCGCGCTCGATCCGCTCGAGCTCGGGCCTGACCCGAAGCAGCACCTCGCCGGGCGAGACCCGGGCGTGCCCCGGCGAGGGCAGCTGGGCGACCACCCGCTCGGCGAGGGCCTTGGGGAGGAAGCTCGCGAAGTAGCTGGTGTCCTCCTCCGGGCCCATCAGGATCACCCGCTCGATGCCCCGCTCCTCGACGAAGCGGGCGAGCTCCTGGGCGCGGTTTTTGTAAAAGCGGTGGGTCCACTCGAGGAGCCGGCGGTCGAACTTGTCCTTGGCGGTGCCGCCCTTGGCGGCGGCGGCAAAGCCGCCCAGGGTCCGGGGGGCGGCGGGGCGGGACTCGGAGAGCCTGCGCCACTCCTCCGGCGCCACCGCCCGGAAGGCGTCCTCGACCTCCTCGATCTCGCCCAAGAAGACCTCGAAGAGCCGCCAGCGCTCCTTGTCGAGGAGCACCACGCCGTAGCGTTCGTACTCGTCGAGGGCAAAGAGCAGGGGAGCGACGTAGGGCTCGCCGTAGCGCCCCTCGACCAGGCCGGTTCTGAGGTCCACCACCGGCAGCTCGACCCCGAGGTCGTAGACCTCGAGCTCCCGGTCGTCGGCGAAGACCGCCCGGGTCACCGCCTGGGGGGCGTCGTGCTCCAGGCGAAAGAGCACCCGATCGGTTAGCTCCCGGGGCACCCCGAGCGCTTTCAGGGTGTCTTTCGCCCGGATGACGTAGGGCTTTTTCTTGTAGTCGAAGGTGTGCTGGGCGACGTTCGGGTCGGCGGGGTTCACCGCCAGGTAGAGCGAGAGCACCGGCGCCGGCCGCTCGGCCCAGCGTCGGATCGCCTTGACCGCCTCCTTCCCCAGCATCGCGCCCTCCCTTAAGCCCCCTCGGCGTAGGGGTCGAGCTTGGAGAGGACCTCGAGGAGCTCGCGGTAGTTCTGCTCCTCCTCCTCCTTGATGCGCTCGAAGAGCCGCTTGATCTCGGGGTCGCCAAGGCCGTAGGCCTCCTCGATGTAGCGGATGCGGTCGGCCTTCTCCGACTCCAGGGCCTCGAGGAGCTCCTGCCAGGTGGCCCCTTCCCTGACCTCCGGGGGCGGGGGCGGCGTGCCCCCGAGCGCCTTGATGCGCTCGGCCAGGAGCTCGGCGTGCCGCTTCTCGCGCCGGGCGATCCGCAAGAGCACCTCCCGGAGCTCGGGGTAGGGCACCCCCTTGGCCGCCTCCTCGACGACCTTCGCGTCGGCCAGCTCGTCCTGGTAGCGCTCCTTTAATACCTCCAGCAAAAGCCGCTTCTTTCGCTCCGGCAGTTTCGCGATCCAGCTCGCCGCCATGCCGCCTCCCTTCCCCCTTAGGCTAGCGCTTGATAATGGCATTGTCAACTCCTTTGCGCGCTAAATAATCATAAGCGGCGGGGTACAATCCTGGGACAAAGGAGGAAGCCGTGCGTCGACTGCTTGTGCTTCTGGTCGTTTCGTTCTCCGCCCTGGCCTTCGCCGGGGCCGCCGAGCTCCTCGCCGAGGGCCAGTTCCAGGCCGCCTACCAGGCCGCGGTCGAGGAGGGGGACTGGGTGCAGGCCGCCCGGGCGGCGAGCTTTTACGCCATCTACCAGGCCCAGGACAAGAAGGAGCGGGCGGCCTGGTTTTCGAAGGCCGAGGCCGCGGCCAAAAGGGCGATCAAGGAGGACCCCCAAAACCCCGAGGCCTACTTTGAGCTGGCCCGGGCGCTGGGGCGCCTGGCCCAGTACCGCGGCATTCTGCAGAGCCTCTCGCTGGCCTCGGCGGTCAAGGAAAACCTGGACAAGGCGCTGAAACTGAAGCCCGACTACGCCAGCGCCCTGGTGGCGCTGGCGCTTTGGCACCTGGAGCTCTCCCAAAAGGGGGTGGGCTGGCTCTACGGCGCCAGCGAGAAGAAGGTAATCCCGCTCTTTGAGAAGGCGATCCAGCTCGAGCCCGACCAGATCATCCACCGCTACGAATACGCCAAGGCCCTGGCCCGGCTGGGCAAGACCCAGGAGGCCTTAAAGCAGCTCGAGGTCGCCCTCTCGCTGCCCCCCAAGGACGCCCGCGACGAGTACGTGCTGAAAGAGGCCCAGGAGCTCTTCGACGAGCTCCTGAAGAAGCTCAAGTAAAAGGGGCGGGCTTTGCCCGCCCCTTTTTCACACGTCCAGCTCGGCGAACTTGGCGTACTCCTCGATGAAGCGCCGGCGGGGAGCGACGTCCGAGCCCATCAGCTCCTCGAAGGTCTCGCTGGCCTCGAGGGCGTCCTCGATCGTCACCTTTTTGAGGATCCGGGTCTCGGGGTTCATCGTGGTCTCCCAGAGCTGGTCCGGGTTCATCTCCCCGAGGCCCTTGAAGCGCTGGATCTCGACGTTCTTGCCTTCGTACTTTTTTAGCTTTTTCTCGAGCTCCTCGTCGTCGTAGACGTACTCCACCTTCTTGCCCACCCGGAGGCGGTAGAGCGGGGGTTTGGCGATGTAGAGGTAGCCGGCCTCGATCAGGGGCCGCATGTAGCGGTAGAAGAAGGTGAGCAAAAGGGTGCGGATGTGGGAGCCGTCGACGTCGGCGTCGGTCATCAGGATGATCTTCTTGTAGCGCACCGAGTCGAGGTCGAAGTGGGCGTCGTTGCCGGTGCCCTGGATGCCGGCGCCGATCGCCGCCACCATGGCCCGGATCTCGTTGTTCTTGAGCGCCTTCTCCAGGTTCGCCTTCTCGACGTTCAGGATCTTGCCGCGAAGCGGCAGGATGGCCTGGAAGCGGCGGTCGCGGCCCTGCTTCGCCGAGCCGCCGGCGGAGTCGCCCTCGACGATGAAGAGCTCGGCCTCCTCCGGGTCCTCGGTCTGGCAGTCGGCGAGCTTGCCGGGCAGGTCGTCGGACTCGAGGGGGTTTTGCCGGCGGACCAGCTCCCTGGCTTTTCGCGCCGCCTCCCGGGCCTGGGCCGCCCGGCTCGCCTTCTCGTAGATCAGCCGGCCGACCTTGGGGTTTTTCTCCAGGTACTCGAGCAGCTGCTCGTAGACCACCGCCTGCACCGCCGCCCCGGCCTCGGGGTTTAAAAGCTTGCCCTTGGTCTGGCCCTCGAACTGGGGCTGGGGCAGCTTGACGCTGACCACGGCGTAGAGGCCCTCGAGCAGGTCCTCGCTGGTGGGCCTCGGGCCCTTGCCCTTATCCAGCCCCGCCTTCTTGGCGTACTGGTTCATCGCCCGGGTGTAGGCGGAGCGGAAACCGGAGACGTGGGTGCCCCCGTCCCGCGTCGGGATCAGGTTGGCGTAGCCCAGGATCTCGGTGTTGTAGCCCTTGGTGTGGAGCATGCCCACCTCGACCTCGACCTCGCCGTGGCTGCCGGAGAGGCGAATGGGCTTCTCGTAAAGCGGCTCCTCGCCCTCGGCGAGCGCCTTGGCGAAGGAGGCCACCCCGCCCTTGTCGAGGAAGGTCTCCTTCTTGCCGCTCCGCTCGTCGACCAGGGTGAGCTTCAGGCCCCCGGCCAGGAAGCTGATCTCGCGGAGCCGGCGGCGCACCCGGCGGTAGTCGAAGCTCTGGTCGCCGAAGATCTCGGGGTCGGGCTTGAAGCGCACCCGGGTGCCGGTCTTCTTGCCCCGCACCTTGCCCACCACGTGCAGCGGCTCGACCACCCGGCCCCGGGAGAACTTGATGCGGTAGTGCTTGCCGTCGCGGAAGACGTCGACGACCAGCCACTCGGAGAGGGCGTTCACCACGCTCGCGCCCACCCCGTGGAGCCCGCCCGAGACCTTGTAGGCGCCGGAGTCGAACTTGCCGCCGGCGTGGAGCTCGGTGTAGATCACCTCGACCGCCGGCCGCCCCTCGCCCGGCATCACGTCCACCGGGATGCCGCGGCCGTTGTCCTCCACGCTGGCGGAGCCGTCTTGGTGCAGGGTGACCTGGATCTCGCTGGCGTAGCCGGCGAGGGCCTCGTCCACCGCGTTGTCGAGGATCTCGAAGAGCAGCTGGTGGTAGCCGTCGGGGCCGAGGCCGGCGATGTACATCGCCGGGCGCTTGCGCACGCCCTCGAGCCCTTTGAGCACCTTGATGCTAGACGCGTCGTATTTTTCCATGACTCCCTCAGCAAACGGGCGGCCCCGGGGGCCAGCCTCGGCTTCATTATATCACCAGGAAAACCGCGGGCAACGCGCATTTCTATCCCCCGAAAAAGCGTGCGTTATATGGACCTGATCCGCTTAAGTCAGGAGCCGCCGTACCCGCCGGGCCAGGCGCCGTCGCTCGCGGTCGAAGGGCGCCCCCGGCGCCAGCGGCCCCCGGTAAAGGGCGGCCACCAGCTCCCGCACCGGGGCCAGGGCGGCGTGGCGGAGCGCCGCCTGCAAGATCCCGGCGTCCCACCAGACGCCGGGGAGCGGGCTGGCCCGGTACCCGCCCTGGCCGGAGCGAACCCAGTCCTCGCCGAGCGCGGTCCGCAGGTGGTGCACCGCCACCTGCAGGCGCTTGGCCGGGCTCTTGGCCTCGGGGAAGAGGGCCGCCGGGTCCTCCTGGGGTCGCAACCAGAGAAAGAGCAGGACCCAAAGCTCCTTCACCGTGGGCAGGCGGACCTCCTGACCCTCGCGGAAGACGCAGAGCCGTCCCAGCGAGAAGACCTGGGCCACCCCGGTCCCCAGCGCCAGCCGCTCCAGCACCGCCCGGCCGGCCTCGCCGGCCCCGGCCCAGACCGGCAGGTAACGGGGCGAGAGCAGCATCGGGAGGTCCTCGGCCAGGGCGTAGCGGGCGGCAAAGGCGGCGTCCGCCCGCTCGCCCATCCCGGCCAGAACCGCCTCCGCCCGGACCCAGGCCAAGAGGCGCCGGCTGCCCACCTCCCGGGCGGCGGCCCAGGCTTCCTTGAGCCAGCGGCGGCGGCCGGGACCCCCCAGGAAGGCGCGCTCCAAGTAGACCTCGGCCAGCTCGGCCGGGCTTCCCCCCTGCCGGAAGATCGCCTCGGCCTCCTCCAGCTCCAGCCGCGCCGAGGCCCGCGCCCCCCGCCGGCGAAAGAGCCGGGCCCAGCCCAGGTGCAAGAGCCCCAGCCCGTAGCGGTCCTCGGCGGCGCGAAGCGCTCGCTCGGCCCGGCGGTAGGCGGCCTCGGCCTCCTCCAGCCAGCCGGCGTCGGTGTAGAGGTCGCCGAGGTTCAGGGCGCTGTAGCTGATCGCCCGGTACTCCTGGGCCTCCTCGGCCTTTTTCAGCGCCTCCTTTAGCACCCGGTGGGCCTCCTCGAAGCGGCCCAGGAGCCTGAGGGCCTCCCCCATCGAGAGCAGGGTGTTGGCCTGGGTGAGCGGGCCCTGGTCCTGCTTCAGCGCCAGCGCCTCACGGTAGGCGGCCACCGCCTGCTCCAGGTGCCCCAGGTGGTGGAGGGCGATCCCCAGGTTCTGCTCCGCCCGGGCGAGCACGTAGACGTCGGCGGCGGGGCAGGCGGCCACCGCCTCCTCCAGCACCTTGGCCGCTTCCCGGTAGCGGCCGTCGCGGATCAGCGCCGCCCCCAGCCCGGTGAGCATGCGCGCCCGCTGCTCCGGCCGGGCGTGGCGAAGCCCCGCCTTGAAGGCGCGAACCGCGTCCCGGCCGCGGCCCAGGTGGATCAGCACCGTCCCCTCGATGTCCTTGGCCTCGGCGTAGCTCTCGGGAAAGCGGGCCGCCCAACGGGCCAGCGCCAGGGCGGCGTCCAGCTGCCCCCGGCTGCGCTCGGCCTGGGCCGCCAGGAGCGCCCCCTTGGGGGTGCGGTGCTCGGCGGGGAGCCGGTCCCAGGCCTCGATCAGCCGGTCGAAGGCCCCCTCGGGCAAAAGCCGCTCGGCCAGCGCCTCGAAGGCCCCTCCCGCCTCCGGCCGGCGGTAGGCCAGGTAGGCCAAGAAGGCGGCCTCGGGGTCGAGGAAGAGCGCGGCCCGGATCGCCTCCTCCACCGGCTCGAAGGGCGGGGGGCCCTGGGTGGCCTCGAGGTAGTGGAAGAGCGCCGGCAGCGGGCGCACCCGCGCGCCCCCCCGCACCCAGCCGCCCTGGAGCAGCCCGTCCAGCGCCCGGCCATAGCCCGCCTGGCGCCAGGCGGCCTCGGGGAGCTCGACCAGCAAAAGCCCCAAGAGCTCGCGCTCGGGGGCCGAGAGCCGGCTCAGAAACCCCTCGATCAGCCCGCGCAGGGGCTCCTCGGCCGGCTCCGCCACCCCGGCCTCGAACCCCCGGCGCACCAGGACCGGCCAGCCCCCCAGCTTGCCGCTGCCCGAGGCCGCCAGCCGGGCGGCTCCCAGCCGGCGGGCGAGCTCCCGCACCTCGGCCTCGTCGAAGGCCAGCCTTTCCGGCCCGAAGAGGGCGACCTCGGGGCCGGCCAGGGGGCGGCGGGGGAGGGCGTAGACCCGGCCGGGGAGGAAGGCGGGGGGCGGGGCCTCGAGGTCGTAGGCCGCCGGCTCCTGGCCCGGTTCGCTGCGGTAGGGAATCCCTTCCTCCCGGGCCAGCTCCTTCAAAAGCAGGGTCTTGCCAAACCCGGGCGGCCCCCAGAGGACGACCGGCCCCTCTTTAAGCGCGCGACGCACCCGCGCGATCAGCTCCGGCCGGTAGAGGTAGCCCGAGGCCATAGGTTTAACCAGAGTTTAACCGAGCCACCCCTAGGGTCGCGGTTGGAGGTGGAAAGCATGCGGTTTCGGCTGATCGGACTTTTGGTTTTGGCGGGCCTCCTGGCCGCCTGCGGCGGCAGCGGCGGCGCCGGGGGCGGCGGAAACGGCGGCGGGGGCACCCCGCCGGCGCCCACGGTCGACCCCGAAAAAACCGCCCAGGTCCTGGGGAACGCTTACACCGAGCTGCAAGCCCTCACCCAACCGTTGAGCCCGGTAGGGCTGCCGGTCCCAATGATCCCGATCCTGCAAGCCGGGGTCGCGCCGCTTAGCAGCTGGAGCTGGAACTGCCAGCAAACCACCATCAGCGGGAACACCACCGACGCCGACGGTGACGGCATCCCGGTCGACGCCACCTACTCCGGGGGCTGCTCCTTTACCTTCCAGCCGGACAGCGGGGGCTCGGTGAGCGGCAGCTGGCGGTTTAAGGACCTGCGCATCGTCGACCCCGACGACCGCGACCCCGAGGCCGGGTACCGGATCAGCGGGGAGATCGACTGGAGCCTCACCGTATCGGGAACCACCCACCGCATCACCTGGCACCTAAGGCACCACGACTTCGAGAAAAGCACCCCCGGAACCTGGACGTTTCGCTACCAGGGTCGGGTGGATAGCAGCGAAAACGTGTGGATGGAATACAACTTGAGCGGTACCTGGGAGCCCGACGATCCCCAGCAGGTGGAGGGGGCCGGCTGGCTGACCGTCAATAGCGGCAGCCGCATCTGGGGCGGTGGCCCCGACTGCTCCCAGGGCTGGTCGGTGACCGTCAGCGCCCGCGTCCACCAGTCCGCCGCCGGCTGCATCGACAACGGCTCGATGGAACTCAACGGAAAGGACTGCGACGGAAAGACCTGCCAGATAAGGATCACCTGGCAGGGCTGCAACCACCCCAGCTACCAAGGCCAGTGCAGCGAGTGAGCGTCCGGCCCCCGGGGGAAGCCCGCTCCCCCGGGGGTCCCCTCCCCCGACCCCATGGCCACCCGCCCCGAACTCCCGGAAACGCGGCCGGGGATTTCTGGCGATTTTGATCTATGGACCGAGTTCAACCTAATCCCCGCCTCGGGACCAATGTCCCTATACTCGAGGGTTTCCCTCCTCCCCCTGCGACTCCGAATCGCCCTATCGCTCGCCAACACCGCCGTCGGCAGCCTCGATATCCGCATCGGCTGGCGGGGATTCGCGGTTTCCTGGAAAAGGATTGCTGCCCCCTCCCGGGGCGAAAAGCTCCTTGGTATCGAGGCCGGCGCCCCAAATCCCGCCGCCTCACCATACCCACCACCGGTATAAGAGCTCCGGTCAACGTCTCGCCGCCAACGAGCCTTCGCTAAATTCCTCTCGGTTTTTTCGCCGATTCCCACCCGGTTGGGGGGAACGACGGCGATTCGTCATGAAGTACCCTGGAAGTGTCATAGCGCACACCCCTCCGCCCTGGAAGGGGTTTAAAGTGCGAACTAGGACCGGTATGAAACGGACCGAGAGCCACAGCCGGCGCCGCGAGCTCCTCGAGACCCACTGGGGCATGTACTACTGGTGGGTGATGCTGGCCGCCTTGGCGGTGTCGGTGGCCGGCCAGTACTTCTGGCGACACCGCGGGGACCTCATTACCGACGCGATCTTCGCCCTCTGGACCGGGATCATGTTCTTCCTTTCCCGCCGCTGGCCCTTCGAGGCGAGGCTGGTCCACGCCCTCGGGATCCTGCCGATCCTGGGGTTCTACATGGTGCAAACCGACACCAAGATTCCCTACGACCACCACCCCGAGCTCTTCATCCTGCTCTCCTTCTTCCCCATCTACGCCGCCACCGCCATGGTGGGGGTCTGGGGCTTTCTGGTCTCGGTAGCCCTGGCCGCCCTTCTGGCCTTCGCCCTGATCGACGAGTCCTTCTACCTGCCCCTGGCCGCGTTGTTCTGGACGCTTTCCGGTCTGCTGGGCTACGGCTACTTCCGGACCATGGAAAAGCTCAAGGGCTTCCACGAACACCTCCTCTCCCAGGCGCTCACCGACCCCCTGACCGGGCTGCGAAACCGCCGCGCCCTGGAGGAGGACTTTCCCCGCCTCCAGGCGCTCGCCCGGCGGGAGGGGAAGAACCTCATCTTCACGCTCTGGGACGTGAACAACCTCAAGAGCGTCAACGACCTCCACGGCCACGCCGCCGGCGACCGGGTGCTCCGGAAGTTCGCCCGGGTGCTCAAGGACTCGGTGCGCCAGTCGGACGCGCTCTACCGCATCGGCGGCGACGAGTTCGCCGGCCTCCACATCGGCCTCGACGACCCCGACCGGCTCCTGCGGCGGGTCCGCGAGGGGTTTCCCTGGGCCGCCTTTGGCTGGGTGGACGCCACCCAGCTCACCCTGGACCAGGCCTACCGCCTCGCCGACGAGCGCATGTACCTCAACAAAGCGCAAAAACGCGACGAGCTCCCCCGCTTGACCGTCGAGGGCACCTTCGGCTAAAGCACCTCGAAACCGCGGGTTTCGGCCTCGGCGAGGAGCCGCCGGTCGGGGTCCACCGCCACCGCTTCCTTGGCCAGCAACAAAAGCGGCAGATCGGCGGCGGTGTCGCCAAAGGCGAGGTCGGGGGCGCCGCCGAGCAGCTTTAGGACCCGCTCGGCCTTGACCTTTCCGACGTTCATGGGACCGGCCAGCCGGCCGGTGGCGCGGCCGTCCCTGAGCTCAAGCGGGGTGCCCAGCGCCTCCACCCCGGGGCCGATTCTCCGGGCGAAGGCCTCGACCACCGGCTGGTAGGCGCCGGAGGCGATCACCACCCGGTGGCCTCCCTGGTAGAGCTCGCGGAGCCGGGCCAGGGCCTTCTCCTTCCGCCGGGGCCAGAGCTCCTCTTCCACCACCCAATCGGCGACGCGGGCGAGCTCTTCCGCGTCCATGCCGGCGAAGAGCCGGGCCAGGTTCTGCATCCAGAGGTTCTGGTACCAGCGCTTCGGGAGCAACCCGGCCTTGGTGAGCAGGGCGCCCGGAAGGTGCCGCCAAAAGAACCGATCGTAGGCCGCCTTCCGGCCGTGGGTCTGGAAGTAGCGGGCCAGCGCCTTCCAGGTCTCGCCGGCGGTAAGGGTGCCCTCGAGGTCAAAGACCGCGGTCAAAGCGCCTCCGGGTGGTGCTTTTGCCAGTAGCGGACCAGGCCGTAGACCGAGTAGGCGCTGGGGTTGGCCGCCTCGTAGCGGGCGACGGCGGCCTCGTCGAGACCGGCGGCGAGGAGCTCCTCTTTGACCTTTTCCTCAAAGAGGGGGACCATTTCCTCGGGCGTCTTCCCTTCCTTAAGCCGACGGAGCACCCAGTCCCCCCAGTCGGAAAGCCGGGCCTCGAGGCCCTCGAGCATCGCCTCCTTGTCGCGGTAGCCGCCGAAGTGGGTGAGGTAGAGGGTGTCCGCGGGAAGCGCCCGCAAGCGGGCGATCGAGGCCCGCCAGTCCTCGAGCTGGATGTCCGGCGGCGGGCAGGGGGGAAGCGCGGGGCCGCCCAAAAGGCGCACCCCGGCCACGTCGCCGGTAAAGACCGACTCCCCGACCGTCCAGACGTGGTGGTGCACCGCGTGCCCCGGGGTAGCGTAGGGGGTAAAGACGAGCCCCCCCGCCTCCACCCGCTCGCCGTCTTCCACCGCGAAGAGGCGGTCCTGCGGCAGGGGGCGGAGCTCACCCCAGAGCTCCTTCATGCGGTCGCCGTAGATCCGCTCGGCGCTCTTGATGAGCTTCTCGGGGTTCGCGAGGTGCGGCGCCCCCCGGGGGTGGACGTAGACCCGGGCCCCGGCCTCGGCGAAGCGCCAGGCGGCGCCGGCGTGGTCCAGGTGGATGTGGGTGAGGAAGAGGTGGGTGACGTCCGAAAGCTCGTAGCCGAGCTCGCTCAAGGCCCTTACCACCTGGGGAAAGGCGGACTCGGGCCCGCTCTCCACCAGCGCCACCCCCTCCCGGTGGGGCACGGCGAAGACCGCGATCACCCCCTCCTTCCCCAGCCAGCGGGTGTCGAGGACCTGGATCACGTCTCCCTCCCCACCTCGTTCTTGAGCGTTCCCACGCCCTCGACCGCCACCTCGACCAGGTCCCCGACCACCAGCGGCCCCACCCCCTCGGGGGTGCCGGTGAGGACGACGTCGCCGGGGCAGAGCGTCATGAAGCTCGAGATGTAGGCCAGGATCTCGGGGACCGAGAAGACCATGTCGCTGGTCTTGCCCTCCTGGCGCAGCTCGCCGTTGACGTAGGTGCGGACCGAGAGGTCCGAGGGGTCGAGGTCGGTCTCGATCCAGGGCCCGAGCGGCAAAAATCCGTCCGCCGACTTCGCCCGCACCCACTGCAGGTCGGTCTTCTGCCGATCGCGGGCGGTGATGTCGTTGGCGGCGGTGTAGCCGAGGACGTAGCCGAGGGCCTTCTCGGCGGGGACCTTTTTCATCCGCTCCCCGATCACCACCGCCAGCTCCCCCTCGTAGTGGAGCTCCTTGGTCCAGGAGGGGTAGGGGATGGTGCCCCCGTGGGGAAGGAGGGCGTTCGGGGCGATCAAAAAGAGCCCCGGCTCCTGGGGCGGGGCCTCGCCGCCCATCTCGCGCACGTGGCCCAGGTAGTTCTTGCCCACGGCGACGATCTTGCTGGGCTCGGCGGGCACCAGGAGCTCGACCGAGGCGAGCTGGTAGCGCTCGCCGGTGCGCTTGCCCAGGGGCCCTTCGGTGGCGTAGACCCAGGGGCCCTCGAGGACGCCGTACCTCCCCTCGTTAAAGCGAACTATCTTCATAGGCCCAGTTTACCGGCCGCGGGTGAGCATCTCCGCCGCCCGCAGGGCCATGACCAGGCCGACGTAGAGCACCGCCCGTAGCCCCACCGGGTCCTCCCGCAAGAGGTAGAGCAAGAGGGGAACCGCGAAGATGGCGGCGAAGGGGATGGGGTAGATGCCCCGGCGGGTCTTCTTCCAGTAGACGAGGTAATACACCGCCGCCACCAGGAGCGCAAAGAGCACGGCAAGAAGCGTCTTTTGGGGGGCGTAGACCAGGAAGAACCCGATCGCCGGGGCGATGCCCCCGCCCCCCTTGAAGCCGAAGAAGACCGGCCAGCAGTGCCCCGCCACCACCGCCGCCGCCATGTAGGGCAGGAGCTCGGGCCGGGGCAGGGCCAGGTACGCGACCAGCGCCCCCTTGGCGGCGTCCAAAAGGGCCACCACCACCCCCCAAAAAGGCCCCAGCCGGCGGAAGGAGCCCGAGCCCCCGGGGAGGTCCTCCCGGCGGATGTCGTAGCCCTTCAGGAGGTAGCCGAGCAGCACCCCAAAGAGCACCGAGCCGATCAGGTAGCTAAGGAGCACCCAGACCACGGCGTTCCCCCAAGTAGGCCCCGAGCGCGAGCCGGAGCGCTTCCGCGAGCGCCTCCTCCCGGGTCATCGCCCCGCCGGAGAAGACCCAGACCGCGCCCTTTTCCGCCGCCTCTTCGCCAAAGCGCGCCTTCAGGTAAGGCCCGAGCTCCTCCCCTGCCCGCAAGGCGCGTAATACCTCGCTTGGAAGCGGCACCGACGGCCCCCGCCCGCGCCAGAGCCCCTCCCCGTCGGTGACCGCGGCGTGCATCGTGAGCCAGCCGGACTCGAGGTCCACCCCGCCCTCGAGGCCCACCCCGAGCTCGGCTTCCGCGTGCCTCTTGGCGTACCAGGCGCGAAAGGCCGCGCCCTCCTCGGTGGCGGCCTCGGTGAGGGGCTGGCGGGGCGCCCCCGGCACCCGAAGGGGGCGGAGGTCGGCGGGGAGCCCGAGCGCCGCCAGCGCCCGACGGGCCGCCCGGAGCTTCACCGGCTGCTCGCTCCCCAGCGCGATCCGCATCGCCTTAGTCTAAAAGCCCAGCTCCCAGCAAATTTTGTGATAAAATATGAGCGTAGGCTTATTAAGGGGGTCCCGTGAGCGAAACCAAGGTGTCGCCCAAGCTCCGCGAGTGCGACCTCTACCGCCCCTTGCCCAAGGGCTGGGTGCAGTGCACCGCCTGCCACCACTGGTGCGGCATCCCGCCCGGGGAGGCGGGCAAGTGCGGCGTCCGCCGCAACTACGGCGGCAAGCTCTACCTGGTCACCTACGGCAAGGCGGCCGCGATCCACGTGGATCCGGTGGAGAAGAAGCCGCTTTTCCACTTCCACCCCGGCGAGCCCATCCTCTCGCTCGGGACCGTGGGTTGCAACCTCTTCTGCCAGTTCTGCCAGAACTGGCAGATCAGCCAGTTCCGCGAGTTCAAGGTGGACCCGGTGACCGGTGAAACCGACCGCCCCATCGGCGAGGACTGGCCGCCGGAGCGGGTGGTGGACACCGCCAAGAAGGCCGGCGTCCGCCTGATCGCCTACACCTACAACGAGCCGGTGGTCTGGATCGAGTACGCCCACGACATCGCGAAACTCGCCCGCGCCGAGGGGATGAAGAACGTCTTCGTCTCCTCCGGCTTCGAGACCCACCACGCCTGGGAGTACATGGAGCCCTACCTCGACGCCATCAACATCGACCTCAAGGGCTTTACCGAGGAGTTCTACCGGAAGCTCACCGGCGCCCGCTTGAAGCCGGTGCTCGAGAACATCCGCTTCGTCGGCACCGAGCTCAAGGGCAAGGTCTGGCTCGAGGTCACCACCCTGCTGCTCCACGGCTACAACGACTCCGACGAGGAGATCCGGGGGATGGCCGAGTTCCTCCACTCGGTGAACCCGGAGATCCCCTGGCACCTCTCCGCCGCCCACCCCGCCTACCGCATGACCGACCTCAAGCCCACCCCCTACGAGATCCTGCTCCGGGCCTACCGGATCGCCAAGGAGGTGGGGCTCAAGTTCGTCTATCTCGGCAACGTGCTCGACCCCGAGCACGAGTCCACCTACTGTCCCGACTGCGGCGCTTTGGTGATCTACCGCGAGGGCTACCGGGTGAAGCCCCTGTGGCAGGAGCCTGGGGTCTGCCCCCGGTGCGGGGCCAAGATCCCCGGCGTTTGGACCTGGGAGGAAAACCATGCGTCGTGAACCGGCGGTGGCGGGGGCCTTCTACCCCGCCGACCCGAAAGACCTCTTGGCGATGGTGACGCGGCTCTTGGCCGCCGTCCCCGAGCCTGAGCCCGTTCCCCCGCGGGCGGTGGTGGCGCCGCACGCCGGCTACGTCTACTCCGGCCCGGTGGCCGCCTACGCCTTCCGGGCGCTTAGTCCCTACGCCGGCCGCGCCCCGGTGGTCTGGCTCATGGGCCCGGCCCACTACGTCGCCTTCGAGGGCATCTCCACCGGCCCCTTCACCCTCTGGGAGACCCCCTTGGGCGAGGTTCCGGTGGCCACCGACCGGGTGGCGAAGCTGCTGGCGATGGGACCGCCCTTCACCGACCTCGCCGAGCCCCACCTGCCGGAACACAGCCTCGAGGTCGAGCTGCCCTTCTTGCAGGCGGTGCTCGGGGAGTTTTCCATCGTGCCGCTCCTTTTCGGCCTTACCGACCCCATCGCCGCCGCCCCCCGGATCGCGAAGGCGCTCGAGCCCGGCGACGTGATCGTCGTCTCCACCGACCTCTCCCACTACCACCCCGACGACGTCGCCCGCAAGATCGACGCCCTCACCTTGGAGCGGGCCCTCGCCCTGGACGCCGAGGGGGTGCTGGAATCCGAGGCCTGCGGCCGCCACCCCTGGGCCGCGCTCACCGCCATCGCGAGGGACTACGGCTGGAAGCCGGAACTCCTCGCCTACGCCACCAGCGGCGACACCTCCGGCGACCGCCGCCGGGTGGTGGGCTACGCCGCGCTGAGGTACGACGAGCCATGAAGCTGACCAAGGGGCACAAAAAAGTCCTATTGGAAACCGCGAAGAAGGCGATCGAGGACGTCTTCCAGGGCCAGGTGGAGCCGCCCGACCCCAGGCTCTACCCCCCACCCCTTTCCGAGACCGGGGCCAGCTTCGTCACCCTGCGGAAGCAGGGCAAGCTCCGGGGCTGCATCGGCACCGTCGAGCCCCACCAGCCGCTCGTCCTCGACGTCTACAAAAACGCCATCGCCGCTGCCTTCAAGGACCCCCGCTTCCCGCCGCTTTCCCCCGAGGAGTGGCCGGAGGTGGAGGTCGAGGTCAGCGTGCTCTCGCCCAAGGTTCCCTTCCCTTTCGAGAACTACGCCGACCTGCTCGCCCGGCTCCCGGTCGGGGTGGGGGTGGTGCTCGAGCACCCGCTGGGCCGGGCCACCTACCTGCCCGAGGTCTGGGAGGACCTGCCCGACAAGAGGCTCTTTTTGAAGACCCTGGCCCAGAAGGCGGGGCTCGACGAATGGGTCTACGACGACCCCAAGACCAGGATCTACGTCTACACCGCCGACGCCTTCACCGAGAAGGACCTGGAGGAATAACCCTGCAAATCGTGCATCGTGATGCACGATTTGCAGGGATCGGGCCCGCGAGAACAACGCGGGCCCTCCGCCTTCTCAGCTAGACTGACCTCGGTGGAGCTCGAGGAACTCGCCCTCCCCCCGGGCCAGGCCGGGCCCTACCTCGGCCTGCTGGCCGCGGGGCTTCTCGGCATGGCGGGGCACGTGCAGTTCGCCCTGCCCCTCGCCCTCCTCTTCGGGGTCAAGGTGGCGTTCCCCGGCTACTTCGCCCTGAAGCTCGACCCCGAGGGGTTTTCCTACCGATTTCTGATCTACGAACACCGCTATGCCTGGCGCGAGGTGCGGGGCTTTCGGGTGCGGACCTTCCGCTTCCTGGGCTTTCCCTTCGCCAAGGCGATCGTCTTCGAGACCGCCCGCGGCGAGCTCCGGGCCCTGCCCGAGAGCTTTCGCACCGAGCCCGAGGCCCTGGCCGCCTTTTTGAATCGGTACCGGGCCACGGCGCTCGCCGAAACCACCCCTGGGCCCGAGATCAACTAAACGCACCGCGCTTCACGATCGGGCGCCGGCGTTCGAACGTAGACTAAAGGCGTGACCTTCGACGTCCGGGACCTCGGCACCCTGCCCTACCGGGAGGCCTGGGAGCTTCAAAAAAGGCTCCACCGCGAGATCGCCCGGGGCCAAAGGCCGCCGACCCTGCTCCTGGTCGAGCACCCCCGGGTGATCACCCTGGGCCGGAAGGCCACCGGGGAAAACCTCAAGTTCCCCGAGGCCTGGTACCGGGCGAACGGCCTCGAGGTCCACTGGGTCGAGCGCGGCGGCGACGTCACCTACCACGGCCCCGGCCAGCTCGTCGCCTACCCGCTTTTCCCGGTGGAGCGGCGGGTGCGGGACTTTTTAAGGAAGCTCGAGGCCGCCGTGATCAAGGTCGCCGAAAGCTACGGCATCGAGGCCTACGCCACCCCAGGCTACGCCGGGGTCTGGGTGGGCGAGGAAAAGCTCGCCGCCTTCGGGGTGGCGGTCAAGGAGGGCGTGGCGCTGCACGGCCTCGCCCTGAACGTCAACACCAACCTCAAGGACTTCGACCTCATCG
>JAMOVS010000052.1 GCA_027061845.1 Thermaceae bacterium
GGGGTCGGGTATCCTAGGGGCCTATGGTGCGGGCGGTCTTCTTCGACGCAGGGGGCACCTTGATCCACACCGACCCGCGGACCTGGCTGCCGCCGGTGCTCGCGCGCTTTGGCGAGAGGGCCGACTGGAGCCGGATCAAGGAGGCCGTGCTTCCCGCCTATGCCTACTACGAGGATGAGCATCTGAAAGCCACCGACGAGGAAAAGGCCAGACGCCTTTGGCACGAGACCGACCGGCGCCTTTTGGAGGGCCTTGGGGTGGGCCAGGCGGAAGCGATCGCCGATTGGCTGGTGGAGCACTGGGAGCAGCCCGGCCTCTGGCCCCGGACGCCGGGAACGCCCGAGGTCTTGGAGGAGCTAAAAAAGCGTGGCCTTCGGCTGGCGGTGGTCTCGAACTGGGACGTGCTTTTGCCCCGGGTGCTCGCCTCGATGGGTCTTCTGCCGTACTTTGACGCGGTCTTTGCCTCGGCGGCGCTGGGAGTGAAAAAGCCCGACCCCGCGATCTACGCCCATGCGCTTAAAGCGCTGGGTGTGGAGCCGGAAGAGGTTCTTTTCGTCGGTGACCGGCCCGACGCCGACGTCGAGGTGCCCCGGCAGCTTGGAATGCAGGCGCTACTCGTCGACCCAAGAACGGGCATTGTCCCGGTCCTGGACGTCTTGTAGGGGGAGTTCGTGCAGGCGATCGCCGAGCTGCTCTTGATCCTTGCCAGTTTTGCGGTCCTGGCCCTGGCCGCCAAACAGATCGGCGACTACTTCGCCAAGTACGATCTGCCGCTGATCACCGGCTTCCTCTTCGCCGGCATCCTGATCGGGCCCTACGTGCTCGGGCTTATTGGCAAGGAGGAGCTGGAAAAGCTTCGCTTCGTCGACGAGATGGCCCTGGCGGTGATCGCCTTCGCCGCCGGCGCCGAGCTCTACCTGCCCGAGCTAAGGAACCGGGCGCGGGCGATCCTCATGGTGAGCCTTTTCCAGGTGGCGGCGGTGCTCGGGTTCGGGGCCTGGATCACCTTGAAGCTCTTGCCCGCGCTGCCCGGCGCCGAGGCGCTTTCCGGCGGGGCGGCCTTCGCCTTTGCCCTTTTGATGGCGGTGATCCTGCTTGCCCGCTCGCCCTCCTCGGCGATCGCGGTGATCAAGGAGCTCGGCGCCAAGGGGCCCTTTACCCGGCTGGTGCTCGGGGCCACGGTGGCCTCGGACGTGATCGTCATCGTGCTTTTCGCCGTGGCGCTGGAACTCGCCCGGGCCTGGCTCACCGGTTCCACCATCAACGGGCTCTTTCTCCTGATCCTCACCGCGGACCTTCTGCTCTCGGCGGCGCTGGGGTACGTGCTCTACGCCCTGCTGCTCCGGCTGCTGGCGGCCCACTGGGCGCCCTGGGTCAAGGGGCTCGGGCTCTTGCTCCTGGGCTACGGCGCCTTCGTGGTGGCACGGGGACTGGAGGCCGCCACCCTGCACTGGTTCCATCACCCCCTGACCCCCGAGCCCCTGCTGGCCGGGGTGCTGGCGGCCTTCTGGATCGTGAACTATAGCGCCTTTCGCGACGAGTTCACCCGTTTGCTCTCAGCCCTCTCGCCGCTGGTTTTCATCGCCTTTTTCACCCTCACCGGGGCCTCGCTCGCGCTCGACGTCCTGGCCACCACCTGGCCGGTGGCGCTGGCGCTTTTCTTTACCCGGTTGATCGCCTTTTTGGTGGGGAGCGGATTGGGGGCGCTGCTCGCCGGCGAGCCGCCGCGGGCGGCGTTGGCCGCCGGCATGGCCTTCATCACCCAGGCCGGGGTGGCGCTGGGTCTGGCCAAGAAGGTCGCCGACACCTTCCCCGGTTTCGGCGAGACCTTTGCCACCCTGGTGGTGGCGCTGGTGGTGCTGAACCAGGTGGTGGGTCCGCCACTCCTCAAGCAGGCCCTGCTCTGGGTCGGTGAGGCCCGCCGCAACCGGCCAAGAAGCCGGAAGATTTGGATCTTTGGCGACGACCATCAGGCCATCGCCCTCTGCCGCCGGCTCCGGGCCGGGGGCTGGGAGCCCGAGCTCTTCACCCACGACGAGGAACGGGCCCGGGCGCTCGCCGACCAGGGGCTGGCGGTGGCCACCTACCGCGACGCGCCCGAGGGGCGCGCCGAGGCCGCCATCCTGCTCTTCACCGACGAGGAGAACCTGAAGCTCTGCCGGCTCCTTTCCGACCGCGGCGTGGGGGTGCGGGTGGCCCGGCGGCAGGGCCGGTTGCCGGTCGAGGCCTACCGCGAGGCCGGCTGCCAGGTGGTGGACCCCACCACCGCCACCGTGAGCCTGCTCGCCCAGTCGGTGGCGAGCCCGGGGGCGGTGGCGCTCTTCTTGGGCGAGGAAGAGGGCCAGCAGGTGCGCGACTTCATCGTCGAGGACTCGGAGCTCGACGGCGTGCCCCTCCGCGAGTTGCGCCTGCCGGCCGACGTGCTGGTGCTCGCCATCCACCGCGGCGACGAGGCCATCGTCACCCACGGCTACACCCAGCTCCGGGTGGGCGACCGGGTGACCGCGATGGGCAGCCCGGAGAGCCTTACGGAGCTGGAGCGGGTGTTTTCGGCCTGAAGCCCGGTAGGCTTTAGGCATGGACGCCCTCAAAGGCATCTGGGGCGAGGACGAGGAGAAAATCCGGTCGCGCCTTGCCGCCCTCGACCCCGACCTCGCCCGCTACATCGAGGAGTTCGCCTACCGCGAAGTGCTCTCCCGCGAGGGGCTTGACCTGAAGACCCGCGAGCTCCTCGCCATCACCGCCCTCGTCGGCCTCGGCAGCCCTCCGGAGATCGCGACCCACTTCCAGGGCGCCCTTCAAAACGGCGCCAGCGAAGAGGAGATCCGCGAAACCCTCCTCCAGGCCGCACTTTTCTTCGGCTTCCCCCGCGCCAT
>JAMOVS010000053.1 GCA_027061845.1 Thermaceae bacterium
GTGCCGGTGGCGCCGAGCAGGGTGAGGTAGCGCTCGCCAGCCTTGAGCCCCTCGACGAGCTCCTGGATCGCCTGGGGCTGGTCGCCCTTTGGCTCGGGTCCCCGGTACTTGAACACCGCTCCCCATTTTAGGCCCGGGGCTCGCGAAAACCGAGGGGCAGGTTACGAAAGCGCTACTTCTTCTCCCAGACGATCGGCTGCGAGAGGGCGCCGACGGCGGCCTCGAGGAGCTTTTTGAGCGCCGGGTACTCCTCCGGCGGGTAGACGTCCTTGGCCACCACCAGCTCGATCACGGCCTCGATCGCGTCGCCCCGGTCCTCAAAGCTCGCCCGCACGCTCCCGGCCGGGTTCTCCAGGCTCACCCCCTGGGGCAGAAGGGCGGGGCGGTAGCCCTCGGGGTAGCGGATCGTCTTCTGGTAGCGGGTGGCGAAGGCCCCCATCGAGACCGGGAAGCGCCGGCTCTCGGGGGCGGCGTAGGTGCGCAACTGGCCCAGGGGAACCAGCGAGAAGCCGGTGGGCACGTGCCCCAGCGAGAGCCGCTCCCCCGGCACCGCGGCCCCGGGGCTCTTCCACTCGGCGGTCACCACCAGCGGGGCGTCCAGGTCCTCGAGCGGCGAGGTCTCGAAGGTGCCGCTCCCGCCCTCGCCGAACTGCCCGAGGAGGGCCTGCGCCACCTGGGGATAGGAGACCTTGGGGATGCTGGCCAGGATGGTCCGCATCTGGGCGTCGACGTAGCCGAAGAGCCGCATCGTCCCCTTGCCGGAGAGGGTCCCGCTGGCGTCGAGCAGGTACTCCTGCTCCTCCTGATAGCGATCCCGCTCGGGGTCGCCGCTCGGGGTCTTGGCGAGGCGCGGGCGCTCCCCGGCGTGGACCACCGGCTTGGAGAGGTCCGCGAGCACCAGCACGCCAAAGGGGGCGTAGCGGATGGTGGGGTCGAGGTAGAGGTCGAACTCGGGGAGGTAGAGGATGGCGTGGTTGAACTGCTCGGGGGTGGGCGCCGGGAAGAGGCCATAGTCCTCGCCCAGGTAGACGAGCACCGGCTCGCTCTCGATCCCCTTGGCCTTTAGGAGCGCCTGGAGCAGGGTGACGTAGCCCTTGCAGTCGCCGTAGCGCTGGTTCAAGACCTCCTCGGCGCTTTGCGGCACGTAGCCGCCGATGCCGAGCTCGAGGGCCACGTAGCGAATGTTCTGGGCCACCCAGTTGTAGAGCTTGCGGGCGGCCTCGAGCCCTTCGGCATTCCCCGCCACCTCGTCGGCGGTCTTCTGGACCGCCTCGGTGACCTCGGCCTTGCCCTTGGCCCGCTCCCAGTAGGCGGCCCCGATCGCGGGCCAGTCCTTGAAGGTGGTGACCACGAAGGCGGGGCTCACCTGGCGGGGGTCCACCATCCCCGGCTCCGGGGGGATGGGCTGGTTGCGCGAGAAGGTGGCGGCGATCGTGTGCCGGCCGCCCTCGGTCTTCTCCTCCACCCGGTAGTCACCGAGCTCGGCGTCACCCCGCTTCTTCCAGTAGACCGGCATCTCGGCGGGGGCGTCGACCACGATCTCGGCGCGACGCACCACCTCGGCAATGGGCTCGACGTCGGTGGCGTAGAACTCGCCGGGGAAGTAGGGCTCTTTCTGCACCAGCTTCCAGGCCACGTAGACCTCGTCCCCCACCGCCACCTGGGGAAAGACCACCTGGATCACCTTGTTGTCGGAGAAGGTGGGGGCGTCCTGGGTCTCGGGGGGTGCCTGGACGAAGATCTTGTCCTCGGGGACCGGGATCTTGGTCCCGTCGGCCTTCAGGGTGTAGGCCTCGAGGACCTCGAGCTCCTGAAGCGACTCGGAATAGACCATCGAGGCCTGCCCGATCTCCTCCACCCCGGCCTGGGTGAGCGCCTTCTGCCGGTGCTCGATGGTGGCGGTGTAGGTGCCGTCGGGGTTGACCTTGAAGACGGCCTTGTAAAAGGTGGTCTCGGTGTCCACCTGGGCCGCCAGGGCCAGCGCCCAAAAAGCGAATATCGCGATGAAAACCCTCGTCTTGCGTACCATTTTTCTCCCTCCCCGTTCCGAGCTTACTTTCACCGGCTTGCGACTCGATCCAAAAAGCGCACACCCCGCGCCCGGTAGGCGAGGGCCAGGCCTGCCTCGGCCACCCCGCCCCGCAGCGAGGCCGAAAGGTCCAGGGAAACGCTTTCTTTGGCCTCGGAGTCCAGGGCAAAGTCCACCCCAAAGCCCCCACTCATCGTGGGAGCAGCGGCAAAGGCCAGGGGTTGGCTCAGCGTGGCGGAGACCCGGTAGCTCACCCGGTCGTTGGCCACGAACCCCGCGCCCGCCGAGGCGGTGAGGACGTTCGCAAAGGGGGACATGAAGCTATGGGAAAACCCCGCCGAGAAGCTGAGCACGGTGGGGTCGCGCAGGTAGGAAAGCGAGAGCGAAAGGGCGGCCTTCCAGGGGTAGCGCAGGGTCAGGGAGGCGGAGGGGTCGAGGAGGTTTTCCGGAGCCAGCCGGTAGGTGAGCACGGCGCGGGGGGAGAGGAAGGCGTCGCTCCCCGCAAGGCGGGCCTCTTTTTCGGTCGCGGTGTAGGTGCGAAGGGTTTGGAAAATCTCCAGCCCACTGGTGAAGCCTAGGCCAAGTGATAGCACTTCGTTTATTGCGTAAGAAAAAGCCAGGTCAGCGGTAAAGAGATGGCTTGTAGTCTGGTCAGTATAGGGACCTTCCTCTTCGTCAAGGCCTAGGCTCGTATAGCTATGGGGCTGGTAACCCAGGGAGGCGGAGAAGGTGAGTTTGCCCGGCTCGGGCTCCGGGCGTTTCAGGGGGTCCACCGGCTGGGGCAGGGCCTGGGCCAGGGAGATGCCAATAGCAAAAAGCGGCAAGAAA
>JAMOVS010000054.1 GCA_027061845.1 Thermaceae bacterium
CGCACCAGCTGGCCGAGTACGCCGTCGGTGTTGGCGTCGAGAAAGCCCCCTTTGGGTTCCTTTTTGTAAAACGCCTTGATGCGGACGCGGGACTCCTCGATCGCCTCCCGCAGCTCGCGGGGGAGTTCGTCGTAGGCCTCGCGCCAGAGCTTCTTCGGCACCTCGTAGACCGCCTGCCCGTCGAGCTTCAGGCTCCAGGCGTCGAGGGCGGCGTCGCCCTTTTCCCGCACCTCGGCGACGATCCTTTGCACCGCCTGGGCCGGGGTCAAGGGCTCGCCGAAGAGCTCGGTCAGCGCGCGGGCGAGCTCGGGGCCGCCCTCAAAGTGCAAGCGGCGGGACGCGAAGCGCGCCCGCACCTCCTCGGGCCGGTAGCGTTTCATCGCCTCCTCCTGCGCTTTTTCCGGGGTTTTTGCCGCGAGGGCTCGGGCTCGCCCTCGAAGGCTTCGGTGAGCACCGCTTCGAAGACGTGCTGCCCGAGCTTTTGCACGAACTTCACCGGGCGGCCCTCGCGGTCGTAGTAGACGTAGCTGACGCCGGGCCGGAGCCGGTAGACCTTGACCGGCACCTTGCCCCAGGGAAAGGCGAGCTCGGTGTCGGGTAGGCGGGAGGCGTGGACCCGTCCGCCCACCAGGGGCAGGGTGAGGACCGCTTCCTCGCTTTTTGAAAGCTTCAGGATGACCGAAAGCGGGTCGTGGTAGTCGACCACGTAGGGGAGGACCAGGTCCTTGCCCACCACCACGCCCTCGTCGCGGAGAAACTCGAGGTCGAAAACCCGCGTCCCCCGCCCCTCGACCCGCTCCACGTAGCGGAGGGGGACGCCCCGCTCGTCCATCAGGCTCTCCCATTCCTGGCGGGTCTTGGGCAGGGGAAGGGCGACGTCGGCGACCAGGCGCATGCGAAAGCCCTCGCCCTTTTTCTCGAAGGTCAGGGTCTCCTCGCCCGCCGGCATGCCGGCGTACTTGAGCTGGTAGCGAAGCCGGGTGGGCGCGCGCATCGTTTTCATGCTACCGCTTTGGGCCCGGCCGGCGGCCGGCTAAACTTAAGGGCGTGACCGATCCGCAAAGGATCCGCAACTTCTCCATCATCGCCCACGTGGACCACGGCAAGTCCACGCTGGCGGACCGCATCCTCGAGCTCACCCGCTCGGTGAGCGAGCGGGAGATGCGCGAGCAGTACCTGGATCAGCTCGACCTCGAGCGCGAGCGCGGCATCACCATCAAGGCGGCGGCGGTCCGCCTCAACTACCGGGCCAAGGATGGCCAGACCTACGTCTTCAACCTGATCGACACCCCCGGCCATGTCGACTTCCACTACGAGGTGAGCCGGGCGCTGGCGGCGGTGGAAGGCGTGCTCCTGGTGGTCGACGCCTCCCAGGGGATCGAGGCCCAGACCATCGCGAACTTCTTTTTGGCCCTGGAGCACGACCACGCGATCATTCCGGTGGTCAACAAGATCGACCTCCCGAGCGCCCGGCCCGAGGAGGTGGCGCTCGAGATCGAGGAGACCTTCGGCATCCCCGCCGACGAGGTGATCTTCGCCTCGGGCAAGACCGGCGAGGGGGTGCCGGAGATCCTGGAAGCGATCGTCGAGCGCATTCCGCCGCCGAAGGGCGACCCCAAGGCGCCCTTGAAGGCGCTGATTTTCGACTCGGTCTACGACAAGTACCAGGGGGTGGTTCCCTACCTCCGGGTCTTCGAGGGCACCGTTCGCCCCGGCGACACGATCCGCATCTGGTCCACCGGCAAGGACTACGAGGTCACCCGGGTCGGGGTCTTCCGCCCGGGGGCGATCGAGGACACCGAGGCGCTCTCGGTGGGGGAGGTGGGCTGGCTGATGGCGGGCATCCGTGAGATCGGCGACGCCCAGGTGGGCGACACCATCACCCACTCAGGCCGCCCCACCGACGCCCCCTACCCCGGCTTCAAGCCGGCCAAGCCGGTGGTCTTCGCCGGGCTCTTCCCGGTGGATAACCAGGAGTACAACCGCCTCCGGGACGCGCTGGAAAAGCTCAAGCTCAACGACGCCGCCCTCACCTTCGAGCCCGAGAGCTCGGAGGCGCTCGGGTTTGGCTTTCGGGTGGGGTTTTTGGGGCTTCTTCACGCCGAGATCGTGCAGGAGCGGCTGGAGCGGGAGTTCGGCCTCGAGCTGATCGCCACCGCGCCCAGCGTGGTCTACAAGGTCAAGCTCAAGGACGGGAGCGAGATCGAGGTGCAAAACCCCTCCGAGCTTCCCGACCCCACCCAGATCGAGGCGGTCCTCGAGCCCTACGTGCGCCTTTCGATCTACACGCCGGAGGACTACGTCGGCCCCATCATGCAGCTCCTGCAGGAAAAGCGGGGCAAGATGCTCGACATGCGCTACCACGGCAAGCGCGTCGAGCTCGTCTACGAGGTTCCCTTCGGCGAGATCCTCTACGACTTCCACGACCGGCTGAAGTCGATCTCCCGCGGCTACGCCAGCATGGACTACGAGCAGATCGGCTACAAGCCCGGGGACCTGGTCAAGGTGGACATCCTGGTCCACGGCCAGAAGGTGGACGCCCTCGCCTTCATCGCCCACCGCGAGAAGGCCTACCGCGTCGCCCGCCAGGTGGTGGACAAGCTCGCCGAGGTGATCCCGAGGCAGCTCTTCCCGGTGGCGGTGCAGGCGGCGATCGGCACCAAGGTGATTGCCCGGGCCACGGTGAAGGCGCTTAGGAAGGACGTCCTCGCCAAGTGCTACGGCGGCGACGTCACCCGCAAGAAAAAGCTCCTCGAGCGCCAGAAGGAGGGCAAGAAGCGCCTTAAAGCGATCGGGCAGGTCGAGGTGCCCCAGGAGGCCTTCCTGGCGGTCTTGAAGGCGGGCCGCGAGGA
>JAMOVS010000055.1 GCA_027061845.1 Thermaceae bacterium
TCCTCACCATTTTGCACTTGGTGAAATCGCACGCGTACCACCACGCGCAGAAAATGAAGTCGCCTAAAAATAATCCGGCAATAAAAAGGGCATCCCCGTGCGTTGAGGCTTTCAAAAACGGCAATTTCAAGCTTTGCGAGAAAAATTCCACAACCGAGACCGCTGCCGAAAGACTTAGTCCTACATAAAAAGGCAAGTAAAGATTGATGCGTGATTTTATAAAGGAGGGGGATAGGATTAAAAGCCCGTGCAACACGAGCATAAACACACCAAAGCTCGCTACAAGGTATAGGAACTCGTAAAAAAGTTTGTACTGCATTTCCCTACTCCTCTAGCTTAAGAGAGTTTTTGCCTCGGGCCGCATGCTATTGGTCTCCTGCAAAAAAGGCGAGCCTTTAACTGCAATTGGAAACGAAAAGAAGCGGCGTGGACATCTCGGGCTTGATCAAAAGCGCGGGGCGCTCGGGATCTCCGAAGATAAGCGCCAGGTCCCCAAAGCCATCGAGCCAGAAAAAGAGCTCCTCCAGGTCCAAAGACCCGGGGTCTTTGCCCGAAGGGCCCGCCCGCCCCACCCAGGCGATGACGGTGGGGGGAATCCCGTGCCGTTTGAGCTCTTCGCGAAGCTCCTCAACCGAGCGAACCTCGGCGCAAGGGGGATAACGGAGAGCCGCTTCGTAGGCGTCTGAGAGCCAATACAAAACTTTGTAAATATCTTCTGGACGCCCCCGCTTCAAAAGGAACTCCGCCCGTTTTCGGGTGGGGTAGGCGATGAATTTGTTCACCCACCACGTCGGCTCGCGCATACCCCAAGAACCTCCGATCGGCCGGGACCGCGCCGCTTCATGGCGCCTTTAAAAGAAGCCGAGCAAAAACCACCCGAGCGCAAAGAACCCGCCGGCGAAAAGGGCCTCCCGAAGCCAGGCCTTCGTATCCCAGCGGCAACCTCTTTTCAGCATGCATTCCAAGAGGTCCATGGCTAGCGAAAAGGACACCCCAAAAAAGGCTCCCATAGCAAGCGCTTCCAGAAGACGCGATTCCAACAGCATCTCAGCCCCTTCGCCCGTGGTTTTATTTTTGCCCAATCCTGTGCCGGATATCGCCAAAAAGCCCCGGGGCGTGCCCAGGGCTTTTTGGAATGGGCCAACGCTTAATTCACGTAGGTTAGCCAGTCCGCGTACTCCGGGCGCTTGCCGGTGGCGGCCTCGAGGTAGACCTGGCGCAGCCGCATGGTGACCTCGCCGGCCTCGCCGGTGCCGATCGGCCGGTGGTCGATGTAGGAGACCGGGGTGACCTCGGCGGCGGTGCCGGTCATGAAGACCTCGTCGGCGGAGTAGAGCAGGTCGCGGGTGACCCGGTAGGCGATCTCCACCGGGTAGCCGAGGTCTTTGGCGATACGGATCACCGAGTCGCGGGTGATGCCGGGCAGGGTGACCGAGGACTCGAGGGCGTAGATCGTCCCGTCCTTGACGAAGAAGAGGTTCTCCCCCGAACCCTCGGCGACGAAGCCCTGGGCGTCCAGGAGGACCGCCTCGTCGGCCCCGGCCTTCAAGGCCTCCATCTTGGCGAGCGCCGAGTTCACGTAGTTGCCCCCGACCTTGGCCTTGCCCGGCATGACGTCGCCGGGGAAGCGGCGCCAGGAACTGGTGATCAGGCGGGCGCCCTTGCGGATCGCCTCCTCGCCCAGGTAGGCCCCCCACTCCCAGGTGGCGATCATCACCTCGGCGGGGTTGTTGGGCAGCGGGTTCACCCCGAGCGAGTGGTCGCCGTACCAGGCGAGCGGGCGGATGTAGCAGGACTTCCAGCCGTTTTTCCGGATGGTCTCGAGGACCGCCCGCTCGATCTCCTCCTTGGTGTAGGGGATCTCGAGGAGGATCGCCTTGGCCGAGGCAAAGAGCCGGTCCACGTGCTCTTTCAGCCGAAAGACCGCCGGGCCCCGCTCGGTGGCGTAGGCCCGGATGCCCTCGAAGACGCTGGTGCCGTAGTGCAGCGCGTGGGAGAGGACGCTGGCGGTGGCCTCCTCCTGGGGCACGAAGCGGCCGTTCATCCAGATGTAGCCCGCTTTGATTTTGCTATCGCCGCTAGCCATAACCTCATTATGACCGGTGGCCGAGCCGCGAGGAGAGCAGGCTCTGGATCGCGGGGGGCAGCTGGGCCAGGTCTTCGGGCCGGGGCTCGCGGCCGAGGGCAAGGCGCAGGTAGCCAAGCGCCGCCTGCAAAAGCTCCGGCGTCGCCTGGGGGCGGGCGGCGGCCCGGGCGGCAAGCCGTTCGAGCTCGGCGGCAAGCTCACCGAGCGCCCGGTGGCGGGCGGCGGCGGCGAGGTCGCCTTCGAGCCTGGGAGCGGCGCCTTTAGCGAGCCTTCTCGCCTCGGCCCGTACCTCGGGAAGTTCCAGCCGCAGCCGGCAGCTCGGGCAGGGCGCGCCTTCGGCCTCGCTCGGCCCCTGGCAGACCGGGCAGCGAGGCGCCCCCTGCACCCGGGCCAAGAGCACCCGGCCGGCCTTCAGGGCGGGGCGTTTCAGCGCGTCGGGCAGGGGCCGGATCGTCTCCAAGAGCCAGGCCTCGGCCTCGGCGTCGAGCCGGGGGCGGGGCTCGGGCGCGGGCTCATGAGCGGGGGTTTCAGCGAGCACCGGGCCGGCGCGGAAGCGGACGTCGTTCACCACCCCTTCCCCCAGCGCGTGGGCGTACTTGGCCAGGATGGTGGGCTTTTGGTAGCCCAGCTGGTGGGCGAGCACGTGGTCCTTGACGGCGACCCAGAGCACCCCGCGGCGGAAGGCCTCGGGGCGGGTCAGGCGGGCGAGCTCGGGGCCGACGAGCTTGGGCCAGAGCGCGAGCACCCGGCCGGCCGGGAGCCCGCGCTGGATCTCGGGCCGCTTCAAAAACTCCCCCAGCAACTCGGAAAGCGCCGCCGGCCGGCCCTTACGCACGGGCCACCTCCAGGGCGCCGTCCTTGATCCCGAGCACCCGGTCGACCCCGGCGGGGGCGTGGGTGGCGGTGATCACCGCCTGCTCCACCCCCTGGACGTAGGCCAGCAGGGCCCGCTGGCGCTCCTCGTCGAGCTCGGCGACCACGTCGTCCAAAAGCAGCACCGGGGCTTCGCCGTGGTGGGCCTCGAGCAGGCGGTGCTCGGCGAGGCGGAGCACCAGCGCGACGGTGCGGGCCTCGCCCCGGCTGGCAAAGCGGACCGCGTCGCGGCCGTCCAGGGAAACGGCCAGGTCGTCCCGGTGGGGCCCCGTGAGGGTCACCCCGCGCTCGAGCTCCTCGGGGAGCCGCTCGGAGAGCCTCGCCCTCAGGCGCTCGGGCGACGCCGTTTCCATCAGCTCGAGCGCGAGCTCGCCGAGGGCCAGCGCCCGGAAGAGCTCGGCGGCGAGGGGGGCGAGCCGCCGCAGCATGCGCCGGCGCATCTCCAAGATCTCGGCCCCGTAGGCGGCGAGCCGCTCGCTGAAGGGCTCGACCCCCCGCCCCCCGGCCTTGAGGGCGGCGTTTCGCTGCCTGAGGGCGCGCTCGTAGGCGCCGAGGAGGGCGCGGTAGCGGGGCGAGAAGCGGGCGATCAGCGTGTCCAGAAAGCGCCGGCGCTCCTCCGGAGCCCCCTTGACCACGGCCAGGTCTTCGGGCCTGAGCCAGACCGCCCCCGGGATCTCGGAGAGCTCCTTGAAGCTCGCCGGGGCGTCGTTTAAAAGCAGGCTCCGGCCCTCGGAGGAGAAGCGCTCCTCGATGCGGTAGCGGCCCAGGGCGCCCTCGAGCTCGGCAAAAAGCCAGGCCTCGCGCGCGCCGAAGGCGACCCGGTCCAGGGCCGGGCCCCGGAGCTCGCCGCCGGCGGCGAGGTAGAGCGCCTCCAGGAGGTTCGTCTTGCCGGCGGCGTTTTTCCCCACCACGGCGGTGAGCCCCGGCGGCAGGGTGAGCTCAAAGGGCTTTAGGTTGCGAAAGCCCCGGCTTTTAAAGCGGAGGAAACGCATCTAGAGCGCCCGGCGGAGGATCTCGGCGTCCTCCGGGGTGTAGCCGTAGAGGGTGACCTCGAGGGTGTCCGGCGCGGCCTTGATCTCCTCGAGCATGATCTTCGCGACCTTCTCCTTGTCCAGCCCGCCGACCCCGGTGCCGAGAAGGGGAAAGGCAACCGTCTTGAGCCCCTTTTCCAAGGCCAGCTCGAGGGCACTCCTGGTCGCCCGGCGCACGCTCTCGTAGCTGGCCGGCTCGTCGCCCATCACCGCCGCGTGGATCACGTACTTGGCGGGGAGCCGGCCGGCGGTGGTGATCGCCGCCTCGCCCACCCGGATGGGGCCGATGCGGTCGCACTCCGCCTGGATCTCGGGGCCGCCCTTAGCGCGGATCGCCCCCGCCACCCCGGCGCCCAGCTTGAGCCAGTTGTTGGCGGCGTTGACGATGGCGTCGCCGGCGAACTCGGTGATGTCCCCCTGTGCGATACGGATGCGGGCCACGGCCCTATTCTAGCCCGCCGCAGCCGACCACCAGGACCGGCACCGGACTGCGGTCCAGCACTGCCTGGGTGACCGAGCCGAGGAGCCACTTCTTGAAGCTGCGGCGGCGGGGGGCCATGACGATGACGTCGTAGCCCACCGCCTCCTGCAGGATCTCGTAGGCGACGTCGTCGCCCCGTCGCAGGACGGCGCGGGCCTCGACCCCGGCCTCCTTGGCCTTTTTGAGGGCGGCCTCGAGGGCCTCGTCGGCGATCCGCTCGAAGGTCTTGGCCAGGGTGTAGTCGAGGTCGTCGGGAAGCGCAGGCAGGGGAACCACCGTGCTGGGGCTTTGCAGCACGTGGAGGAAGGTGATCTTGCCGCCGGTGGCCTGGGCCAGCCGGATGGCCTCGTCCTCGGCCCGCCGGGCGCACTCATTGCCGTCGGTGGGCACCAGAATCCGCTTGTACATACGCCCATAATACGGACATGCGGCCGGTCTTCTTCCTCTCCGACTTCGGCTCGGAGGACCCCTACGCCGGGGTGGTGCGGGCGGTGATCCACGCCCGGGCGCCGGGCGCCCCGGTCTTCGACCTCGCCCACGACCTGCCCCCCGGCGACCTGCGGCGGGCCGCCTACGCCCTCTTCCAGGCCGCGCCCTACCTGCCCGAGGGCGCGGTGGTGCTGGCGGTGGTGGACCCCGGGGTGGGAAGCCGGCGCCGGGCGGTGGCGGTGCGCACCCGGCGGCACTTCTTCGTCGCCCCGGACAACGGCCTTTTGACCCTGGCCCTGGCCCAGGACCCCGCCCTGGCCGCCCGCGAGCTCCCCACCCCCCCGAACGCCAGCCGCACCTTCCACGGCCGCGACCTCTTCGCCCCGGCGGCGGCCCGACTGGCCAAGGGCGTGCCCTTCGAGCGCCTGGGGCCCGCGCTCGACCCGGCCCGGCTCACCCGCCTCCCCCTCACGCTCACCAAAGGCCCAAAGGGCGAGATCCTCACCTTCGACCGCTTCGGCAACGCGATCACCACCCTGAAGGGCCCGCCCCCTCCCGGGAGCGCCCTCCTGGTCCAGAACCGGCGGCTTCCCTGCCTCAGTACCTTCGCCGACGTCGCCCCCGGCCAGCCGCTTTGCTACACCGGCTCCGCCGGCCTCCTCGAGATCGCCGTCCGCGAGGGCTCGGCCCGGGAAGCCCTGGGACTCAAAACGGGCCTTCCAGTGCGTCTTTTAACACCGGCATGAGGGCGCGGTCGGCGAAGTCGAGGTTCACCGGGGTCAGGGCAACGTAGCCCGCCTCGATCGCCCAGAGGTCGGTGCCGGGCTCGGCCCGGTCGGTGGGCTCGCCGGCGATCCAGTAGTAGGGCACCCCGGCGGGGTCCTTGCGCTCGATCACCTGGTCTTCGAAGTAGCGCTCGACCAACCCCACCACCCGGTAGCCCCGGGGCCGCCCGGCGGGCACGTTGACGTTCAGGAGCACCTTCCTCGGAAGCCCGTGCTCGGCCACCCAGCGGGCCACCCGGAGGGCGGCCTGAGCAGCATGGGTGAAGTCGAGCTCCTCCATCCGGAGCGTGTCCAGACTCACCGCCACCGCCGGGATGCCCATGCTCACCGCCTCCATCGCCCCGGCGACGGTGCCCGAGCTGGTGATGTCGAGCCCCAGGTTGACCCCCAGGTTGATCCCCGAGACCACCAGGTCGAAGGGCCCCTTGAGGTGGGTCCCGAGCACCACGCAGTCGGCCGGGGTGCCGTCCACCCGGTAGGCGGGGATGGGCTCGAGGCCGGCGCTGGCGGTGTGCTTGAAGCGCAGGGGGCGGCGCAGGGTGATGCCGTGCCCCACCGCCGACTGCTCGATGTCCGGGGCCACCACCACCACCTCGCCGAGCTCGGCCACCGCCCGGGCCAGCGCCTTGATCCCGGGGGAGAAGATGCCGTCGTCGTTGGTCACCAGGATTCGCATGCCCCAAGTCTACGCGTGCATGCGGTATGCAAGAATGCGGGCATGTTCCCGGTCGCCGACCTCAACCGCACCCGGCGACCGGCGATCATGGTCAAGTACCTGGTCGCCGCCAACGTCCTGGTCTTCCTCTACGAGCTCACCCTCTCCGAACCCCAGCTCCGGGAACTCTTCTACGCCTACGGCTTCGTTCCCAAGCTCTTCTGGCAAGCGCCCCTGGAACGGGCCTACACCCTCCTCACCAGCATGTTCCTGCACGGGGGGCTGGCCCACATCCTGGGGAACATGTGGTTTTTGTGGGTTTTCGGCGACAACGTCGAGGACCGCCTGGGAAGCGGGCGGTTTTTGCTCTTTTACCTGCTCGGCGGGGTGGCCGCCGCCCTGGCCCAGGGGCTCGTGGACCCCGGCTCCACGCAACCGATGGTGGGCGCCTCGGGGGCGATCAGCGCGGTGCTGGGGGCCTACTACAAGCTCTTCCCCGGAGCCCCGGTGCTCACCATGGTGTTGCTGGTCTTCTACCCCGTCTTCTTCTACCTGCCGGCCTGGTTCTACCTCGGCTACTGGGCCTTCCTGCAGTTCATCGAGGCGTTGATGGGGATCCCGGGCATCGCCTTCTGGGCCCACCTGGGCGGCTTCCTCTACGGGGTCTTCGCGGTGCGATGGTTTTTGCCCACAGGCCCCCGCTGGGTTCGCTGGTAAATTGGGGAAGGATGGTCCTGGACGAACAACTGGTCCGCTACGCCAAGGATCTCGCCCAGGTCTACGCCGCCCGCGAGGCGGCCGAGGCCGCCTGGGCCGAGACCCTGATCCAGCTATTGGAAGCCCGCCTTCCCATCCTGCGGGGTCACCACCGCCGGGTGGCCTACTGGGCCGACCACCTCAACCAGGCCCTTCACAGACCGCTGCCCCCCCGGGTGCTGGTCCGCGCCGCCCGGCTCCACGACGTGGGCTTTCTCGCCATCCCCGACCGGGTCATCGACGCCTGGGTGCAGGCGGTCTCGGAAAACCGCCAGCCCCCGGAGGCGGTGCGAAAGCGGTTCCTCTCCCACGCCAGCATCGGTGCCGAGATCCTCTCGGCGCTGCCCGAATTCCAGGACGCCGCCGCGTGGATCCGCTTCCACCACGAGGCCTGGAACGGCCAGGGCGGGCCGGCGGGGCTCAAGGGCGAGGCCATCCCGCTGGGCGCCCGGGTGCTGGCGGTGGCCGAGGCCTTCGACTACCTCACCCACCTGCAGAAGCGGCTCTCCCTGCCGGCCGCCCGCGAGCGCCTGGCCGAGCTCGCCGGCCGGCGGCTGGATCCGGGGCTGGCCGAGACCTTCCTGGAACTGCCGCTGGAGTCGCTCCTGCAAAACTACCTCTGGCTGGAGGCCCATGAAGGTCCTGGTGATTGAGGACGAACCCCTGATGGAGGCGCTGCTCCGCGCCACCTTCGAGCCCCTCGGCCACCAGGTGGTGGCCAGCCGGAGCGGCGACCGCATCGAGGCGTTGCTGGCCGCCCACGACCCCGACGTGGTGGTCCTCGACGTCGTCCTGACCGGCAGCCAGGCCGACGGCTTCGAGGTCTGCCGGCGGATCAAGACCTCCCCCTACCGCGACACCTTCGTGGTGATGCTGACCGCCCTGGACAGCGACGAAAGCCGGAAGAAGGGGCAGGAGGCCGGCGCCGACGCCTACCTGGCCAAGCCCTTCAGCCCCCTGGAGCTGCTTCACCTGGCCGAGAGTCGCACGCCGACCTAGGCAGCTCGACGAAGAAGACGGTGGCGCCTTCCCGGCCCTCGAAGCCGGCGCGGCCGCCGTGGGCCTCGGCCACCTCCCGGACCAGCGAGAGTCCGAGCCCCCAGCCCTCCTGCCCCCGGTGTTCCGGGAGCCGGGAAAAGGGCGCGAAGAGCCGCTCGGCGACCTCCTGGGAGAGCTCGCCCTCGCTCTCCACCTCGAAGCGGCAGGCCTCGCCGCGGTCCGCCAGCCGGAACCGCACCCGCCCGCCGCCGTACTTGGCGGCGTTCTCCAGCAGGTTCAAGAGCGCGTGGGCCAGCCGGTTCTTGTCCACCATCGCCACCACCGGCGCGGCCGGCAGCTCCTCGGTGAACTCGGTGGCGGGGAAGGCCCCGCGGGCGATCTCCAGCGCCCCCCGGGCCAGGACCCGGAGGTCCACCGGCTCGGGCTCGGTGGCGATGCCGCCGGTGGTCTCCAACCGGTGGAGGTCCAAAAAGGTGTGGAGCGCCGCCCGCATCCGCCGGCTGGCCACCGAAAGGCTCTCCAGGTGGCGCGCTCGGGTCCTCTCGTCGGGGGCACGGGCGGCCAGCTCGGCGAAGCCCGCCACCGCCGCCAGCGGGGTCCTTAGCTCGTGGGCCACCAGGCCCAAGAGCCGGGTCTTGAACCGGCTCTCGCCCTCCAGCGCCTGGATCTGGGCCTCCTGGGTCTTTCGCAGCCGGTCCAGGAGGTAGAGGATGGCGGCGGCGGCCAGGAAGAGCAGCCCCAGGCCGAAGAGCAGGCTCCGCTGGTACACGTAGAGCTGCGCCTTGATCCTGGCCCGGAGCCAGTTCGAGTGCTCCACCGCCTCCACCTGGACCGGAAAGACCCGCTCCGCCCAGGCCGCGTACTCGGCGCAGGAAAGCGGCCGTCTCAAGACCCCGGCGAGCCGGCGCAAAAGCTCCTGGGACTCGCGGGAGAGGTCCTGGAAGGAGACGCTCTCCATCGCCAGCAGCACGCGGTTTTTTACCTCGGTCCGCAACTTCTCGTCGAGCCGGCCCTGATAACAGGCCACCGAGGCCCGGTAGAGCGAGCGCACCACCTGGCTGTACTGGTAGGCGGTGTCGGCCCGCTCGGCCTCGCCGATCGACTCCCGCACCCGCGAGAGGGTGTAGAGGCCGAAGGCGCCGTAGGCGAGCAGGAGCAAGAGCAAGGCCCAGCTTGCCCAGATGGCTGCCCGGGGGCTCAGGGAGAAACGACGAGGCGCGTTAGCTGCCACACCCAGTAGGCATTGTACGCGACCGGGTCCGGCTTCAAGCGTTTATAGGGAAAGATCACCCGTACCGGCCCGTAGCGCTCGGGAAGGGGCCTTCGGTCCTGGTCCAAGGCGAGCATGGGGTGAAAGGGGGCGATCCGCTCCCAGTCCACGGTGATCCGGTAGCCGTCCAGGGCCTCGAAGCGAACGCGCCCGGGGTCCGGGTAGCCGAGCTCCCGCAAGAGGTCGGCCAGCAGCACGCCCTGGAAGACCCCCACCGTGCCCAGCTTCTCCTCCGGGTGGAAGAGGGTCTTGCGCTCGACCCAGGTGAGCTTCTCCAGCGCCGCGCGATCCAGCCGGTAGCTGCCCTCGGGGGTGACCACGGTGAGGATGACCGGCCCCCGGGGAGCGGGGACGGCCCCGTTCCAGCCGCCCTCGCGCACCACCCGGTAGTCCACCCTCGAACACCCGGCCAACACCAGCAACAAGAGCAGCGATAGCGCACGAAAACGCATAAAAGGTACCATTATCATACCGCTCCCCCGGCGGCCCCCGGACGCCGGCAATAGAATCCTCGAAGGAGGTACGCCCATGAGACGAAGGAAAGACCCCACCGCCCCCGAGGGCCTGGCCGCCGAACGGCTCCCCGGCGGGCGCATCCGGCTCTGGTTCTACGGCGACGTGGAGGACGAGGAGCTGGTGGTGGACGCGCTGGAGCTGGCCGAGGCGCTGGCGCGGCTGGAGGCCCCCGGCTACCCCACGATGAGCCCCGAGGACCTCGAGGACGAACCCGACGACGCCCCCAACTACTACACCGCCGACGTCGCCGTCTTCGAGCCGGTCGAGGGAGTCCTGGTGCTGCGGCGGGTCAAGCTCCCCGGGCCCGACCTGCTCGAGTTCAACACCCCCTCGGGCTCGGTCTACGAGTTCCCCTTCCGGGAAACGGTGGAGTACCTGAGGCGCTTCCTCCCCCGCTGACCATGGGCGCCCTCTACCGCAAAAAGCGCCCGGCGACCTTCGACGCCGTCGTCGGCCAGGAGCACGTCAAGGAGGTCTTGAAGAACGCCATCCGGCAGGACCGGCTGGCCCACGCCTACCTCTTCTCCGGGCCCCGGGGGGTGGGCAAGACCACGCTGGCCCGGATCCTGGCCATGGCCAGCGGCTGCCAGGCGCCGGGGGAGGAGCGGCCCTGCGGGGTCTGCGAGCATTGCCGGCTGGTGCAGGCGGGGCAGCATCCCGACGTCCTGGAGATCGACGCCGCCAGCAACAACTCGGTGGAGGACGTCCGCGAACTGAAAGAGCGCATCCTGCTGGCGCCGGTGCGGGCGCCCAAGAAGGTGATCATCCTCGACGAGGCGCACATGATGTCGAAAAGCGCCTTCAACGCCCTTTTGAAGACCCTGGAGGAGCCCCCGGAGCACGTCCTCTTCGTCTTCGCCACCACCGAGCCCGAGCGCATGCCGGCGACGATCAAGAGCCGCACCCAGCACTTCCGCTTCCGCCGGCTCTCGGAGGAAGAGATCCGGGACGCGCTGGCGCGGCTGGCCGAGGAGGAGGGGCTCGAGATCGAGGAGGACGCCCTCGCCCTTTTGGCCCAGGCCGCCGAGGGGGCGATGCGGGACGCGCTGGTGCTCCTCGAACGGGTCCTGACGCTGGACGAGCGGCCGATCACCCGGGCCGCCGTCGAGCGGATCCTGGGGCTGCCCCCCGCCGAGGCCACCCAGGGCCTGCTCCAGGCCCTGCTCTCGGGGGCGATCGAGGACGCCCTGAAGCGGGCCCAGGCGCTCTACCTCGAGGGCTACGCCCCCCGCACCCTGGTCGGCGAGCTCAAGCAGGCCCTGAAGGAACGCCTGGTCAAGGAGCCGAAGGACGCCCTGGTGGCGGCGCTTTTGGCCCTGGACGAGGCGGACCAGCGGCTGGCCAAGGACGAGTCGCGGCTGGGCCTCGAGCTCGCCCT
>JAMOVS010000056.1 GCA_027061845.1 Thermaceae bacterium
ACGGCGCTCGAGCAGCCGCTCGACGGTGAGGGCGTAGGTGCTGGGCCGGCCGATCCCGCGGCGCTTCATCTCGGCCACCAGCTCGCCCTCGGTGTAGGGGTAGGCCTTGGGGAGGAGCACGTATTTGAGCTCGACCGCATAGCGGCCGGGCGCGGGGGCGGGCTCGAGGCCGAGCGGCCAGGCCAGGCTGTAGCCGGGCTCGAGCACCCCGGCGAGGAGCTCGCGGGTGGTCTCGGCCGCGCCCAGCCTGAAGCGGTAGGTGGCAAGCCGCAAAAGGGCGGGGATCATCTGGCTCGCCAAAAAGCGGTCGAAGATGAGGCGGTAGAGCCGGAGGTGGTCTTCCCCGAGGGCGGCGTCCCCGAGCAGGATCGCCTCCTCCAGGTCCTCAGGGCCCATCGGCCGGGCCGGGCGGATCGCCTCGTGGGCGCCGCCTTCGCCCCAGGGGCGGAGGCGCACATAGCGGGCGCCAAAGCGGGCCTCGACGAGCCGCCGCGCGAGCGCCATCCCTTCGGGCGAGACCCGGGTGGAGTCGGTGCGGTGGTAGGTGATGTAGCCGGCCTCGAAGAGGTCCTGGGCCAGCGCCATCGCCCGCGGCACCGAAAACCCCTGTCTCGAGGCCTCGGCGAGCAGGGCGTCGGTGGTGAAGGGGGGCGGGGGGTGCTTCTCCTCCACCCGCTCCTCGATCCGCTCTGCGAGGAGCTCTTCGCCCTGGACCTCGCCGGGAAAGCGGATCACCAGTTCTCCGAGCGCGACCTCGGTGTAGGGCTCCTTCTCCTCGGCGAGGTCGGCCCGCGCGATCACCCAGCCGAGCACCGGGGTCTGCACCCGGCCGGCCGAGAGCGTCTTTCGCCCGAGGAGCCGCCAAAGCCCCTGGGAAAGGGCAAAGCCCACCCAGCGATCGGCCACCCGGCGCACCTTCTGGGCGGCGACCAGGTTCAGGTCGAGAGTACGGGGGCGTGCCAGTGCCTCTTTGAACTCCCGCGGGGTCACCGCGTGAAACTCGGCCCGCGAGCGCGCGCCGGTGAAGGCGGCGAGGGCGAGGTCGGCGTCGCGGGCGATCTTCTCCCCCTCGGTGTCGGGGTCGGTGGCGAGGTAGAAGGCCTCGACCTCGAGGGCAAGCCCCCGGAGGCTCTCGATCGCCTGGTCGCGGTCGGGCTGGCTGGGCTTGCCGTTTTTGCAGACCTCGGCCGGCACCGTCCCCTCGGGGCAGCGGCGCAGGGGGTGGTAGCGGGGGCGGTAGGTGCCGTTCACCTCCACCCCGAAGAGGCCCCCCCGCGGGTAGAGGTCGGTGACGTGGCCGCGGGTGGCGGTGAGGAGCAGGTAGCGCTCCTCGCTTAAGACTTCATAAACGATCAGCCCGGGCAGGTAGCGGCGCTGGGGCCGGCCGAAGAACGAGGCCAGGGTGCGGGCCTTGTTGGGCGACTCGACCACCACCACCTGGGCCGGGATGCGAAGGCCCCCGGTCTCGCCGGCGGCGAGGCGGCGGCGGTCCTCGTCGATCTTTTGGAGCAGGGCCTCAAGATCTGCCTCGGCGACCGGCCGCGGCGGCTCCTCGAGGAGGTAGGAAAGCCTACGGAAAAGCGCGTTCCAGGCCTTTTCGTCCTCGGCCAGGGTGAGCGCGAGCCCCTGGGTCAGCCCCGCCGGGGTGAGCCGGCTGGTGCGGCCGGAGGCCTGGAGGTAGCCGGTGACGTCGGCGAAGACGAGGACCGGCCGGCCGGCTTCGTCGAAGCGGAGTCCCACCTCGGGGCTCTCCTCCACCCGCTTTCGAAACTCGGGGTCTGCGAGCCTTTCCTCGATCGCTCGGGCCAGCGCGCGGATCGCGTCCTCGGGCGGGCGGTAGAGCCGGGCGAGCCTTTTCACCTCGGCCTTCGTCCGCGCGTCGAGCAGCGGCAAGAGCGCCACCGCCACCCGGAAAAGCGCCTCGGGCTCGGGGTTTGCAAGGGGGAGCTCCAGCCGGGGCACGCCCACGAAGAGCGCGTAGCGCACCCGCCGGGGCAGGTCGAGGCCGCGGGCCAGGGGGTTTCGCCAGGAGGCAAAGCCCACCAGATAATCCACCTCGCCGGCGGCGAAGCGGGCGACCGCCTCCTCGTCGTCGTAGGCGAGGACGGAAAGCCCCCGCCCCCTCAGATAGTCCCGGAGCCTTCCCGCGTCCTCCTTGGGGCGGTGGCCGGAGAGAAAGAGTAGGCCGCCGGTGCCGAGGGTCTTGGCCCATTCGAGGGCGGCGGCAAAGAGCGCTTCGTCGGCTTCGCCGAAGTGTTCTTCGTAGAGGTCCGCCACCTTGCGCAGGGCGTAGCTCGGGGCGGTGACCTCGAAGCCCAAAAGTTCTCGGAAGAGCTTCACCCGGGCCGAGCGGGGGCGGGCGGTGGCGCTCGCCACCGCCAGCACGCCCTTCGCCTTTTTTCGCAGTCTCTGGGCCCGGAGCTCGGCCCTCAGGGGGTCCTTTTGCCTGAGGGCGAGGTTTTTGAAGGCGAGCTCGAGGTCTTTCTCGCTAAAGCCGAGCAGGCGAAAGAGCGCGTCCACGTTCCGCGCCGACTTGAGGACGCTGTCGACGTCGTCGACGAAGAGGAAGTCCACCGGCCGGGGCAGGGCGTCCCGGTTCTTGTAGAGAAACTGCACCGTGTAGACGCTGATCGAGGCCTCTCCCTTTAAGATCGCCTCCTTTTCCCTTTTTTTGCCGGTGTAGGCGACGAAGGGGGCGGCGAGGGCGGAAAGCCGCTCGGCCGCCTGCTGGACCAGCAGCCGGGTGGGAAAGACCAGGTGGCTCTTTTTCCCCCTTTGGGCGAGCCAGGCGGCGGTGACCAGGCCGAAGGTGGTCTTCCCGAT
>JAMOVS010000057.1 GCA_027061845.1 Thermaceae bacterium
GGGGGGTCGCCGCCTAAGAGGAGCACGTTTTTCACCCCGATCGCGCTGGCGCCCAAGAGCTCGGCCTGGAGCGCCAGGGTGTTGCGGTCGCGGGCGGTGAGGTGGGGGATGGCCTCGACGCCGGTTTGCTCCTCCACCAGCCGGGCGATGATGAAGGGGCTCATCCGCAGGTTGGCCATCGGGGCGTCGGAGAGGTTGACCCCGTCCACGAAGGGGGCGACCTCCCGGACCTCGGCCAGGGTGCGCTCGATGGCGGTGCCCCGGGGCGGGTCCACCTCGGCGGTGACCACGAAGCGGCCGGCGGCGAGTTTTTCCCCGAGCGTCAACGCCCCCTCCTCGGTCGGTTTCTGTCCTCGGAATCGAGAATGATCGTCACCGGGCCGTCGTTTAAGAGCTCCACCTCCATCATGGCGCCGAAGACCCCGGTCTCGACGTGGAGCCCTTCCTTGAGCAAGAGCTCGACGTAGAGCTCATAAAGCCGCTTGCCCAGGGTGGGGTCGGCGGCCTCGGTGAAGGAGGGGCGGTTGCCCTTGCGGGTCTCGGCGTAGAGGGTGAACTGGCTCACCGCCAGCACCTCGCCCCCCACCTCCTTGACCGAGCGGTTCATCTTCCCGGCTTCGTCGGCGAAGATGCGGAGGTTCGCGGTCTTCTTGGCCAGGTAGGCGGCGTCCTCCGGGGTGTCGCCCCGGCGCACCCCGACCAGGGCGACCAAGCCCAGGCCGATCTCGCCGACGAGCTCGCCCTCGACCCGCACCCGGCCCCATCTGGCCCGCTGCAAGACGACGCGCATGGCTGCTATTTTAGGCGCTTTCGGGGTCGACGATGAGGCCGATCGAGCCCGGCCCGCCGTGGGCGGCGACGGCGGCGCCGGCGTCGTGGACGATGGGGTCCACCCGCCCGCCCAGGGCCTCGATGGCCTCCTTCAGGCGGGCGACGGCCCGGGGGTTCTCCGCGTGGGCGAGGGCGACCCGGCGGGGGGCGTAGGGGCGGTAGCGGGTCGCCAGCGCGCCGACCCCGCGGGCGAAGCCGCGGACCCGGCCGGCGGCGAAGAGGCGGCCCTCCCGGAGCTCGAGCAGCGGCAGCACCCGGAGCACCTGCCCCACTGCCCGGGTGAGGTTGCCGATCCGGCCGCTTCGGTAAAGCCCCTCGAGGCTCGCCGGCAGGATCCAGCCGGCGATGCCCCGGGCGTAGGCCTCGGCCCGGGCGGGGAGCGCCTCGAAGGCCAGGCCCTCGGCCAGCCAGCGGCGCGCCGCCTCGATCAGGAAGCGGAGCCCGGCGTTCAGGGCCATCGAGTCGAGGACCAGCACCCGCTCCCCAAAGGAGCGGGCGGCGAGCCGGGCGCTCTCGAAGGTGCCGGAGAGCCGGCGGCTGACGGTGACCGCCACCACCCGGTCGTGGTCGTTCAGCAACCGTTCGAAGGCGGTGGCGAAAGCGGCCGGCGGCGGGGCGGCGGTGGCGATCGGGCGGCCCTCCTCGAAGGCGCGGGCCAGCATGGCCGGGGTGGCCTCGAGGTAGTCGGCGAGGTCGCGCTCGCCGATCCTGACCCGCACCGGAACCACCGCGATACCCAGCGCCCGGGCCCGTTCCGGCGGCAGGCCCAGGGTGGAGTCGGCGACGAAGGCGACCCTCAAACTCCGGCGTCTAGGGCGAAGAAGCCGTAGGTGCCGGGGCCGACGTGGCTGCTGATCACCGCCCCGATCTCCCCGGTGTAGAGCTCCTTGGGCGAGAGACCGAGCTCCCTGACCTTGGCCTTCAGGGGCTCCACGGCGTCGGCGTCGGCGGCGTAGAGGTAGACGATGCGGGGGTCCTTTTTGCCCTTGGCCCAGTCCCCGAGTGCCTTCACCATCTCGGCCAGCGCCTTCTTCTCGCCCCGGGCCTTGCCGGCGGGCTCGACCCGGCCGTCTTTCAAGGTGAGGATCGGCTTGATCTTGAGCAGGGTGCCGAGCAGCGCCTGGGCGCCGCCGATGCGACCGTTCTTCTTCAGGAACTCGAGGCTCGCCACGGTGAAGCGAAGCAGCGACCCGTCGCGGGCCCTGGCCAGCTTCTCCAGCACCTCGGGTAGCTCCAGCCCCTTCTCGATCAGCTCGTGGGCGAAGAGCACCAGCGCGCCGATGCCGGCCGAGGCCTGCAGCGAGTCGAAGACCTCGACCCGCCCGGGGAACTCCTCCGCCGCCATCCGGGCCGACTGCACCGTGCCCGAGAGCTGGGAGGAGATGTGGATCGAGAGCACCTTGTCGGCCTCCTCCAGGGCCTCGCGGTAGGCGGCCTTGAAGTCCTCCGGCGTGGGCTGGCTGGTGGTCGGGGGCTCGGTGCCCTGCTTCATCGCCTCGATGACCTCGCGGGCGGTGATCTCCACCCCGTCCTTGTAGGTTTTTCCACCCAAGTGAACGTAAAGCGGCACCACCCGCACCTTCGTCTTCGCCACCTGCTCCGGGGGCAGGTCGGCGGTGGAGTCGGTGACCAGTGCAATCCTCATCCCGGACACCTTAACACGGCATAAATATGTACCAAAACCCGGTCCGGGTGGTATCGTTTTTCCGCAATGTGGCGGGTCCTCGTCACCGACGAGATGAAGCTGGGGGAGACCCGGGGGCTGCCGGCGGCGGTGGACTACCGCCCGGGGATGCCCCGGGAGGAGCTCCTCGAGGCCATCGGCGACTACGACGCCCTGATCACCCGGAGCCGCACCCAGGTCGACGCCGAGCTCCTGGCGCGGGCGGAGCGGCTCAAGGTGATCGGCCGGGCCGGGGTGGGGGTGGACAACATCGACCTCGAGGCCGCCAGCCGTCGCGGCATCCTGGTGGTCAACGTCCC
>JAMOVS010000058.1 GCA_027061845.1 Thermaceae bacterium
AGCTGGCCCAGGCCCCTGGCCAGGGCCTCTTCCACCAGGACCGGCGTGACCGCGTCCCAAAGCACGCGCTTTTCCGGGAAGATTCCGAGGGACTCGAGCTCCCGCATGCTTCCTCCAAGCGATCAAAGTCTAAACCGCCTAGGGCGGCGGGGTGTCCCACTCGAGGACGCCGCCCGGGGCCTCAAAGCCCACCCGGTGGTGGCTCTTGTCGCAAAAGGGCTTTTTTCCCGAGGCGCCGCAGCGGCAAAGCGCGAGGTTTTTCTTCTTAAGCCGCACCGGGTGGCCGTTCAGCCGGACCTGGCTGCCCTCGGGCAGGGGGACGACCAGGGGGCCGTTTTCCCGCAGGATCAGCTTCACGCTTCCTCCAAAAGCCGCGCCCGGATCTCCTCGTAGCCTTTGCGGCCGAGCAGGGCGTAGGTGTAGACCTTGGCCAGCTCGACGCCGGGCTGGTCGAAGGCGTTGACGCCGTAGAGCTCGCCCAGGAAGGCGGTCTGCCACATCAGAAACTGGTAGAGCTCGCCCAGGGACTCCTCGTCGGCGCGGTCGATCCAGAGGGTGAAGCTGGGGCGGCCGGCCTCGAGCAGGGCGCGGCGGGTCCCCTCGGCCTCGGCTTCCTGGAGGGCGAAGAGGGTCTTTTCGAAGAGATAGTCGAAGGCCTCGAGCCCGGGCACGGCGGGGAGCTTCAGGTCCTCGCCCGGGTCCTTCATCCGCAGGAAGACCACGACCTTGTCGAAGGGCCCCTCGCGGAAGAGCTGGAGCAGGCTGTGCTGGTCGCTGGGGCCGAGGGCGGGGAGGGGGGTGGGGCCGGTGTGCACCCGGCTGCCTTTTTGGTCTTTGGCCTTGCCCAGCGACTCGGCGTGGAGCTGGGCAAACCACTGGCCGACGCCAAGTAGGCGCCTCCCGTAGGGCATGAAGACGTGCACCGGCTTTTTGCGGTGGCGGTCGAGCAGAAAGAGCATGAGGGCGCTTTTCGCCGCGGTCTCCAGCGCCCGCCGGTTGGCCCGGCGGGCCCCCATCAAGAGGGCCTCGACGTCGGCGCCGGCCAGCGCCAGGGGGAGGGTGCCCACCGGGGTAAGGGCGGAAAAGCGCCCGCCGACCTCGGGGGGAACGTCGAAGGCGGCGATCCCCTCGGCCCGGGCGTAGGCCCGGAGCGGCCCCTTTTCCGGGTCGGTGACCACCGCCAGGTGGCGGCGCCAGTCCTCGCCGAGCGCTTCCTCGAGCCAGCGGCGAAAGACCAGCAGGAGGGCCGCGGTCTCGGCGGTGCCGCCCGACTTGCTGACCGCGAGGACCAGGGTTTTCTCCGGGTCGAGCCGGGCCAGGAGCCTGCGGACCGGCAGCGGGTCGGTGTGGTCGAGGAAGTGCAGGGTCTTTTGGGAAAGGCCGAGGGCCTCGTAGAGCCCGCGGGCGGGGAGGGCCGAGCCCCCGATCCCGAGCACCACCACCTCGCGCGCCCAGGCGGCGCCCTCGGCGTAGCGCCGGACCGCTCGGGCGGTCTCGGTGTCCTCAGGGACAGAGATCCAGCCGAGCATGGCGGCGGGATCCTGGGCCCGGTCCAGGAGGGCCCGGTGGTAATGGTCGAGCTCCGGGGCCCAGGCTTTGAGTTCGGCGTCCACTTCCAGGCCGCTCTCCCGCCCGATCTTGGCGCTTTCCAGGTCGGCCAGGTTTAGCTCCAGCATGGCTTCACTCTACGCCCTCGAGGACGTAAAATGGGGTTTGCCCGCCGGGATGGCGGAACCGGTAGACGCAACGGACTTAAAATCCGTTGGGGGCGAGTCCCCCGTGCGGGTTCGAGTCCCGCTCCCGGCACCAGGGGCCCCGGCCCCTGGCTTTTTATTGATGGACTTGTGATTTTCTTGCACGGCGGCTCGCGGACGATTCAATACATTTTTGAGTGTCATGAACGGTTCCCTCCATTACGAAGAGGAAATGGATTTGGGCGAACTATGGTCCTTGATCAAGCCATCCTTGCCGTTCATCGTTGTGGTTACGTTGTCGACTGCCGTCTTCACCTATCTGGCGACTATGCGAAGTCCGAAGGTCTACGAGGCGGAAGCGGACGTCCTGGTCGTTGACTCGGGCCCGGGATACCGGGCCTACGACGCGCCCGCGTTCGTTTCCGCGCTGGACCCCGAGGCCTACAAACTGGCGGCGTTGACCCATTCCATCGTTTCCCAGGCGGGGCTGCTCCAGGCGCAGGAAGAAGATCTTTTGCGCGTCCGGGTAAAGAAGGGCACGCGCTCGGCCGTTCTGGCCCTGTATGTGAGGGGTCACGACCCCCGTCGCGTTTCGGAGCAGGCGAACCGGTGGGCGGAGGCGCTGCTCGCCTGGGAACGTCGGCGGGTTTACGGGCAGCTGGAGCAACAGCAAGCGGTGCTGCGGGCCCGGCTCGAGGTGCTGGACCAGCAGATCAAGCTGGCAGGGTCGGACGTCGGTCGTATCAACGTCTTGTACCAGGCCAAAGCTGAGATCCTCAGGGACCTGGGCTGGATCCAGGCGTTGGTCATGGCCGCCGAGGCCAGCTCGGGCTTGCGGCTCCTGGAGGCCGCCCGGCCCCCGGAGGAGCCGGTGGCGCCCCGGCCCAAGTTAATGGCCGCCCTGGCCGGGATGTTGACCTTCCTGGCGCTGGCTTTCGTGGTTGTGATTCGTCAGGTGATGGATCCCCGGGTCTCCTCCAGCGAAGAGGTCGCCCAGCTGGTGGACCTTCCCGTCTTTACCGAATTCCCCAAGGCGCCGCGGGGTATCCACCGGGAGCTTTTCAACGAGGCGGCGAATTTCCTGCGGGTCAACGTGGATCGGGCGCTCATCGGTGAGGCCCCCAAGGTGGTGGTCATCACCAGTCCCGAGGAAAGCGAGGGCAAGTCCAGCGTGTCGTTGGCGCTGGCGCGGGCCTACGCCCGCGCCGAGCGCCGGGTGTTGCTGATCGACGCCGATCTCAGGCAGCCGGTCCTCGACGAGGAGCTCGGCGTGTCTTCCGAGAACGGCCTGGTTTCGTATTTGCAACGTCCCTTCGAGGCGATCCGACCCCACCCGGTGGAAGACTTCATGGATTTCATCCCGGCCGGGCGGGCGCCCGACGACCCCTCCGGCCTGCTTACCGAACACTGGAAGCAGTTCCTGGCCCGGGTCGTCGAGCTGGAGAGGTACGAGGTCATCGTCGTCGACAGCGCGCCGGTGCTTCCCGTAGCCGATACCTTGATCATCGTTCCCCACGCGAGCGGGGCGATCCTGGTGGTGGCCGAGGGGCGTACCTGGAAGCGCCGCCTGCTCGCCGCCCGCGAGCTATTGCAGCGGGTCGGGGCGAGGGTGCTGGGGGTGGCCATGACCCACGTTCGCCAGGGGGTCTTTTGGGGAAGCCCCGCCCGTTATGGCTACGGCTACGGGTACGGCGGCGGTCGCCTGAAACGGGAGGTCGGGGAGAGGGGAGCCGAGCCGATCGGTCGAAGCTAGCCGGCGGGTGAATTTGGGATAGATGCCTCCCCGTGATAAAATTTCTCGGATGGACCGGATCGTCATTCGGGGTGCCCGTGAGCACAACCTGAAAAACATCGACCTCGAACTTCCCCGAGGGAAGTTCATCGTCATTACCGGGGTTTCCGGTTCGGGCAAGAGCACGCTCGCCTTCGACACCATCTACGCCGAGGGCCAGCGCCGCTACGTCGAGAGCCTCTCCTCCTACGCCCGCCAGTTCCTGGGGGTGATGGACAAGCCCGACGTCGAGCGGATCGAGGGGCTCTCCCCGGCGATCTCGATCGACCAGAAGACCACCTCCCACAACCCCCGTTCCACCGTCGGCACCGTCACCGAGATCCACGACTACCTGCGCCTGCTCTTCGCCCGCGCCGGCGAGGCCCACTGCCCCACCTGCGGCCGCAAGATCGAGCGCACCTCGGCCTCCGAGATCACCGACCGCCTGCTCGAGCGCCCCGAGGGCACGCGGGCAATCCTGATGGCACCCTTGGTCCGGGGCCGGAAGGGCGAGTACCAGACCCTCTTCAAGCAACTCATGAAGGAGGGCTACACCCGGGTACGGGTGGACGGGGTCTTCTACCGCCTCGACGAGGCCCGGGACCTCAAGCTCGGCCGCTACGAGAAGCACGACATCGACCTGGTCGTCGACCGGGTGGTGATCAAGCCCGAAGAGCGTCCCCGCATCGCCGAGGGAGTGGAGCTCGCCCTGCTCCGGGGGGAGGGCCTGCTCCGGGTTTACTACCCGGACGAGGACAACGAGGAGCTTTACTCCGAGAAGTTCGCCTGCCCCGAGCACGGCGCCGTGCTCGAGGAGCTCGAGCCCCGGATCTTCTCCTTCAACTCCCCCTACGGTGCCTGCCCCGCCTGCAGCGGGCTCGGCTACAAGCTCGAGTTCGACCGCGAGCTGGTGGTCAATCCGGAGAAGTCCCTGGCCGAGGGGGCGATCATCCCCTGGTCCAAGGGCCGGGACACCGGCCGCGGCTTCCTCTGGGACAAGCTCCGGGCGCTCGCCGACCACCTGGGCTTCGACCTCTACACCCCCTTCAAGGACCTCACCGAGGAGCAGCAAAACGCCGTGCTTTACGGCCTCGACGAGCCCTTCGAGGTGGTCTTCCACCGCGGCGGGCGGGAGACCGGCCGGATGCAGGTCCGCTTCGAGGGGGTCATCCCCTGGCTGCAGAAAAAGTACGAGGAGACCGACTCCGAGGGGGTGCGGGAGGCGCTCGAGGGCTACATGGCGCTGCACGCCTGCCCGGTCTGCCACGGCACCCGTTACAAGCCCGAGGTCCTGGCGGTAACCGTGGCTGGCAAGAACATCGCCGAGGTGGGGGCGATGAGCGTCAAGGAGGCGCTCGCCTTCTTCGAGAACCTGGAGGAGGAGCTCAGCGACTACCAGAAGAAGATCGCCGCTCCTATCCTGCGGGAGGTCCGCGCCCGGCTCGGCTTTTTGGCCGACGTCGGCCTCGACTACCTCTCCCTGGACCGGGCCGCCAACACCCTCTCGGGCGGCGAGGCCCAGCGCATCCGCCTGGCCACCCAGGTGGGAAGCGGCCTGACCGGGGTGCTCTACGTCCTCGACGAGCCCTCGATCGGCCTCCACCCCCGGGACAACCAGCGGTTGATCGCCACCCTGAAGCGCCTCCGCGACCTGGGCAACACCCTGATCGTCGTGGAGCACGACGAGGAGACGATCCGGGGCGCCGACTGGGTGGTGGACATGGGCCCGGGCGCGGGCGTCCACGGCGGCGAGGTGGTCGCCGAGGGTACCCCCGAGGAAGTGGCCCGCCGCAAGGAGAGCCTTACCGGGGCCTACCTCCGGGGCGAGAAGAAGATCGAGGTCCCGCCCGAGCGCCGCAAGGGCTCGGGGAAAAAGCTCATCGTCCGGGGCGCCCGGGAGCACAACCTGAAAAACATCGACGTCGCCATTCCCCTGGGCAAGTTCGTGGCCATCACCGGCCCCTCGGGCTCGGGGAAGAGCACCCTGCTCCACGAGATCCTCTACGCCCGCTTGGCCCGGGAGCTGATGCGGGCGAAGACGATCCCCGGCGCCCACGACGCCATCGAGGGGATTCATCACCTGGACAAGGTGATCGAGATCGACCAGTCGCCGATCGGCCGCACCCCGCGCTCGAACCCCGCCACCTACACCGGGGTCTTCGACGAGATCCGCTCGCTCTTCGCCAAGACCCCCGAGGCCCGGAAGCGCGGCTACGGCCCGGGGCGGTTTTCCTTCAACGTCAAGGGCGGGCGCTGCGAGGCCTGCCGCGGCGACGGCACGGTCAAGATCGAGATGCTCTTTTTGCCCGACATCTACGTTCCCTGCGAGGTCTGCAAGGGCAAGCGCTACAACAAGGAGACCCTCGAGGTCAAACTCCGGGGCAAGAACATCGCCGACGTCCTCGACATGACCGTCGAGGAGGCACTCGAGTTCTTCAAGGCGGTCCCCGCGATCACCCGCAAGCTCAAGCTCATGGTCGACGTCGGGCTCGGCTACATGAAGCTGGGCCAGCCCTCGCCCACCCTCTCGGGCGGCGAGGCCCAGCGCATTAAGCTCGCCACCGAGCTGGGCAAGAAGGCGACCGGCCGCACCCTCTACATCCTCGACGAGCCCACCACCGGCCTCCACTTCGACGACGTCAAAAAGCTCCTCGACGTCCTCCACCGCCTGGTGGAGGCGGGCAACACGGTGGTGGTGATCGAGCACAACCTGGACGTGATCAAGACCGCCGACTGGGTGATCGACCTCGGCCCCGAGGGGGGCGACCGCGGCGGCTACGTAGTCGCCGAGGGCACCCCGGAGGCGGTGGCGGCCAACCCCAAGAGCCCCACCGGGGCCTTCCTGCGCCGGATCCCGGAGATCGCCAAGCGCCTCGACGTGGCCGCCGACTAGCCGCGGATCAGCCAGTAAAGGAAGGCGACGCCGAAGACCAGGCCGATGAGCGAGAAGAGGCTGATCGCCACCTCGGGGAAGTTGCCGTAACCCAGCTCGTGCCAGGGCAGCTTGCGCACCGTGGGCCCGTGGCAGTCGAAGCAGAAGAGGGCGTTCTCGGCGGGCTCGACGCCGTGGTTGATCGCCATGTAGCGCACCATGGTGACGTAGCCGCCGGAGAAGTTCAGACCGGTGACGCGGGCGCCGGCCTCGATCCCCTCCTCCAGCTTGCCGGAGGAAAACACCGGTCCCAGCCGCACCGGGATCGGCTGTTCGGCGCCGGGGTCGAAGGGGATGCGGGCCTCGTGCACCTTGAAGGGGAAGATCAGGCCCTCAGTCTCGAACTTGATGGGGTTTTTTCGCCAGGCGGGCCGGCCCGCCGGCTTCTGGTAGACGAGCGTCCCCTCCGTCACCGCGGCGGGCTCGGGGTAGAGGTAGGCGATGCGGGTCTTCTCGTTCCACCAGTGGTATTCCGGCTTCAGGTTCAGCCCCTTCTCGATGGCCGGGCTCCAGCTCCGCCGCTCGCGGTCGAAGACCAACCGCGACCAGTCGCGGAAGACGTCGGTGGGCGTCTTCTTGGCGTAGCGGGGGATGTGGCAGGTCTGGCAGGCGACCTTTTCCGGGTGGAAGGTGTTCAGGATCCAGCCCACCACCGGCTTGGTATGGCGGCGCCGGTGGCAGTCGGTGCATTCGGGGGCCTCGGAGTCTCCCCGGGCCCAGGTGTCGGGGCTCCTTAACGCCACGTCGTGACGTTTGAAGACGTGGCAGTCGGTGCAGGAGACGCCGCGGGCGAGGTGGACGTCCTGGTTTTCGTCGCTGACCCTTCCCAGCAGGGAGGGCTCCAGGTTGGGTCGCTTGAAACCGGGCCCGCCGCCGGAAAAGGCGTGGCAGAGGAGGCACTGGTCCTTGCTCGGGACCGCCACGATGCGTTTCATCAGCTCGTCGAAGTCCTGCTCCGGGCTGATCGCGTAGCGGGTCGCCCCGTCCTCGCCCCGCAGGGGGAACTTGAGCCCTTCCTTGACCAGGAGGGGGCCGCTCGGGTAAAGCGCGGGATCGCCGTGGCACTCGAGGCAGTCGATGTTCTCGAGCTGAGCCTGGCTGGGGACCTTTTCTGCGGGCTCCGGCGGCGCCCCCAGCCCGACACCGTGGCACATCGAGCAGCCGCTTCCGATAAAGGCCCCCTGGAGGTAGCGGTACTCCTCGGGCGGCGACTGCAGACTGGCCCAGCCGATAAAGCTAATCGAGTTCCCCTCCTGCCAGAAGATCACCCCGCAAAAGTCGTTGTAGGCCCGCTTCCCGCCATAGCGAACGGGGGGGTGGCGCTCCACGTCCGCGATCCGGTTCTGCATCTGATAGTGGTAGGAACGGTAGACGTCCTCGGCTTCCTCCCGGTGGCAACCGAGGCAGCTCTTTGCTCCCTGGTAACGGCGGATGCCCGCCTCGGCCATGGCCTCGCGGTGGTCGGCGTAGCGGATCTCGGGCGTCTCGCGCAGCGTCGGCTTGGCCACGACCGGGGCGTGGGGGGCGAAGTACCAGACCCATACGAACGCCGCTCCGGAGATCAGAATCGCCGCCCAGATCCAGGGCTTCCAACGCCGCATTCCGGGTACTCCTTTCAATCCATAATAAGGGGTATAGGGGGCGAGCGGGCGGGTCGGGGTAGGGAGCCGACCCCGCGACCGGGAACGCTTCACATAAGCGCCCCAAACGCGGGCCCAATCGAACGACCCTCCGGACGCCCCGCGGGATTAGGCCGGGGCGTTCTTCCAGGTACGAAAGTACCCCTGCGTGTGCTAGGATAAACTCCGTGGCCAAAGTCGAACGTACGCTGGTCGACGTGGTTTTCTGACCCGGCTTCCCGGGCTTTCCGCCGCGGGCTACGGCTGAGTCTGGCGATGTCAAGCGTTTCCGGGATGGCCGGCCTCGGAAGGTTGGGGAGGCGAATGCGGGGCTACGGAATCGGGTTGCTGGCGGTGGGGTGGGTCTTGGCGACGGTGGTCTTTGCCTTTGGACCCGAGGATGCCCTTTCGGTTCGGCCGGCCGGTTTCGAGGAGGTCCGGACGCGACTGGAGCTCGCCCGTTTTCAGGAATCCACCGCCTTATGGGGGGCTTCCACCTGGGTTCAGCTGGACCGCGTTCGCGACTGGAAGTACCGGGCCGGGGTCGAGCTGGGGATCGATCCGGTTCGGCAGGCGCAGGCCCGGCTCAACCGGGCGCAAAGCCAGCGTTACCTGCGCAAGCGCGCCCGCGATGCGGTGTACCGCGCGCTCGACCTGCACGCCCGGACCTGGCAGGCCCAGGTGGACCTCGAGGCGGCCCGGATCGCCTTGCGGATTGCCAAGCTTCACCTCGAGGCCTTGAAGTACCACGGTGCCGGCACGCTCGAGCTCGAGGACGCCCGGCTCGCGGTCGACGACGCCGAGATCGCGTTGCTGGCCGCCGAGAATCGCCTTCGGGCCGCCCGGGCCGAGGCCGCCTTCCTGGGACTTGCCGGCGAGGCCGAGCCCCGGGTTCTACGTTTCGCCCTGCCGCCCCCCCGCGAGGACCGGGTCGCGGAGCTGGAGTCGGCGTTCCAGGCGGCGCAGCGCGATCGCTCCTGGCGCGGGCTGTTCTCCCTGCGGGCGGCGGCGGTCTACACCGGCAGCGGGGACTTCGAATACCGCTTTGAGGTCTGGACCTCGGAACCCCGTCTGGGGCTCTCGATGGCGCCCAAGTTCCCCTTTTCCCGCCCCGGGGACTGGAGGTTCACCCTATCCGCCCGGATACGTCTCGACCCCGCTTCCTGGGCCCAGGTCCGCCAGGCCGATCTGGCCTTGGCCGAGCAGCGGGCCGTCGCCGCGCGGCGTTCCGCCGAGCGTCGTCTGGACCTGGAGTACTGGCGCCGGCAGGCGGAGCTGGCCGAGGAGCGGCTGAAGCTGGCCGAGGAGCGGTTCGCGCTGGCCAAGAAGCGCGCGGTCCGGGCGCAGCAACGGCTGCAGCTGGGGTTGATCGCGCCTTTGGACAAAGAGCGCGCCTTCTGGGATCGTCTGCGGGCGGAGTCCCGTTTGGCGGCGGCCTGGGCCGCCTATCTCAAGGCCGTCCAGGGGTATCTGGAGGCGGCGGATGGGGAATGGAGGCAGCTATGATTCGCTGGATCATCGCGGTTCTTCTCCTGGGGTATGCCTGGTCGCAAGGGTATCCGGAGTTCGAGCGAGCGTTCTTGGCCCAGAGCCCCGCCTTGATCGCCGCCCGGGCCGAGCTCGAGACCGCGAGGCTGAAGGTGCAGGCCTTGCAGGACGACCCCTTTGCCTCCCCGTTCGAACGGGCGGTGGCGCAGGACGCGCTCCGCCGCGCCGAGGCCGGGCTGAAAAAGGTCTACCTCGACCTCAAGCGGCAGGCCTTCCAGCGCTACGCCGCGGTGGTGGTGGCCAGGGCCCAGCTCGCCCGGGCGCGGGCCTGGGTCGAGCAGACCGAGATCGCCTACAAGGCCGCCGAGATCAAGGCCAAGGAGGGGGCGATCGCCGCCTACGAGGTGGAGAAGGCGCGGATCGCCTGGGAGGACGCCCGCCTGGCCTTGGCCAAGGCCGAGGCCCAGCTGGCGGAGGCGGAGGCGGTGCTCTCGCGCTACGGAAGGTTCGAGGCCCGGACCATCGAGGACCTTCCCATGCCCCGGGACCTGGCGGTGGAGCGGCACCCCAACTACGTCTTCGCCGAGCTCGACGTGCGCGCGGCCGAGCGCGCCTACCGGGCGGCGCTCGGGCCCGACACCTCGGAACAGCAGCGCAACTGGTTCAAGGTGCGGTTGGAGTCGGCCCGTAGCCGGCTCGAGCGAACCAAGACCTCGCTGCAGGCGGAGCTGGATCTCAGGCTCCGGGAGGTGGAGACCGCCCGCGAGGCGGTGGCGCTCAAGCGGGCGGCCCTGGAGGCGCGGCGGAAGGCCTTTACCGCCGCCGAGCTGCGGTTTAAGCGCGGCCTGGTCTCGAAGTTGATGTTGAAACAGGCCGAGTTCGCGCTCCGCTCCGCCGAGCTCGAGCAGGTGCAGGCCCAGGTGGCCCTGCAAAACGCCAAGCTCGCGCTCTACCCCTTCGCTCCCTGGGAGGCGGGAGATTGAAGCGCCGCTGGCTTTCCTCGCTGCTGCTCGTCCTGGGGCTCACGGCGGTCCTGGTCGCCGCGCTGGCGTACCTGATGCTGGAGAGCCCGCGCACGGTCTACGTGGTGCGGGCCGAGACCAAGGACTTCCCCCGGGAGGTGGTGGGGTTCGGGCGTGTGGGACCCCGGCGGGAGCTTTTGACCTTTAAGCGCTCCGGGATCGTCGCCGAGGTGCGGGTGCGCCCCGGCGACCGGGTGGCCGCCGGCGAGCTGCTGGCGCGGCTGGACGACGCCGGCCTGCGCGAGCGGCTGGAGTCGGTCCGGCGGCGCCTCGAGCTCGCGCGCCTCGACGCCCGCCAGAGCCGCGAGCGTCTCAGGCAGCAGATCGCCGCCCTCGAGGCCGACCTCGAGCGGGCCCGCCGCGACCTCCGGGTCAAGGAGTCGCTGCAAAAAGCCGGTGCCGCCAGCGCCGCCGAGGTGGAGCGGGCGCGTCGGCGGGTGGCCCTCTTGGAGTCGCGGCTTTCGGCCCTGAAGCGGAGCCTGGCGACCGACGCCGAGGTGCGCCAGGCCCGCATCAAGGCGCTGGAGGCCGAGCTGGCGGGGATTCAGGAAGCCCTGGCGGAGAGCCGCCTGGTCGCCCCGGCCGCGGGAACGGTGGAGGCGGTGACCTTGGTCGAGGGCCGTCCTGCCCGGGGCTCGGTGGTGCTTCGGCTTCCGGGGAGTCCGGTCCTCGAGGCCCGCTTCTCGGTGGCCGACGGCAGCCTGCTCCGCCCCCACCAGCCGGCCCGGCTCGTCTTCGAGACCTGGCCACCCGTGACCCTGGAGACCGAGGTCGAGCGGGTGCTCCCGGTGGCGCCCGGAACCGACTGGGTCACCGCCCAGTTCGCCGCCGTCGCCGGCGTTCCCGAGGTGAGCACCGAGTTCACCGCCCGGGTCACCGTCGAGGTGCTGCCCCGGGCGGTGGTCGTGCCCCGGCTCGCGGTGGTCGAGGAGGAAGGCGAGCGCTTCGTCTGGGTGGCCCATCTGCGCCGGGCGCGGCGGGTCTACGTGCGGGTCATCGCGGAAAACCCGGAGGAGGTGGCGGTCACCGGCCTGCGGGCGGGGACCCTGGTCTTGAGCCGCCCCCCCTCGGACCTCAAGGAGGGGGAGCGCTTGCGCTTCATCGAGGATCCGGGGGACGGGTAGCGCGGAAAAGGGCGGGGCCCGCAGGCCCCGCCCGGCCTCGAGGGCGGCCCGGCTACTTCTTGAAAAGCAGGTAGACGAGCGCGATCAACACCAGGAGGCCGATCAGGAGGGCCAGCGTAAAGGCGATCTCGGGGTAGTTGCCGTAGCCCAGCTCGTGCCAGGGCATGCGCCGAAGGGTGGGGCCGTGGCAGGCGAGGCACTTGAGCGCGTTCTCGGCCGGCTCGACCCCGTGGTTCACGCTCATGTAGCGGACCAGGGTGACGTACTCGCCCTCGAAGGGGATCCCCGCGATCTTTGCCCCCACCTGGGCGGCCTTCGCGGTGTCGCCGGTGGCGAAGACCAGCCCCACCTTGACCGGCACCGGGATCTTGGCCTCACCGCTATAGGGCACCTTGGCCTCGTGGTACTTGAAGGGGTAGATCTTGCCGTCGGCCTTGAAGAAGAGCCCGTTGCGCTTCGCTCCCTGGCTCTCCGGGGCCAGGTAGGTGATCTTGCCCTCCTCGGGCGTCGCCGGCTCGGGGTAGAGGTAGGCGACCCGGGTCTTTTCGTTCCAGTAGCGGTAGGTGGGCACCTGGTTCTTCTTGAGGTCGAGCAGGGGTTCCCAGCGGTTCATCTCGGGGCTGAACTCGGCCTGGGACCAGTCGCGGTGGGTATCGGTGGGCGCCTTCTTGGCGTAGTGGGGGATGTGGCAGGTCTGGCAGGCCACCTTCTCCTCGTGGAAGGTCCGGAGCACCCAGCCGAGCAGCGGGCGGGTGTGGCGTTTCTCGTGGCAGTCGGCGCACTCGGGGGCCTTCGCCTTTTCGCTCCGGGCCCAGGTGTCGGGCCCCTTCAACGCCACCTGGTGCTCCTCGAAGACGTGGCAGTCGGTGCATTCCATTCCCCGAGCCAGGTGCACGTCCACCGCTTCCGGCACCTCGCCGAGGAGGGCGGGTTCCAGGTTCGGCCGCTTGAACCCGGGACCGCCGCCGGAGTAGGCGTGGCAGAGCAGGCACTGGTCCTTGGGCGGACTCTTAGTGATCGCCGCCGCCAGCTTCTCGATCGGGACCTTCACCCGGTAGTGCCAGGTACCGTTCTCGTCCTGGTAGACCTCCTTGGCGCCGGTCTTGATCGCCTTGGAGCCGGCGGGGTAGACGGCCGGGTCGGCGTGGCAGGCGAGGCAGTCGAGGTTCTTGACCTGGGCCTCGGTCATCTCCTCCTGGGGGATCAGGCCCAGGCTCACCCCGTGGCACATCGAGCAGCCGGTGGCGATCAGGGTGCCCTTCTTATCCTCGTATTCCGGGGGCGGGGCCTTCAAAACCGCCTTCCCGATATAGTTCACGTTTTTCTCGCCCTGCCAGAGGATGGCGCCGCAGAAGTCGTTGTAGGCGTACTTGCCGCCCATCTTGACGGGACCCTTGCCGACCACGTCGTCCACCACGTTCGCCATCTGGTAGTGGTAGCTGTGGAAGGCGGCCTTGGTGGCCTCCTCGTGGCAGTCCACGCAGGACGCCGCCCCCTGGTACTCGGTGATGCCGGCCTTTTTAAAGGCCTCGGTGTGATCGGCGTAGGCGATCTTCGGCGGGGTCTTCAGGGATCGCTTGGCGGTGACCGGGGCGCGAGGGCTGAGGAAGACCAGGGCCACCGCCGCTAAGAGTGCTAGCAGAACCACCAGGGCAAAAAGCCTTGTACCGCGCATCGAATACCCCCTTTGGTTTCAGTATTAAGGGTATTCGGGGCCGACATATGTCCTACCCCGGTATAGAATCCCGGCGTGAGCCGGGAGCTTGCGCTCGCCAAGCGGGTGGTGGTCAAGGTCGGCTCCGCCGTGCTGGCGGACGAGGAGGGGCTCCGGCGGGAGCGCTTTGCCGCCGTGGCCGAGGGGGTCTTGACCCTGGAGCGAGCGGGTAAGGAGGTGGTGCTGGTCTCCTCGGGGGCGATCGCCGCCGGCCGGGCGCTTTTGAAAAGGCCCCGGCCCAAGAGCCTCCCCGAGCTCCAGGCCCTGGCCGCCCTGGGCCAGCCCGAGCTGATGCGGGCCTGGAAGGAGGCGTTTTTCCCCAAGCCGGTGGCCCAGGTGCTGCTGGACGC
>JAMOVS010000059.1 GCA_027061845.1 Thermaceae bacterium
TGAAAAGGCCCCGGCCCAAGAGCCTCCCCGAGCTCCAGGCCCTGGCCGCCCTGGGCCAGCCCGAGCTGATGCGGGCCTGGAAGGAGGCGTTTTTCCCCAAGCCGGTGGCCCAGGTGCTGCTGGACGCCGGCGACCTGGCCGACCGCCGCCGCTTTCTGAACGCCAAGAACACGCTCGAGACCCTGCTCTCCTGGCGGGTGCTCCCGGTGGTCAACGAGAACGACACCGTGATGACCGAGGAGATCCAGTTCGGCGACAACGACCAGCTGGCGGTGTTGATCGCGGGGCTGGTGGAGGCCGAGGCGGTGATCCTGCTCTCCGACGTGGACGCGCTTTACGAGCAAGACCCCCGGGTGGACCCGGCCGCCCGGCCCCTCCGCGAGCTCGACGCGGTCACCCCCGAGGTGCTGGCCATGGCCTCGGCCCGGCCCGGCCGCGCCGGCCGGGGCGGCATGCGCTCCAAGCTCTTCGCCGCCAAGAGGGCGCTCGATGCCGGGGCGATGCTCTGGCTCCTCCCCGGGCACGACCCGGAGGCGATCGCAAAGGCCCTCGCGGGGGAGGCGATCGGCACCCGGTTCGTGCCCCAGGGCCGCCGCTACGGCGGGAGAAAGCGCTGGCTGGCCCAGATGCCGGTGATCGAAGGGGAAATCGTGGTCGACGCCGGCGCCGCCCGGGCGCTCCGGGAGCGGGGGGCGAGCCTTTTGCCGGTCGGGGTGCGGGCGGTACGGGGCAACTTCCCCGCCGGCGCCCCGGTCAAGGTGGTCGACGAGGAGGGGCGGCTGGTCGGCTACGGGATCGCCGAGTTCGGCTCCGAGACCATCGCCCGCATCAAGGGGCTTCACAGCGACGAGATCGAGCGGCTTTTGGGCCGCGGGGTGGCCGAGGAGGTGGTCCACCGGGACCGCTTCGCCCTGGCCGAGGAAGGGTAGCCTAAGGGCGTATGGTGCGGGAACTGGCAGCGCGGGCGAAACAAGCCGCCGAGCGCATGGCGGCGGCCGGCGGCCGCGAGAAGAAACGGGCGCTTCTCGCCGCCGCCGAGCTCTTGGAGGCGGAAAAAGACGCCCTCTTTGAGGCGAACGCCGAGGACCTGAAGGCGGCCCGGGAGGCCGGCATCACCGGCGCCAAGTACGACCGGCTCCGCCTGGACGAAAAGACCTTGAGGACGCTCCAGGCGGGGCTCCGCCAGCTCGCCGAGATGCCCGAGGTGGTGGGCGAGATCAGCGAGATGCGCACCCTGGAAAACGGCCTCAAGGTCGGCCGGATGCGGGTGCCGCTCGGGCTCGTGGGCTTTGTCTACGAGTCCCGCCCGGGGGCCACGGTGGAGGCGGCCGGAATCGTGGTCAAGGCGGGAAACGCCATCCTGCTCCGGGGCGGCAGCGAGGCGATCCGTTCGAACACCGCCCTGGTCGCGCTCTTGCGAAGGGCGCTGGGGGAGGCTGGGCTCCCCGAGGACGCGATCACGTTGGTGCCCACCCCCGACCGCGAGGCGGTGCTCGAGATGCTCAGGCTCTCCGAGTACATCGACGTGCTCATCCCCCGGGGCGGCGACGCGCTGATCCGGCTCGTCACCGAGAACGCCCGGATGCCGGTCCTCTACCACGCCAAGGGGGTGAATCACCTCTTCGTGGACGAGGAGGCCGACCTCGAGATGGCCCTCAAGCTCGCGGTGAACGGCAAGGTGCAGCGGCCCGGGGTCTGCAACGCGCTCGAGACCCTGCTGGTCCACGAGAAGGTGGCCGGGGCCTTTTTGCCCGAGCTGGCGAAGGCGATGTTCGCCCACGGGGTGGAGCTCAGAGGCGACGAGCGCTCGCGGGCGATCGTCCCCGAGATGAAGCCGGCCACCGAGGAGGACTGGGCGGCGGAGTATCTGGATCTGATCCTGGCGGTGCGGGTGGTGCCGGATCTGGACGCGGCGCTAGCGCACATCGCCCAGTACGGCAGCCACCACACCGAGGTGATCGCCACCGAGAACTACGCCAAGGCGCTTCGGTTCCTGCGTGAGGTGGACGCGAGCCTGGTGCTGGTGAACGCGAGCCCAAGGCTGAACGACGGCTTCCAGCTCGGCCTCGGCGCCGAGATCGGGATCAGCACCACCAAGCTCCACGCCTACGGCCCCATGGGGGTGCGGGAGCTCACCACCAGCAAGTGGGTGGGGCTCGGCAGCGGCCAGCTCAGAGAATGAGAACGCCGCCGGGGAGGGCCCCCGGCGGCTTGGCGTTTTCGCTTAGAGGATCGGGATCTCGTAGAGGTAGTCGACCTCGCCGTCGAACTCCCGCTTGCCCTGCTGGAAGACCGCCAGCCGGCCCACCACCTTGCCGCCGGCCCGCTGCACCAGCCGGTCCAGCGCCTTCATGGTGCCGCCCGAGCTCACCACGTCCATGACCAGCGCCACCTTGCGGTTCATGATGCGCTCGGCCCAGCGCCGGTCGAGCCAGAGGGTGTCGCTGGCGCCCAGGGTGAGCGAGGGCACCTCCTGGATCAGGGGGTCCTCCATGTAGGCCCGGCGGCGCTTCCGGGCCACGACGTAGGGGAGCTCGGTCAACTGGGCCAGCCGGTGCACCAGCGGCACCGGGCTGCACTCCAGCGAGAAGAGCATCTCGGCCTCCTCCGGCACCCGCTCCTTCAAAAGCCGGGCGGCTTCCTCGACCAGCTCGGTGTCCCCCAAGAACTCGATCAGGGGGATCCGCATCCCCGGCAGGGTTTCCACCAGGGGCACGTGCCGGGTCACGTTGCCTACGGTGATCGGGTAGGTCTCCAGGGTGGTCATCTTGGCCTCCCGTTCTATTCTTCCGGCTTGAAGAGGGGCAGGTGCCCCAAAGCGATCACATCGTCGCGGGGATTGCCCTCGGTGAAGACCGCGAGCACGCCGACGACCTCGCCGCCGACGCTCTCGATCAGCTCCCGCAAGCCTTTCAGGGTGCTCCCGGTCGAGACCACGTCGTCCACGATCACCACCTTCTTGCCCCGGATCTTGTCGACGTCGGCGCCGTCCAGGACCAGGAGCTGGGGCTTGCCGGTGGTGATCGAGACCACCTCCCGGGTCACCGGGTTGCGCATGTAGGGTTTGGCGGTCTTGCGGGCGACCACGTAGGGGAGTCCGGTACGCACCGAGAGCGCGTGGGCCAGCGGCACCGCCTTGACCTCCGGGGTGACCAGCACCTGGGCCCCCTCGGGCAGGCGGCGGGCCATCTCGTCGGCCACCGCCTCGGTGAGCTCGGTGTCGCCCAGGAGGTTCAAAAGCGCGACGGCCACGTCCTCGCCCACCGGCACGACGGGGAGTTCGCGGCGAACCCCGGCGATCTCCACAGGGTAGGTCCTCATGCCCTCAGTTTATCCCCGGGAACCTATAATGAAACCATGCTCAAGGCGAAAGTGGAAAACCTCGGGGTGGACCCGAACTCCGGGGGGGTGGTGGTGCTCCTGCGCGCCGAGAACGGCAAGCTCCTGCCCATCTGGATCGGCGCGCTCGAGGGCCAGAACATCGCCATCGCCCTCGCCGGCGAGAAGCCGCCCCGCCCCCTGACCCCGGACCTGCTTTTGAGCGTCCTCGAGATGCTCGGGGGCAAGCTGAAGCGCATCGAGATCACCGAGCTCAAGGACAACACCTTCTACGCCCGCTTGATCGTCGAGCACCGCGGCATCGAGTACGAGATCGACGCCCGGCCCTCGGACGCGATCGCGCTGGCCCTCCGCACCGACGCCCCCATCTACGTGGACGAGAAGCTCCTCGAGGAGGCGGCGGTGGAGGAGGCCAAGGTCGAGCCCGAGGGCGGCGTGGCCGAGGCCTAGGGGGCCGCGGTGACGTTCGACGAAGCCAGCCTCGCCGCCCTCTGTCAGCGCCTCAACGAAAGCGAGGTCTTCCAGGCGGCGGCCACCAAGGCGGGCTCGTTTTTGCTCCTCCTGGGCGAGCGGGCGGTCTTTTTGCGGATCGCTCCCGGCCGCTGCGAGGAGGCCCGCCTGGCCCGGGAAGGGGAAGGCGCCGACTTCGTCATCGAGGCGAGCGAAGAGGCCCTGGAGAAGCTCGCCCGCCGCGAGCTCGACGTGACCGCCGCCTTCATGAAGGGCGAGCTCCGGCTCAAGAAGGGAAGCCTCTTCGGTCTCTTGCCCTACGCCCAGGCGGCCAAGGCGATCTTCGACGCCCTGGCCTAGCGCCAGCCGCCCAAGACGTGCACGTGCACGTGGAAGATCTCCTGACCGCCCTTTTCCCCCACGTTCACGATCACCCGGTAGCCGTCGAGACCCAGCACCTGGGTCGCGACCCGGTTTACGGTGCGGAAGAGCGCCCCCAGCTTCTTCTCGCCTTCTTCGTTGTCGGGGTAGTCGGAGAGCTTTTCGATGTGTTCTTTGGGCACCACCAGGACGTGCACCGGCGCCTTGGGGCGGATGTCGTGGAAGGCGACGAAGTTTTCGTCCTCGTAGACCTTCTTGGCGGGGAGTTCGCCGGCGATGATGCGGCAGAAGACGCAATCGGACTTCACGAACTTTAGCTTACCCGGCGCCCGGTCAGGGTGTAGCCCTTTGCCCCCTCGATGAGGAAGGGAACGGTCTCGCCGGGATCGGCCTCACCCTCGACCTCGGCCTCGTAGTAGTCCGGCGTGTGGCCTTTCAAGACGCCCGCTTCCGCCCGCTCCACGAGCAGGGTGGTGGTCTTCCCCATCTTGGGCTGGATGCGCGCTTCGGCGAGCCTCGTCGCCAGCGCGATCAGGCGGCGGGTGCGCGCCTTCTTCACCGGGTGGGGAACCTGGGGCAGGCGGGCGGCCCGGGTGCCGGGGCGGGGGGTGTAGGTGAAGACGTGGACCCGGGCGGGCCGGAGCTCCTCGAGCACCTTCAAGGTGGCCTCGAAGTCCTCCTCGGTCTCGCTGGGCAGTCCGGCGATCACGTCGGTGGTGAGGGCGAAGTCGGGGATTTTTTCGTAGGCGAGGCGGACGATACGCTTGTATTCTTCCAGGCTGTAACGCCGGTTCATGAGGCCGAGCAGCCGCTCGGAGCCGGTCTGCAGCGAGAGGTGGAGGTGGGGCCGCACCCGGGGGGCGTGCCGGGCGATCGCCTCGATCAGACGTTCGTCGGTGTCCTCGGGCTCGATCGAGGAAAGCCGCACGTAGGCCCCGAGGGCGACAAGGTCCTCCACCAGCCCGGCGAGGCCCCCTTCGTGGCCGGAGTAGGAGCCGAGCCGAACCCCGGTGAGGACGAGTTCCCGGACCCCCTTTTCGAGGAGGGCCCGGGCCTCCTTGAGGGCGTCTTCGGCCGGCCGCGAGCGCTCGCGGCCGCGGAGCTTCGGGATGATGCAGTAGGCGCAGCCGGCGTTGCAGCCGTCTTGCACCTTCAAAAACGCCCGCACCCGGCTGTTTAAGAGGTAGCGCTCGGGGCTTCCCCAGAGCGCTTCGGGGGGGGCGGCGAGGGGGTCCACCCGCTCGCCCAAGGCCTCGCGGATCAGGGCGGCGATCTGGGGCTTATCCGCGTTCGGCACCACCAGATCGGCGCCCAGCGCCCGGGCGGTCGCGGGGTCGCGGGAGACGAAGCAGCCGCTCACCACCAGGAGGGCGTTTGGGTTTTCCCGGCGGGCGCGGCGGATCTCGGCGCGGGTCTTGGCCTCGGCGGTGGTGGTGACGGCGCAGGTGTTGACGAAGACGAGCTCGGCGTCCTTTTCCACCGGCTCCACCTTCCCCAGCTCGCCGAGCACCGCCTCGGTCTCGGCCAGGTTGACCTTGCATCCCAGCGACTTCGCCGCCACCCGCATCGCCGGACCATTCTTCCACAGCTCGCGGTCGCCCTTTTGTGTACCGGCGTACCATGGGAGGGATGATCGAGCTCGCCGACGTTTACGCCGCCTGGAGGCGGATCCGTCCCTACCTGCACGAGACCCCGGTGGTGACCTCGCGGCGCCTGGACGCCGAGACCGGGAAAACCCTCGTTTTCAAGGCCGAGCCCTTCCAGAAGACCGGCAGCTTCAAGGCCCGGGGGGCCCTCAACAAGGCGCTCTTGCTTGAGCGCCCCAAGGGGCTGGTGGCCGCCTCCTCGGGCAACCACGCCCAGGGGGTGGCCTACGCCGCCGGGGTACTCGGGGTGCCGGCGGTGATCGTGATGCCCGAGGACGCGGTCCGGATTAAGAAGGAGGCGGTGCGCGCCTACGGCGCCGAGCTGGTCACCCAGGGGGTGACGGTGGCGAACCGCGAGCGGATCGCCCGGGAGATCGCCCGGGAGCGCGGCTACGCCTTCATCCACCCCTTTGACGACGAGGCGGTGATGGCCGGGCAGGGGACGCTCGCGTTGGAGCTTCTCTCCCGGGTCTCCGACCCGGAGGCGGTCTTGGTGCCGGTCGGGGGTGGCGGGCTGATCTCCGGGGTGGCCACCGCGGTCAAGGCGCTCGCCCCCGACGTCCGGGTCCTCGGGGTCGAGCCGGCGGTGGCCGCCGACGCCGCCGAGAGCTTTGCCAAGGGCGAGCGGGTTTGCCTCGAGGCCCCGCCCGCCACCGTCGCCGACGGCGTGCGCACCCTCTGCCTGGGGGAGCGCACCTTCGAGGTGATCCGCCGCCGGGTGGACGGGATCCTGACCGTGAGCGAGGAGGCGATCCGGGAGGCCCAGGCCCGCCTGATCACCCGCACCAAGGTCTTCGCCGAGCCCACCGGGGCGCTGGCGCTGGCCGCCGTCTTGGAGCACGGCGAGCGCCTTCCCGGCCGCCTCGCCCTGGTGGTCTCGGGGGGGAACGGGGAGCCCCCTCGGGTATGATGGAGGCGATGGTTTCCCTTCGTTGGGCGCGGTTTTTGCTCCTTCTGGTCCTGCTCGCCGCCTGCGCGCCGGCGCCCCAGACGCCGCCCCCGGCCGAGGCCCGGGTCGAGGGGCCGGTCTCCTTCTACCCCAAGGAGACCGGGCTCGCCTGGCACTACCTCCCCGAGGGGCTGCCGCTCGACGCTCCCCGCTACACCCTGCGGGTGGAGGGGCTGGGCAGCTTCGAGGGCACCCCCGGCCTCCGCTACCGCTTCTTCGGCCGGGGCCAGGACCGGGTCTACTACCGGCAGACCGGGGACGACGGGGTCAAGTTGCTCGGCTACGAGGAGCGGATCACCCTGAGCCGGGTCGAGTTCGACCCGCCCTTCCTCGAGTACCCGCCGAAGTCGCTGCTGCAGGTGGGCTACCAGTGGGGCGGCAAGAGCCGGGTGAAGAGCTACTTCGCGCTCCCCAGCGGGATCGTGAAGCAGGCTGAGCTCACCCTGGACTACCGCTTCGAGGTGCTGGCCCGGCGCGAGGTCGAGGTACCGGCCGGGCGCTTTCTCGCCTACGTCATCCGCTTCTCCGCCAAGGGCGGGGAAGAGGCCATCGAGTCCGAGCTCTGGTTCGTGCCCCACGTCGGCGAGGTGCGCACCCGGGAAGGGCTCGTCTTGATCGACAAGAACTTCTGAGGAGCCGCCATGCTGCTCGACCGCATCCAAGGACCCGAAGACCTAAAACGCCTCTCCGAGGAGGAGCTCGCCGAGCTGGTCGAGGAGCTCCGCAGCGAGATCATCCGGGTTACCGCCAAGACCGGCGGGCACCTGGCCTCGTCCCTCGGCGCGGTGGAGCTGATCGTGGCGTTGCACCGGGTCTTCGACTCGCCCAAAGACCGCATCCTCTTCGACGTCGGCCACCAGGCCTACGCCCACAAGCTCCTCACCGGCCGCCGCGAGCGCTTCGAGACCCTGCGCCAGGAGGGCGGCATCTCGGGCTTTACCAAGGTCAGCGAGTCCCCCCACGACGCCATCACCGTGGGCCACGCCTCGACGAGCCTCGCGAACGCCCTCGGCATGGCGCTGGCCCGGGACGCCCGCGGCGAGGACTACAAGATCGCCGTGGTCATCGGCGACGGCGCCCTCACCGGCGGGATGGCGCTGGCGGCGCTGAACAAGATCGGCGAGCTGGGCAAGGATATGCTGATCGTCCTGAACGACAACGAGATGTCGATCAGCCCCAACGTCGGGGCCTTAAACCGCTACTTCCGGAGTCTTCAAGTACAGCGCTGGCTGCAGGACGCCGAGGAGCGGGGCAAGCGGGTGCTGGAGCGGATCTCGCCCCGGCTCTACGAGCTCGCCGACCGCGCCAAGGAGGCGGCCAAGCTGGTGCTGCACCAGGAAAACCCCTTCTACGCCTGGCGCATCCGCTACGTGGGCCCGGTGGACGGGCACGACCTCGCGGGGCTGATCTACCTGCTCGATCACCTCAAGGACCTGAAAGGGCCTACCCTGCTCCACATCGTCACCAAGAAGGGCTACGGCTACAAGCTGGCGGAGGAGGACCCGGTGAACTGGCACGGGGTCGGCCCCTTCGACCCCGACGCCCCGCCCAAGAAGGGCAAGGGCTACTCCTGGTCGCTCGCCTTTGGCGACGCGTTGGTCGAGCTCGCCGAGGAGGACGAGTGCATCTTCGCCATCACCCCGGCGATGCGGGAGGGCTCGGGGCTCACCGAGTACGCCCGCCGTTTCCCCGAGCGCTACGTCGACGTGGGCATCGCCGAGGACGTGGCGGTGACCACCGGGGCGGGGCTCGCGCTCGGGGGGATGAAGCCGGTGGTGGCGATCTACTCCACCTTTTTGCAGCGGGCGGTGGACCAGGTGATCCACGACGTCGCCATCGAGAACCTGGACGTGGTCTTCGCCATCGACCGGGCCGGGGTGGTGGGGGCCGACGGCCCCACCCACCACGGCGTCTTCGACCTGGCCATCTTGCGCCCCGTGCCCAACCTGAAGATCCTCGCCCCCAAGGACGCCGCCGAGCTCCGGGCGATGCTCAAGGCGGCGCTAAAGGTCGGCGGTCCGGTGGCGATCCGCTACCCCCGGGGCAAGGTGGCGCCGGCGGAGCCCGGCACCTGGCCCGAGATCGCCTGGGGGAGCTGGGAGGTCTTGAAGCCGGGCAGCGAGGCGATGATCCTGGCCTTCGGCAAGACCCTGGAATACGCCCTGGCCGCCGCCGGCGACGACCCCCGGGTGGGGGTGGTGAACGCCCGCTTCTTGAAGCCGCTGGACGAGGCGATGCTAAGGCGGCTGGCGCAGGAGGGGAAAAAGCTCCTCACCGTCGAGGACCACCAGCTCGCCGGCGGCTTCGGCTCGGCGGTGCTCGAGGCGCTGGAGAGGATGGGGCTCAAAGCCGAGGTCCAAAGGCTCGGCCTGCCCGACCGCTTTACCGACCAGGGCAAGATCGAAAGCCTGCACGAAAAGGCGGGGATCGGCCCCGAGGGCATCCGCCGGGCGCTCGCCGAGTGGGGGATCGTGCTCTCGCCGGCCAGCAAGAGCGCCTAGATAAGGCGAAGGCCGGGCGACGGCGCGCCCGGCCCCGGCCGCGTGGGGATCAACGGGCGTGGTCCACCGCCCGCACCTCGCGCACCACCGTGACCTGGACCTCGCCGGGGTAGTCCATGTCGCGCTCGATGCGGCGGGCGATCTCGCGGGCGAGCAGGGCGGCCTTGTGGTCGGTGACCTTGCCCGGCTCGACGATCACCCGCACCTCGCGGCCGGCCTGGACGGCGAAGGCCTGGTCGACGCCGGGGAAGCTGGTGGCGATCTTCTCCAGCTGCTCCAGCCGCTTGATGTAGTCCTCCAGCGACTCCCGCCGGGCCCCCGGCCGGGCGGCGCTGACCGCGTCGGCGGCGGCGACCAGCACGGCGTAGGGGGTCTCGGCGTTCTCCGGGTCGTGGTGGTGGGCGATCGCGTCCAGGACCTCCTTGCTCTCGCCGAAGCGCTTGGCCAGCTGGAGGCCGATCTCGACGTGGGAGCCCTCGATCTCCCGGTCCACGCTCTTGCCGATGTCGTGGAGCAGCCCGGCGCGGCGGGCGATCGCCGGATCGTAGCCCAGCTCGGCGGCCAGGATGCCGGCGACGTGGGCCACCTGCACCGAGTGGGCGAGCACGTTCTGGCCGTAGGAGGTGCGGAAGTGGAGCCGGCCCAGAAGCTGCACCAGCCCGGGTTTTAGCCCCATCACCCCGGCCTCGAGGGCGGCCTCCTCGCCGCGCTCGTAGAGGAAGTGCTTCATCTCCTCCTTGGCCTTCTCCACCACCTCCTCGATCCGGGTGGGGTTGATGCGACCGTCGGCGACCAGCTCCTCGAGCGCCATGCGGGCGATCTCGCGCCGGAGGGGGTTGAAGGAGGAGAGGATCACCGCCTCCGGGGTGTCGTCGATGATCAGGTCCACCCCGGTGAGGGCCTCGAAGGCCCGGATGTTCCGCCCCTCGCGGCCGATGATCCGGCCCTTCATCGCGTCCGAGGGGATGGGCACCACGCTGACCGCCAGCTGGCTGGCCACCTCCGAGGCCTGGCGCTGGATCGCCTGGGCCAGGATCTCGGCGGCCTTCCTCTTGGCCTCGAGCCGGGCCTTCTCCATCGCCGCCTTGACCTTGAGCGCCCGCTCCTCCTCGAGCTCGGCCTCGAGCTTTTCGAAGAGCCGCCGCTCGGCCTCCTCGCGGGTGAGGCCGGCGACCTCCTCGAGCTTGAGCTCGATCTCGCGCTCCTTTTCCTTGAGGTGCTCCTCCCAGGTCTTGAGCTCTTCCTCCTTGGCCGAGAGCCGTTCCTCGAGCTCGTCCAGCCGGGCGGCCCGGGCGTCGAGCTGCTCGCCGCGGCGGACCAGCCGCTCGTCGAGCTTCTTGAGCTCCTCCCGCTCGCGCCTGAGGTCCTCCCAGGCGGCCTCGAGCCGGCGGCGCTCCTTTTCCAGCTCGGCCCGCTCCCGCTCCAGGTCGGCGGCCAGCCGCTCCCGCTCGCGGCGGGCCTCCTCCACCAGCCGGGTGCGCTCCTTTTCCAGCTCGGCCTGGATCTGGCTCCGCTCCTCCTTCAGCCGGGTCTCGATCTCGGCCAGGCGGGCCTTGGCCTCGCGCTCGGCCTGGGTGCGGAGCTCTTTGACCTCGGAACGGGCGGCCTCGAGCAGTTCCCGGGCCTCCCGCTTGGCCTCCTCAACCACCCGCCGGGCCTCCTCCTCGGCGGCCCGGCGGATCTCCTCGGTGGAGATCTGGGGTTTTTCTGCGGGGCGCTTCAGGAGCAGGAAGAAGCCCCCCGCCAGCACCAGCAAAACGAGGACCAGTAGGGTTTCGAGTAAGCCCATGGCCTCCCCCTAGGCTTCCTCGGCGTTCGGCTCGGCGGTGAGAATGCCGGTTTTTTCCAGTACCTTGGCCCGGATCTCCTCGGCCAGCTCGGGGTTCTCCCTGAGGTACTCGGCGGCCCGCTCCTTGCCCTGCCCGAGCCGCAGGTCGCCGTAGGAGAGCCAGGAACCGGCCTTGTCGATGATGCCCTGGTCGACCGCCACCGTGACCAGGTCGGTCATGGGGTCGATGCCGCGGCCGAAGTAGAGTTCGAGCTCGACCTCCTTGAAGGGCGGGGCCAGCTTGTTCTTGGTCACCTTGACCTTGACCCGGTTGCCGATGGGGGTGTCCTTCCTCTTGATCGGCTGGCCGATCCGCCGCACGTCGAGCCGTACCGAGGCGTAGAACTTGAGCGCCCGGCCGCCCGGGGTGGTCTCCGGGTTGCCGTACATCACCCCCACCTTCTCCCGCAGCTGGTTGATGAAGATGGCGGCGGTGTTTGACTTGGAGAGCACGGCGGTGAGCTTCCTGAGCGCCTGGCTCATCAGCCGGGCCTGGAGGCCGACGTGGGCGTCGCCCATCTCGCCCTCGATCTCGGCCGCCGGCACCAGCGCCGCCACCGAGTCGACCACGATCACGTCCACCGCTCCCGAGCGCACCAGGAGCTCGGCGATCTCGAGCGCCTGCTCGCCGGTGTCGGGCTGGCTGATCAGGAGGTCGTCGGTGTCCACCCCCAGCGCCCGGGCGTAGTTGGGGTCGAGGGCGTGCTCGGCGTCGATGAAGGCGGCGACCCCACCCTGACGCTGCGCCTGGGCGATCACGTGCAGGGCCAGGGTGGTCTTGCCCCCGGCCTCGGGGCCGTAGATCTCGGTGATCCGGCCCCGGGGGATGCCGCCGATGCCCAGCGCCACGTCCAGCGCCAGGCTCCCGGTGGGAATGACGTCGACCCGCTGCCGCGGGGCCTCGCCGAGGCGCATGATGGCCCCGGTTCCAAACCGTTTCTCGATGGTTTTGAGCGTGCTTTCCAGTACCTTTTCCTTATCGCTTTCCACGCTATTCACACCCCTTTGAGCGGAAAGGTCTCGACGACGCGGTAGGTCGGTCCTTTGGGCGAAAGCTTGGACTCCACCAGGGCCAGCTTTTGTACCGGGAACTCGAGGTCGAACACCACCGGGGCCACCCGCGGTGCCGGGCCCTTCTTGCGGGCCAGGGTGATGTGGGGCTTGAAGGGCTTGTGGTCGGCGAACTCGGGCAGCGAGGTGCGCAAGCCCGCGGCCAGCTCTTCGAAGCCCTCACCCTCGGCCTTGGCGAACCAGACCCGCGGGGCGCCCGCCTCCGGAAAGTGGCCGGTGCCCCTGACCCGGGCGGTGAAGGCGGGAACGCTTTGGGCCACGTCCCGCCCGATGCCCTTGAGCTCGCCCAGGCGCTCCTCGGGAACGTCGCCCAGAAAGAGCAGGGTGAGGTGCATCTGGTGGGGGGGTACCGGCTTCCACCTGCCCACCAGCCCCTCTTGGGCCTTCGCCAGCTTTTTCGCGACCTCGTCCGGTACAAAGACGGCGTAGAAGAGCCTCATCCTTCACTCCAGAAGTAGGCGAGCGCGGCGTACGCGGCCCGCAGACGTATCGATTCGCGACCCTGGTCGGGGAAGCGATACCCCCGCGCCCGGCTCCCCCCGGCGTCGGAAAGGCCCACGTACACGGTGCCGGGGGGGTGGCCTTCGAGCGGGTCGGGGCCCGCCACCCCGGTGACGGCGAGCCCGTAGTCGGCGCCCAGAAAGACCCGAGCCGCCTCGGCCATGGCGCGCGCGGTCTCGGCGCTCACCTGGCCGTGGGCGCGGAGCACCGTTTCGGGGACGCCGAAACGGACCTTCGCCTCACGGGTATACGATACCATACCCCCTCTATAAACCTTGGAAACCTTGGGCTCGCCGGTGATCAGCTCGGAGAGCAAGCCGCCGGTCAGCGATTCCATGACCGCCAGGGTCTTCCCCTCGGCCTTGAGCTTTTTATGCACCAGGGCGGGGAGGGTATCCTCGTCCTCGCCCCAGATCTTCCCCTTCAACTTCTTGCGGATGCGTTTGGTGAGGTCCGGGTCTGCCACCACCAGCTCCACCCCCCAGGGTTTGGCGTAGACCCCGAGCTCGCCGAGGGTCTCGCCCAGGATGCGGTAGAGGTCGGACTCGCCGAGGCCGAAGGTCTTTAAGACCTTGCGGTAGCGGGGCGTTTTCTCGAGCCCGAGCTCCTTTTTCGCCGCCTGCCACATCGGCCGCCACTCCGCCGGCGGCCCCGGCAGTGCCACCAGCGTTTTCCCGCCCTCTTGCCAGAGAAAGCCCGGGGCGGTGCCCCTGGGGTTTTCCAGCCAGCGGGCGCCGGCGGGCTTTTTCGCCTGTTTTTCGTTGATTTTGGGCATGGGTTTTCCGAGCCGTTGGAAGAAGGTCCGGATGGCTTCGAACGCCTCGGGGTCGAACTCGAGCTCGCGGCCGAGGGCCTGGGCCACCGCCTCCCGGGTGACGTCGTCGGGGGTGGGGCCGAGGCCGCCGGTGACCACCACCAGGTCGCTATGGGAAAGGGCGTGCTCGAGCTCCCGGACGAGCGGCTCCCGTTCGTCCGCCACCCGGTAGCTGACCTCGACTCGGGCGCCGTGCTCGGCGAGGTCGGCCGCCAGCTCGGCGGTGTTGGTGTCCAGGGTATGGCCGAGGAGAAGCTCGCTCCCCACGCCGAAGACAGAGGCCTTCACCCCTCTAACTTACCCGTACACTGGGGAGGGGTGCCCCCGGGGCACCGGGGAGGTGGAACGATGAAGGTGGAGCTGAACCTTCCGCTCCTGGAGGAGCTTTTAGGCGCCATCGGGCCGAGCGGCTTCGAAGGGGAGGCCACCAAGGTCTGGAAGAAGGCCGCCGAGGAGTTTGCCGACGAGGTCTGGGAGGACACGAACGGCAACGTCTACGCCCAGCTCAACCCCGGCAAGGGCGGCAAGCTGCTCCTGGACGGCCACGTGGACGAGATCGGCCTGATCGTCACCGACATCGACGAGAAGGGCTTCGTCTACGTCCAGGGACTGGGCGGCTGGGACCCCCAGGTGCTGGTCGGCCAGCGGGTGCGGTTTCTCGGCAAGAAGGGCGAGGTGATCGGGGTGGTGGGGCGGAAGGCCGCCCACCTCCTGAACCCCGAGGACCGCTCCAAGGCGGTCAAGGTGGAGGAGCTTTGGGTCGACCTCGGGGCCGATTCTAAGGAGGAAGCCCTTTCCTACGTCGAGGTGGGCACGATCGGGGTGCTCTCGGCGCCGCTCCGCTACCTGCACGGCCGGCGCATCGTCTCCAAGGCGCTGGACAACCGGATCGGGGCCTTCGTGGTGCTGGAGGCCCTCCGCCACCTGCGCGACAGCGGCGTGCTGGCCGAGGTCACCGCCGTGGCCAGCACCCAGGAGGAGGTCTCCGGCGCCGGGGCGCTGGCGGCGGCCTTCCGTCTTCGGCCCAAGCAGGCGATCGTGGTGGACGTGACCCACTGCACCCGCACCCCGGGGGTGGAGAAGAAGCTGGTCGGCCAGGCCGAGCTGGGCAAGGGGCCGGACCTCTCGGTGGGTCCCTACCTCCACCCCGAGCTGGTGCGGCGGCTTCGGGCGATCGCCGAGCGGGAGAAGATCCCCTACACGGTCAGCGTGGAGAACAGCCACACCCGCACCAACGCCGACGCCATCGCGCTCTCCCGCGAGGGGGTGCCGACCGCGGTGGTCAGCATCCCCAACCGCTACATGCACTCGCCCTCGGAGATGGTGGACCTCGGCGACGTGGAGAACGCGGTGCGGCTGCTGGGGCTCTACGGCCTCGAGCTCTCCGAGATCGAGGGGCGCCGGTGACCCTGGACCAGCTTCAGGCCGAGGTCGACGCCTGGATCAAAAGTTTTAAGACCGGCTACTTCCCGCCGCTACTCCAGCTCGCCCGCCTGGTGGAGGAGGTGGGCGAGCTCTCCCGGGTCCTCTCCCACCGCGAGGGGAAGAACCCCAAACCAGGGGAGGACCCGGGGGACCTTGAAGAAGAGATCGGCGACGTCCTCTTCGTCCTCGCCTCGTTGGCGAACCGCGAGGGGGTGAGCCTCGAGGCCGCCTTCAAGAAGGTGATGGCGAAGTACCGCGCCCGCGACCGGGGGCGGTGGGAGTAGCCGCCAGCGTAGGGTTTACCATCGTTGCATGGAGGCGGTGCTCGAGGCCCGGGGCCTCCGCAAGGCCTACCCCGCCCGCAGCGGGCCGGTGGTGGCGGTGGACGGGGTGGACCTGACGCTCGCCCCCGGCGAGGTGCTCGCCTTCCTGGGCCCCAACGGGGCGGGCAAGACCACCACCATCAAGATGATCGCCGGCCTGGTCCTGCCCGACGCCGGCCAGGTGCGAATCGAGGGCCGGGACCCGCACCGGGACCCGGCCGCGCTGGCCCGGGTGGGGGCGGTGCTGGAGGGCAACCGCAACGTCTACTGGCGGCTCACGCCGCTGGAGAACCTGGAGTACTTCGGGGTGCTCCGGGGCCTTTCCGCCGCCACCGCCCGCCGGCGGGGGCGGCGGATGCTGGAGCGCTTCGGGCTTTTGGAGAAGGCGCGGGTCCTCACCCAGCAGCTTTCCCGGGGAATGCAGCAAAAGCTCGCCATTGCCGTCGCCCTGGTCCACCGGCCCCGGCTCCTGCTCCTCGACGAGCCCACCCTCGGGCTCGACGTCGAGGCCGCCGAGCGCGTCAAGGCGCTGATCCGGGAGCTCGCCGCCGAGGGCCAGGCCATCCTCCTCACCACCCACCAACTCGCCGTCGCCGAGGCGCTCTCGCACCGGGTGGCGATCATCCGCAAGGGCCGGATCGTCGCCGAGGATCGCACCCAGGCCCTCCTGGCCCAGTTTTCCGGCGAGCACTACCGGATCGAGCTGGCCGTCGAGCCGGACCCGGAGCGCCGGCGCCGGCTCTCGGCGCTGGGGGCCCGGGTGGAGGGCGCTCGGGTGGTCTACGCCGGCGAGGAGGAGGGGCTTTGGCGGGTGCTCGAGGTGCTCCGTCCCCTGCCGCTCGTGCGCCTGGAGCGGCACCGAGCCGACCTGACCGAGGTTTTTCTGCGCCTGGTCCAGGAGGAGGCCGATGCTTAGGCTGATCGCGATCGAGTTCAAACGGGGCCTTTTGATGCTCCGCCGCTACCCGGTCGAGATGGCCGGTCAGCTGGTGGTGATCACCCTGATCTTCTACGGGCTCTTCCTGGGGGCCCGCTACGTCGCCGGCCCCGCCGCCCAGTTCGGAGACCGCCTGGACGCGCTGATCGTGGGCTACGTGCTCTGGACCCTGACGATGTTCGCCGTCGGCGACCTGAGCTGGGGGCTGATGAGCGAGGCCCGGGAAGGAACGCTGGAGCAGGTCTTTCTCTCGCCGTTTGGCCCGCTCCGGGTCTACCTGGCCCGAAACCTCGCCGCCCTGCTGGTCGTGCTCGCCTTCAACCTGGCAATCCTGCTCGTGCTGCTGGTGCTCACCGGAGCCCGGCTGCGGTTCGTCGGCGCGGCCCTTTGGCCCCTGCTGGCGGCCCTGCTATCCGCCTACGGGATCGGCTACGCCCTGGGGGCGATGGCGCTTTACTTCAAGCGGATCCAGGCGTTTTTGAACCTCTTTCAGTTCGTGATGATGTTCTTGATCATGGCCTCGCTGGAGCAGGCGCAAGGGCCGGCCCGCTTGGCCGGGGCCTTGCTGCCGGTGGCCCCGGCCGCCGGGATCTTGCGGGACCTGCTTGCCCGGGGCCTGCCCTTCGACCCCGGGGCCTTTGCGGTAGCGCTTTTCAACGGGCTCTTCTACCTGGCCCTGGGGCTTTGGCTTTTCCTCCGGGCGGTCCACCTGACCAAGCGGCGCGGCCTGCTCGGGGGTTACTAGCTCGAGGGGAAGGGCCCTTCGGCCAAGGCGGCGTAGACCTCGGCCGCCCGGACCAGGTCCTCTGCCCTTACCCGCTCCGCCTCGGTGTGGGCGAGCCTGGGGTCGCCGGGGCCGAGCCCGGCGGTGGCGATGCCGGCGGCGGCGGTGTAGCGGCCGTCGGTGGCGAAGAACCAGAGCGAGGGCGGTCCCGCCTCGCCGAGCACCCGCCGCCTGGCCAAAAGCAGCGCCTGGACCAAGGGGTGCTCCGGCGGGGTGACGAAGCCCGGGGTGTTCTCGAGCTCGCCGTGCTCCCAGAGCTCGGGCACCTCGGCCTCGGCGGGGAGGCCCCGGAGCAGCTCGGCCAGGAAGGCCCGCATCTCTTCGGGTGACTCCCCCACCGTGCGCCAGTCGAGGACCAGCTCGATCTTGCCCGGGGTGCGGTTTTGGCTCTCGGTGTCGGCCTTGAGGACGGTGGGGGTGAGCTGGCTCTTGCCCAGGAGCGGGTGGGTCCGGACCCGGGCCACCGCCAGCCGCGGGTAGAAGCGGCCCAGCGCCTGGTGGGGGTTTTCCCCCGGCGCCGCCAGGGCGGCGTGGTGGGGGTGGCCCGAAAACCGCACCCGCACCCGGGCCACCCCGCGGTGGCCGTACTTGACCTCGAGATTCGAGGGCTCGGCGACGACGGCGGCGCCAAAGCGCTCGCCCATCGTCTTCACCAGGTGCTCCGCCCCCCGGCCCCCGAGCTCTTCCTCGACCACGCTGGCGACGTAGACGTCGCGCCGGGGGCGGCGCCTTAAAAAGGCCTTCAGGTAGACCGTCGCCGCCAGCGGTCCCTTGATGTCCACCGCCCCCCGGCCCCAGATCCGGCCCTCCTCGTCGAGGTGGCCGGAAAAGGGCGGGTGGGGCCAGGCGGCCTCGTCGCCCACGTCCACGTGGTCGAGGTGGCTGAGGAAGAGCCAGCCCGGGCCCGGCTCCTCGCCCCGGATGAGGCCGAGGGCGTTTCCCGCCTCGTCGATCCAGGCCTCGTCGTAACCGAGCCGTTTGAACTCGGCCACCACCCGGCGGGCCAGGGGAGCCTCGGCGCCGGAGGGGCTCGGGAGCTGGATCAGCTCCCGGGCGAAGGCGATCAGTTCCTTCACGAGCGCACCAGCCTCCGGCGGGGGTCGAAGGCGTCCCGGGCCCAGTCGCCGATCAGGTTGGTGGTGAGGACGAGCAGCATCAGGGCGAGGCCAGGAAGCGCCGTCGTCCACCAGATCCCGGAGAAGAGGTAGTCCATGCCCCGCTTGACCATCAGCCCGATCGAGGGGGTCTCGATCGAGACGCCGACGCCGAGGAAGGAGAGGGTGGCCTCGAGCAGGATCACCCGGGGCACGTCCACCGAGATCTGGACCAGGACCACCGAGAGCACGTTGGGCAGGATGTGGCGGAAGAGGATCCGGGGGGTGGGCACCCCCAGGGCCTCGGCGGCGAGCACGTACTCCCGGCTTCGCTCCGAGAGCACCGCCCCCCGCACCAGCCGGGCGTACTCCGCCCAGCCCACGATCCCGATTACCAGGATCAGCTTCAAGAGCCCGGCGCCCCAGAGGGCGAGCACCACCAGCGCGATCAAAAAGGTGGGGATCGAGAGCTGGATGTCCACCGCCCGCATCACCAGTTCCCCGAAGCGGCGGCTGTAGCCGGCGAGAAGCCCCAGCGGCACCCCGATCAGGACGCTGATGATCACCGCGAAGAATCCCACCGAGAGGCTCACCCGGAGACCGTAGAGGATGTTCGAGAGGATGTCCCGGCCCTGTTCGTCGGTGCCCAGGGGGAAGCTGGGGTCGCCGCCGGGGAGCCAGGCGGGCGGCAGGTGCTGGCGCAGGAGGTCGCCCTCTAAGGGCGGGTGGGGGGCGATCCAGGGGGCGAAGATCGCCGCCAGCACCATGGCGAACAGGACCAGCGCGGTAAACCAGGGAAACCTACGCATAGCGCACCCTCGGGTCGATCAGGCCGTAGAGCACGTCCACCACGAAGTTCACGGCGGCGAAGATCACCGCCGTCAGCACCACGAAGGCGAGGATCACCGGCCGGTCCTCGGTGAAGAGCGCGTTCAAGGCCAGCCGGTTCATCCCCGGCCAGGCGAAGATCCACTCGGTGACCACCGCCCCCGCCATCAGGTGCCCGAACTGCAACCCCACCAGGGTGACGAAGGGGATCAGCGCGTTCCTGAGCGCGTGCTTGTAGATCACCACCCGTTCGGAAAGCCCCTTGGCCCGGGCGGTGCGGACGTAGTCCTGGGAGAGGACGTCGAGCATGGTGGAGCGGATCATCCGCAAAAAGAGCGCGATGCGATAGAAGGAGAGGGTCACCCCGGGCAGGATGTAGTGCTTCCAGGAGTGGGCCCCGGCCGAGGGCAGCCAGCCCAGCGTCACCGAGAAGATCAGGATCAGCATGATCCCGATCCAGAAGGTGGGGGCGGAGATCCCCACCACCGAGAGGAAGCGGAGCGTTCGGTCCACCAGGCTGTCCGCCCGCACCGCCGCCCAGACCCCGGCGGGCAGGCCGAAGAGGATGGCGATCCCGAGCGCCACCAGGACCAGCTTCAAGGTGGCGGGAAAGCGCTGGGCCAAAAGGGCGAGCGCCGGCTCGCCCGAGGTCCAGGAGACCCCCAGGTCCCCCCGGAGCAGGTTCTTCATGTAGACCAGGTACTGGACGTGGATCGGCTGGTCCAGGCCGTAGGCCTTCCGGAGCTCCTCGACCTGGGCCTCGGTCATGTCCTCGGGGGCCAGGAGCTCCATCGGGTCGCCGGTGAGCTGGAGGAAGAGGAAGACCAGGGTGGCGACCGCCCAGACCGCGAAGACCATCTGCAGGAATCGGACGACGAAGTAGCGCATGGCTCAAAAAGGGAGAGCCCGGGGGCCGGCCCCCGGGCTCCTTGGCTTACTCCTTCCTTGCTTCGAAGGCGTGCAGGTACTCGTCGGGCCGCGGGGTGAAGCGGACGCCCTTGCGGACGCCGGCGATCACGTTCTCGTAGTGCAGCGGGATGTAGGCGACGTCCTCGACCATGGCGATGTACATCGCCTGCTGCAGCAGCTCCTCGCGCTTGGCCTTGTCGAAGGTCTTGGCCGCCTCCTCGATCAGGCGGTCGACCTCGGGGTTCTTGTAGTGCTCGCGGTTGAAGCGGCCGTAGAGTCCCTCCTCGTCCTTGGAGTGGAACATCGAGAGCATGGTGTTGATCGAGTCCATCGAGCCCCAGCCGGCCATGTACATGGTGAAGTGGCCCTTGGTCATGTTGGGGAAGAAGACCTTCTTGGGCACCGCGTTGACCTCGGCCTGGATGCCGATCTTGCGCAGCATGTTGGCCAGCGCCTGGGCGATCTGGGCGTCGTTCAGGTAGCGGTCGTTGGGGGCGTCGATGCGCAGCTTGAAGGGCACCCGGCCGCCGTCCTTGGTGGGCAGTTCGAGCCAGCCGTCGCCGTCGGTGTCGCCGTAGCCGAGGTCCTCGAGCAGCCCGCGGGCGGCCTTGGGGTCGTAGGGGAAGCGCTGGATCTTGGGGTTGTAGCCCTCGTGGATGGGGGCCAGGAACTGCGGCGCCACCGTGGCCGCCCCGCCCATGATCTTCTGCACGATGGTGTCGGCGTCGATCGCCATGTAGATGGCTTTACGGGCGTTGGGATCGAGGAAGGGGTTCTTGGCGCCCTGGGGCAGCCCTTCCGAGCCGTACTCCCGCCAGTAGTCGAGGGCGATGTAGATCACCCGGACGCCCGGGGTCTGCTTGACGCTGGCGACGCCGGAGCGCTCCACCCGGGGGAAGTCCTGGGGCAGGACCTTCTCGGCGATGTCCACCTCGCCGGAGAGCAGCGCGGCGACGCGGGTGGCGCCGTTCGGGATGTTGACCAGCTTGACCTTCTTGAAGTCGGGCTTTTCGCCCCAGTAGTCCTCGAAGGCCTCGAGGTTCAGGTGGTCGGTGTTCAACCAGGAGACGAACTTGTAGGGACCGGTGCCGATCGGGTGCTTGCCAAAGCCCTCCTCGCCCACCTTCTCCAGGTAGGCCTTGGGGATCACCGCGGCGTGGTCGAGGTGGGCGGGGAGCAGGGGGTCGGGGACCTTGGTCTTGATCAGGACGGTGTAGCGGTCCAGGGCCTGGGCGTCCTTCACCTTGCCCACGTAGCCCTTCATCTGGGACTTCTTGTGGGTGGCCGCCCGCAGGATGGAGAAGGCCACGTCCTCGGCGGTCATCTCGCTGCCGTCGTGGAACTTGACGCCCTTCTTCAGGTAGAGCTTCCAGGTGTTTTCGTCGATGAGCTCGATCTTCTCGGCCAGGACCGGCACCACCTTGCCCTCGGGGTTGAAGAAGAAGGGGGTCTCAAAGAGGTGGTGCTGCCAGGCCAGGGTGGTGGTCTCGTTGCGCATGTGGGGGTCGAGGGTGACCGCCCCGCCCTGATAGGCGACTACAAAGGTCTTTTCCGCGTAACCGAGAGCCAATAGGGATAAGAGTGCTACTAACCAACGCCGCATTTTGCCTCCTTTCCTTCGCATCCGTATTCTAGGGGATTGCTTTTCGCGCCCGCCAGCCCCGCGGCTCGCCACGCCCTCGCCACGCCCGCCCGGAAAGGCTTGGGGTGGGGAGGTGGGGAATGCGAGGAAGGTATATAGGGTTCCTTGGGCTTTTGGTTTTTCTGGTGGCCTGTCAGGGGGGCGGTCCCCCGCCTGAGGACGGGGGCCGGCCGCGGGTCTACGAGGTGGTGGGTGCCCCCGCCCCCGATCGGCTCTTGGCGCTGGCGGAGGCGTTGGGGCTCAAGGGGGTCACGGTGGACGCCGACGGGGGGCTTCGCTACGAGGACTCCCAGGGCGTTTTGCGCCTGCCCACCCAACCGCTGGGGAAGCAGCGGAACCCCGAGGACGGGGGCGACGCGACCGTCGTGCGCTTCGACTTCGACGCCCTCGCCGCGCGGGGGGCGTTTGACGAGAAGACCGCCCGCGAGCGCTTCCTCACGGCACTCGCGCGGTCGGGGCTTGCGCCGGAGGGCGAGGCCCTTTCGGGGGCGGTCCGCTTCCTCGCCACCGACCTTCAGGGCGCGACCCGGGCGGAGACGATCCTCGGGGTGGAGGTCTCCTTCCGGCTCGCCCTCGACGGCCTTCCCCTGATGGGGCCGGGGGCCCAGGTGCAGGCGCTCTTCGAGACCGAGCCGGTACCCACCCAGCTCTTTTACCTCTTCCGGGAGCTCAAGCCCGGTCCCAGGGTGGCGCTCCTCTCCCGGGAGGAGGCCGAGCTCCGGGCGCAGGGGTTGCTCGGGTTGCCCCGGGGCCTCGACCTGGGCACGCTCTCCGAGCCCAAGCTCGTCTACTACGCGCCTCCGCTATCGCGCAGCGGCGTCCGCCGCATCTACCCCCACTACCTCTACGAGCTGGTCGAGGAGGTCGAGGGGGAGGAGGTGCCGCGCCGGCGGGTGCTGGTGCCGGCGTTCGAGGGGGCGCCCAAGGTCACCATCGAATACCGGGTCGAGGGAGGGAAAATCGTCGCGGTGGCGCGGGTCCAGGGGGGAACGCCCCCCTATCGCTACCTTTGGACGAGCTCGAGCGGCGCGCTGAGCGAGGAGCAGGCGGGCGAGGGTCCGGAGCTCACCTACGACGCGGAGCAGCTCGATGGCCCCGAGGTCCTCTCGGTCTGGGTCGAGGACGCCGAGGGGCTTTCCGCCGGGGATAGCGTCTTGATCGAGCTTCCCGGGGATGACGCGAAGCCCCAGGTGGGCGGGGTGGTGGACGCCGGCAGCGAGTGGATCGGCAGCTGCGCCAGACTGCCCCGGGCGGCGGCCAACGCCCGCGGCTTCGTGATGACGATGCGGCTCGCCGGCGCCAAGATTCGCTTCAACTACGGCGAGTCCGCCGCCTGGGAGCGGGACTTCAAGGACACAAGCGACGCCGGCGTGGTGGACAACGTCGATCTCGTCTTCTACACCGGCCACGCCAACGCCCACGGGTTCCAGTTCTGTGGCCAGCAGGACGATCGCTTCCTGCGTTACGACGAGGCGCGCTGGGGCGATGGGGATCTCGAGTGGCTGGTGATCGCCGCCTGCGGTCCCTTGCAGCGCTCGGCCCCCGGGGGCGCCTGGTGGCAGCGCTGGGGACCGGCGTTTCAGGGGCTGCATCTCTTGCTTGGCTACGCCACGGTGACCTTCGACAACACCGAGGAGGGCTTCATCTTCGCCGCGAGCGCCACCGGTTTTCCCTTCCCCTCCCGGGCCCGGACCGTGCGCGAGGCCTGGATTCGCACCGCGAAGGAGACCCAGGGACCCGAGGAGATCTGGTCGGTGATGGGGGTCTACGGCAAGAACGGCGAGACCAACTACAACGACTACTTCCACGGCCGCGGACCGGTGGGGCCCGACATCAAGGGCGGCGATCTCGGGGGCTGGTGGATCATCTGGGGCCCCTCGTGACCGACCCTAGTCGAGGAGGGTGAACCCGAGCGCCTGGGCCCGCTCGACGAAGTACTGGATGTTCTCGCTCTTCGTCTCGCCGCCGAGGCTTTTGCGCTCGAAGGCCGCCTCGGCGGCGAGGATCATGGTCTCGGCGAGGCAGGCGGGCACCAGGTCGGGGCCGCCGAAGTGGAGGTCCAGGGTGCTCTTCGCCTCGCCCGGGAGCCGCACCACGCCGCCCGGGATCACCCGCACGCCGGGGATCTTCTTGACCTCGGGGTGGACGTCCGGGGGCACCCCCTCGTCGTAGATCCAGGCCCCTTCCTTGACGTGCTCGGGCAGGATCACCGGCTCGGGGTCGCTGGTGGCGGTGAAGATCAGGTCGGCCTCTTTGAGGCTTTGGTAGTCGGTGGTGGCGACGACCTCGGTCTCGACGCCTTTGCGGGCCAGGTTCTTCCGCAGGCTCTCGGCGATCTTCTCGAGCCGTTCGGGGTCGCGGGCGATCAGGATCAGCCGGCCGAAGTGGGGTGCGACCTGGCGGGCGATGCCGAAGGCGACCACGCCGGTGGCGCCCACCACCGCGGCGGTGGCCTCTTTCGGGTTTTTGCCTTCTTTTTCAAAGCGCTCGAGGATCCGCGGGATCGCCGCCCGCACCGTACCGGCGGTGAGGGCGCCGCCGTTCGTTACCTGGATCTCGGGGACGGCCTCCTGGACCTTCTTGCCCTTCTCGCCGACCACGCTCCAAAACGCCCCCAGCCCGAAGACGGTGGCCCCGAGCTCGCTGGCGAGCCGGGCCCCCTGGATCGCGCGTTTGACCGCGAGCTCGGGCTTATTCACGATCTGATGGGGCAAAAGGGGGGCCGAGATCAGGTGGCAGCGGATCTCGCGGCCGTCCGCCGTCTTCACCCCGCGGATCTCGCCCACCTTCATGGGACGGAAGGCCTCGGCGAGGCGCTCGATCCAGGCTGCGGGGACGAGGCCTTTTTCCACGAGGGGCCGCATCCAGCGGAACCGGGGCGACTGCCAGAAGTCCTCGAGCGTCAGGGGGTGGATCATGAAGGCGCAGACCACGGTCTTCTCGTCGGGAAGGGGAAGCGGCTCGCCGAGCTTGGGCTCGGTGCCCTCGAGGATCCGGCCCAGGTTCTCTTTGTAGCGCCAGAGCGCGAGCAGAAAGAGCGCCCAGCTAAGCGCCTTGCTCCAGGGGTCGAAGGGGAGGAAGCTCACCACCACCGCGAGCGCCAGCGCCAGGGTGAGCGAGGCCAGGGTGGCGTAGCCGGTGGCGGCGTAGACGACCAGTGCGGCGGCCAGCGGCACCAGGGCATAGAGCGTCCCCAGCCCCCCGACCGAGAGCCCTGCCAGCACCCCGAGCAAGACCCCCGCCCCCCGCGCCCGGAGCGGCGTGCGGGGGGCCAGGAAGGCGAAGGGGTAGAGGTGCCCCAGGTAGGCGAGCAGGGCGGCGGCGAAGGTCCAGGGCGGACCGAAGCCGAAGGGGGTCAGGAGGGCGACCGCCAGGTAGCCCTTCAAGAAGTCGGCGACGAAGGCCAAAAAGAGCGCCTTGGCGCCGACCTTGCGCAGCGCGCTTTCGAGCCCGAGGTTGTAGGCCGGGGCGGAGAGCGGGTCCTGGCCGGAGACGCGCTTCGCGATCCAGTAGCCCACCGGCAGCGCCCCGATCAGGTAGGCGAGCATGAGAAGCACCACGCCGAGCGCTTCCATCGCGGTCTACCTTACCAGGAAGCGAAGCCCCTGGAGCACGCCGGCGCTGGCCAGGGCCACCAGCACCCCGGCGGTGATCACCCCGGCGGTGATCGCGGGCAGCGCGTAGCGCTTTTTGACCCCGAGCACCACCGCCAGGACGCTGCCGGTCCAGGCGCCGGTGCCGGGCAGAGGGACGGCGACGAAGAGGTAAAGCCCGAGCGCGCCGTAGCGCTGGACCTGGTCTTCGCCTTTGAGGCGGACGCGGGTCTCGAGCGCGTCCCAGAGCTTTTTGAAAAGGGGCACCCGCTCAAGCCACTGGATGAAGATTGGAAGCAGGGTCAAAAGCAAGGGAACCACCAGGAGGTTCCCGAGCACCGCCCAGAAAAAGGCCTCCCAGACGGAAAGCCCGAGGGCCACCCCCAGGGGGATCGCCCCCCGGAGTTCGACCACCGGGGTCATGGCCATGAAAAAGACGTAGAGCTCGGGCACCGGGGAAAGTATACGCGCGGGGGACCGGTCCCCCGCGCGGAGTGCACGGGCTTTTTAGCCGCGCGCCTTGGCGGCGGTCTCGACCAGCTTCTTGAAGCCCTCGGGGTCGCGCACCGCGATGTCGGCGAGGGCCTTGCGGTTGAGGTTCACACCGGCGAGCTTAAGCCCGTGCATGAACTCCGAGTAGCGCATGCCGTTCTGCCGGGCGGCGGCGTTGATGCGGGCGATCCAGAGCTTGCGGTACTCGCGCTTTTTCTTCTTGCGGTCGGCGTAGGCGTGCTCGGCCGCGTTTAGAAGGGTCTCCTTCGCCCGGCGGTAGGAGATCGAGCGGAGCCCCCAGTAGCCCTTGGCCCGCTTCAGGAGCCTTTTGTGGCGACGGCGACGAACGACACCGGTCTTGGCACGGGGCATCGCTTACCTCCAGTCGTAGGGCAGGAGCACCCGGAACCTGCGGGCGTCGCCCTTGAAGAGCACGAACTTCTTGCCTTTGAGCCGGATGACCTTGCCGGACTTCTTGTAGTTCAGGTGGCGTTTGCCGGTCCGGTACGCCACCACCTTGCCACGGGCGGTGACCTTGACCCGCCCTTTGGCGCCCTTATGGGTCTTCATCTTCGGCATACTTCACCTCCGCTGGCCGGGCGCCCCGAAGGGTCTTGGGCCCGGACGCAGCGTCCTCGAGTCTATCACAGGGACTACTTTTTGGCGATGGGGGCAAGGACCATGTTCATATCGCGGCCGGCGAGCTGCGGCGGCATCTCGACGGTGGCGATCTCCTTGAGGTCCTCGGCGACGCGGTCCAGGATCTTCTTGCCGAGCTCCGGGTGGGCCATCTCCCGGCCCCGGAACATGATCGTCACCTTGACCTTGTGGCCGTCCTCGAGGAAGCGGCGCACGTGCTTCAGCTTGGTCTGGTAGTCGTGCTCGCTGACCTTGACCCGGAACTTGATCGCCTTGACCTCTTGCCGCTTTTGCTTCTTGCGGCGCTCCTTCTCCTGCTGTTGCTGCTCGTAGCGCCACTTGCCGTAGTCGAGGATCTTGGCCACCGGCGGCTTGGCCGCCGGGCTCACCAGGACGAGGTCGAGGCCCTTGTCGCGGGCGATCCGGATCGCCTCGCGGGTGTCCACAATGCCGAGCTGCTGACCGCCTTCGTCGATGAGACGGACCTGTCGCACGCGGATCTCTTCGTTAATTCTGTGTTCCCTGATTCAGCATCACCTCCAAGAGCGTTTCACCGAACGCTCAGAAAAACCACCGGCCTTAAGTCTACGGGGCGGGGCGAAGCCGGCGCAAGCCGATGTAGCCTGATCGCGTGCTCAGGATCGTGCTGGTGGAACCCGAGATCCCCCAAAACGCCGGCAACGTGGCCCGGACCGCGGTGGCGCTCGAGGCCGAGCTCCACCTGGTCCGCCCCTTCGGCTTTCGCTGGGGCGATCCCAAGCTGCGCCGGGCCGGACTCGACTACTGGAAGCACCTGAACTACGTCCTCCACGATTCCTGGGAGGCGTTTTTGGAGGCCTTGCCCGAGGACGCCCGCGTTTTCGCCTTCAGCGCCCGCGCCGAGCGCTCGCTCTATTCCGCCCGCTTCCGGGAAGGCGACTGGCTCCTCTTCGGCCCCGAGACCCGGGGGCTTTCCCCCGAGGTGCTCGCCCGCTTTCCCTCCCTCAAGATCCCCACGCCGGGCCCGGTGCGCTCCTTGAACCTGGCGGTGGTGGTGGGGGTGGCGGCCTATGAGGCCTACCGCCAGATCGCGGGGTTAGCATAGGGCGTGCATAAAAAGGTTTGGGTGGTTCTCGTGTTCCTGGGGCTGGTTTGGGCGGCTGCGCCGGTTTCGCGGGTGCCGGTACCGGACCTCAAGGCCCGGGGGGTGACGCCGGAGCCGGAGGTGGCGCTTGCCTTTCGGGCGGCGTTTCCCGGCGCGTATGCGCTGGTGCTCACCCGCTACTTGGACGGCGCGCGGGTGGGGGAGGCCCGGGGGACGGGCGAGGGGCCGGCGGTGATCGTCGTCGGCTATCGCCGAGAGGCGGACTGCCCACTGGTGCTCGTGAGCGCCTCCTTGGGGGAGCATGGGGCCGCGGGGGGCGGCGCCTGCGCTGCCCGGGGGGAAGTGCAGGAAGTGGAGCTATTGCCCACGCTCGCGGATGCGCTCGACCCCGGCCGGCTCTACCCCGTGGCCTGGCTTTCCTTCAGGGACGCCCAGGGGCATCTTCACCAGGCCTGGTGGCTGCTTTCGTGGCAAGAAAGGTGAGTGCTTCTTTCAACACCTCCACGCCCTTTTCGAACTCGGGGATGAGCACGTGCTCGAAGGGCGTGTGGTCGAGGGCGGAGTCGCCGGGGCCGTAGGCCACCATCGGCACCGGCCAGTGGGGAGCGAGGACGTTCATGTCCGAGGTGCCGGTCTTGAGCTTAAAGACCGGCTTTCCCCCGGCCCGGCGGATGCCAAAGCGGAAAGCGCGGGATAAGGGCGAGTCCTTTTCGCCCTTATAGGCGACCTCCTTGCCCCAGAAGTGAAACTCGAGCGTCGGCGGGGCGAACGAGAGGAGCTTCGCGATCGCCTCTTCCGGGGGCAGGCGGGGGGGCAGGCGGAGGTCGAAGAAGAGCTCGGCCACCTGCCGCATCTCGGGCTCCTCGACCCGGAAGTCGCGGAGCGAGTACTGCACCTGGTCGAAGGGCCGCTGGCCAATGTTATAAGCCTCGGCCCAAGACTTCATGGCCACGAAGTAGCTAATCAGCTCCTCGGCGGCGTTGGGCTCGTGGTGGGCGGAGTGGAAGTGGTCCTTTTCCCTCCGCACCCGCACCAGAAGGCGACCCTTATAGCCCAGGGTGATCCCCTCCCAGCCCGAGGGCTCGCCGATGACCACCAGCTGAGGCTTCAAGAACTTGGCCACGTAGCGGGCACCCTTGGAGGAGGGGGCCTCTTCCTCGGTGGCCCCGACCAGGTGCAGGGTGAGCTTCTTTTTTAGCACCTCGGGCAGGCCGCCGACGGCAAGGGTGAAGGCGGCAAAGGGGCCCTTCGCGTCCACCGCCCCCCGGCCGAAGAGCTTGTCCCCCTCGATCCTCACCGGGACCTCGCCGGGCACGGTGTCGAGGTGGCCGACCAGGGCGACTTCAAGCGGTCCGTGGCCCCAGGTGGCGCGGGCGTTATCCGCCTCGTCCACCCAGGCCTCCATGCCCATCGCCTTCAGGCCGCGGACGAAGTGCTGGGCCACCAGCCGCTCGCTCCCCGAGGGTGAGGGGATCTCGAGCGCTTCCTTCAAAAAGCGGATCGGCTCGGTGCGGGGGTCGTAGGGGAGGGGAGGGAGGCTCATAAAGCTCCTTTCGGGGGATGGGGGGTAGGGGGTAGGAGGTAGGAAATGCCTTTTTCCCTACATCCCACCTCCCACCTCCTACTTCCCTTCATCAAGCACCTCCCCCACCGCCCGGGCGGCCGAAAGCAGTTCTTCTTCCGTCACCACCGCCGGGGGCAGAAAGCGCATTACGTTCGCGCCCGCCTGCAGACCCAGGATGCGGTGCTCCTCCGCCAGGCGTTTTAGGTAAGGGGCGGCCTTCTCCTTGAGCTCGATGCCGACCATCAAGCCCTTGCCCCGAACCTCCCGAATCTTGGGGCTTTGGATCTTCCGCAGGGCCTCCATGAAGACCTCCCCAAGCCGCCCGGCCCGTTCCCAGAGGCGTTCTTCCACTACCGCCCGGATCGCCGCCGTGCCCGCCGCCATCGCCAGCGGGTTGCCGCCGAAGGTGGAGCCGTGGGCGCCTTTGGGCATCTTGTCGGCGACCGCGTCGGTGGTGACCATGGCGCCTAAGGGGAAGCCCCCGCCCAGGGGTTTTGCCAGCGTCAGGACGTCGGGCACCACCCCGTAGTGCTCGAAGGCGAAGAGGCGCCCGGTGCGGCCGAGGCCGGTCTGGATCTCGTCGAGGACCAGGAGGGCCCCTACTTCCTCGGTGCGCCTCCGGGCGGCTTTTAAAAACGCCTCGGTCGCCGGCCGCACCCCGCCCTCGCCCTGGACGGGCTCGAGAATAAGCGCCGCGGTCTCTTCGTCCACCGCTCTTTCCAGGGCCTCGACGTCGTTGTAGGGGATGAACTCCACCGGCTCGACCAGCGGCATGAAGGGCTCGCGGTACTTTTTCTCCCAGGTGAGCGAAAGCGAGCCAAAGGTGCGTCCGTGAAAGGAGCGCATGGCGGCGACGAACTTCTTCTTGCCGGTGGCGGCGCGGGCGAACTTGAGGGCGGCCTCCACCGCCTCGGTGCCCGAGTTGGTGGGGAAGACCCGGGTCAGAGACTCGGGAAGGACGTCGGTCAGGGCTTTATAGAACTCGGCCCGGCGGTCGGAGGCGAAGACCTGGGGCAGGACCATCAGCCTTTCGGCCTGGGCCTTGATGGCCTCGACCACCTTGGGGTGCCCGTGGCCCAAAAACCCCACCCCGATGCCGTTGATCAGGTCGAGGTAGCGATTCCCCTCGGTGTCCCAGACGTAGGCGCCCTCGCCCCGGGTGACGACGAAGTCCGACTTGGCGTAGACCCCGGAATCGTGGCGCTTTTCGACGGCGAGCCAGTCCATGCCCCAATGCTACTCAATCGCCGTTCCCTGGCCGGCGAGGGCCCGGGTGATGGGGCGGTCGACGCGGGCGTCGGCGAAGACCACCCGGCGCACCCCGGCCCGCACCGCCTCGGCGGCGCCCAGCACCTTTTTCTTCATCCGGCCCTCGGCGAAGCGCATGAACTCCTCAACCTGGGCGGCGGGGATCTTGGGGATGAGGCTACCTTCGTCGGGGTAGCGCTCTAAGAGCCCGGGGACGTTCGAGAGGTAAACGAGCGCCCTGGCGCCGAAGGCCTCGGCCACCCGGGCGGCGGCGACGTCGCCGTCGGTGTTGATGGCCTCGCCATCAAAACTTGCCGCCGGCGGGGTGAGGACCGGGAGGTAGCCGTGTTCGAGGAGGAGGGCGAGGAGCTCCTTGTTCACCCGTTCCACCGAGCCGGAAAAGTCGCCGCGGTGGATCTTGACCTTGCCGCCCTCGACGTACTTAATCGCCTTCTTGCGCTTGCCCTCGAAGACGCGGCCATCCAGGCCACTTAGCCCCACCGCGTTCACACCCCGCTTTTGGAAGAGCTCGACCAGGTGCTTGTTCATCTTGCCGGCGTAGACCATGTTGAAGATCTCGAGGGTCTTCTTGTCGGTGAGCCGGGAGGTCATGCCGCCGGGGTGGGTCAAAAACCGGGGCGGGTGGCCGAGGGCCTCGGCGACCCGGTTGGTTTCGGCGCTGGCGCCGTGGACGAGGATCAGCTTCTGGCCCTTCTTCCAGAGCTCGGCCGCGTCCTCGACCACCGCCTCGTAGTCGATGCCCTCGGCACCGCCGACCTTAACAACGATCAGCCCGTCTTCCACGCTCCGCATTTTCTTGCATCCGGGTGGGTCTTGGCTAGGGGGCGCGCTCGCGAAAGAGCCGGGCAGCGGGTTTTTCGCTGCCGTCTTCGCGGAGGAGGCCGAAGCGGTCCTCGCCCTCGTCCTGGAGGCGGTACCAGATCGCGGCCCGGACCCGCCAGCGGCGGGCGTGGGCCTCGAGCAGGTCGAGCGCGATCCTTAGGTGTTTCGCTTGTTCTTCTTCGCTCCCCGCGTCGCCCCAGGCGTCGCCGCTTCCCACCCCGAACTCGGTGAGCCAGAGGGGAAGACCGGCGCGCCCGTGCTCGTTGAGCCAGGCGCGGATCCGATCGAGCCCGGTCTCGAAGCACCAGGGCGGGGCAAGGGGGTCTTCCTCGTTGCACTGGTCGGGGTACTGGGCCCGGCCGTGGTGGGGCCCCTGGCGCTCGTCCACCCGGGCGTAGGGGTGGAGGGCGAGGGCGTCCATCCGGGCGCCGGCGGCGAAGAGCGCCTTCAGGTAGTCGAGGTCGGCGGAGGCCAGCGAGCCCCCGAGCACCGGGAGGTCCGGGAAGCGGGCCTTGAGGGCGTGGTGGGCCGCCTTCAGGAGGTCCGCGTATTCCCTTGCGTAGGCGAGGGGCACAAGCACGTAGGTCCCCGCCCGGGGCTCGACCTCGCCCCAGAACTCGACGCTATTGGGCTCGTTCCATACCTCGACGGCGGCGACCCTTTCGGGGCCGATCGCCGCCACCAGGCGGGCGAGGGCGTCGGCATAGTCGCGGTGGTGCTCGGGGCGGGGAGGATGGGCGGGCGGGGCGCCGCCGTTTGCCCAGGCGGGGCTTTGGGCGAACATGAGGACGGCTTTTAGCCCGAGCGTCTCGGCCCGCTGGAAGCGGGTCTTGAGCTCTTCGAGGTAGGCGCCGTCGAACCGGCCGGGGGTCCCGGGCTCGAGGGCGTTCCAGTCGGCAGGGATTCGCACCAGCTGGGCGTCGAGCTCGGCCGCCTGCTCGAGCTTGGCGGAGTAGCCTGCTATACCCTCGGTCTCCGCGAGGTGGAGGCCGAGCAGGTACCGGGGCTCGGGGGGCGTGCTCCGGCACCCCGCGAGGAGCAGCACCAGCAACGCCCCGACTCTCAGAATCACTGGACCTATGCCCCTTCCGCTCGGATGAGGGCCCGGATCCCCGCCTCGAGCTGCCTGAGCGCCTCCACCTCGGTGATCCCCAGCCGGCGCTTGTTGGAAACGTCGTAGACGCCCCCCTCGGCCTGGGTGTGCTCGCCGTGGGTGCCCCGGACCTGGAGGCCGTGGGCAAGGGCGATGGCCTGGATCTCCTCTTCGGGAAGGCGCTGGAGGCGGACGTGGACGCTCGCCCGCATCCCCGTTCCCAGGTTGGTGGGACAGCTGGTCAGGTAGCCGAGGCGGGGCGAGCGGGCGAAGGAAAGGCGCCGCTCGAGCTCGGCCAGCGCCTGCACCAACCGGGAGAAGACGCGCTTTAAATGGGAGCCCTTTTCCATGCTGATGATGCGGAGCTGGTCCTCCTCGTTGACCCAGACCAGGAAGGTCCTCTCCCGGTTGAGGAAGACGCCGCGGGCGTCCGGCCAGTGGCGGTTGAAGCCGCCGGCCTCGAGGAAGCGGTCGCCGGCTTTGAAGAGCAGGTGTTCCTCGACCAGCCGGGCTTGGGTGGCCGGGTCCAGGGCGGGGAGCGGGTGGTAGCTGCCGGCGAGCTCGCCCTCGAGCGTCTCCAGGGCCCCGAGGATCGCCCGCTCGGCCATGCGCCGCTCGCGGAAGCCGATCACCGGCCCGAAGGGGAAGCAGCAGAGGTTCCGCGCCACCCGCACCCGGGTGGAGAGGACGTAGCGCCCGGCGGGGTCCAGGGGTTGGTCCTCGAGGCCGCCAGGGTCGAGGTCGGAGACGTGCCGGTCCCCGGGGCCGAAGCCGTGGTAGGCCTCGATGATCGGGTCGAGGAGCGGGGCGAAGACCGAGTAACTCTCCTCGTCGCCGGCGTAGACGCCGATCGCCGAGTCGGGGTTTTGAACTCCGGAGGCGATCAGGTGCTCGAGCCGGACCCCGAAGTAGGTCTCGCGGTCTTTAAGCGCCTGGTAGACCTCGGGGGTCAAAAAACGGGCAAGCAGGGACTCGCCTTCGATTCTGGGAGCCGCCATACTCCAGCCTACCGGCTAGGGGTGGAGGCCAGGCCACTCAAGCCCGGTCTTCTCGTCCCAGCCCATACGGAGGTTCAACGCCTGGATCGCGTGGCCGGCGGTGCCCTTCACCAGGTTGTCGATGGCACTGATCACCACCAGCCGGCCGGTGTCGGGCTCGAGCTCGAACCCCACCTCGGCGTAGTTCGTTCCCTCGACGACCTTGGGGTCGGGGTAGCGGTAGATGCCGCGCTTTTGCTTGACGACGCGGACGAAGGGAGCCTCCCGGTAGACCTCGCGGTAGGCGGCGAAGACGTCGCGCTCGGAGAGGCCGTCTTGCAAGAAGAGCTGGGCGGTCATGAGCACGCCGCGGACGCGGTCGGTGGCGATCGCG